>NZ_CP017147.1:600000-887500 GCF_001741865.1 Bosea vaviloviae
TCGAGATCCAGTTCGCCGACTACATGTATCCGGCCTATGACCAGATCGTCTCGGAAGCAGCGCGGCTGCGCTACCGCTCGGCTGGCGATTTCACCTGCCCGCTGGTCATCCGCATGCCGACCGGCGGCGGCATCTTCGGCGGGCAGACCCACAGCCAGAGCCCCGAAGCGCTCTTCACCCATGTCTCGGGCTTGAAGACTGTGGTGCCGTCCAACCCCTATGACGCCAAGGGCCTGCTGATCGCGGCGATCGAGGATCCAGACCCGGTGATCTTCCTCGAGCCGAAGCGGCTCTATAACGGCCCCTTCGACGGCCATCACGACCGGCCGGTGACGCCCTGGTCGAAGCATGATCTGGGCGAGGTGCCCGACGGGCATTTCGCCCTGCCGCTCGGCAAGGCCGCGATCCGCCGCGAGGGCGCAGCCGTCACCATCGTGACCTATGGCACCATGGTCCATGTCGCGCTCGCCGCCGTCGAGGAGAGCGGCATCGATGCGGAGGTGATCGACCTGCGCACGCTGCTGCCACTCGACCTCGACGCGATCCTGGCCTCGGTCCAGAAGACCGGCCGCTGCATCGTGCTGCATGAGGCGACGCTGACCTCGGGATTTGGCGCGGAACTGACCGCGCTGGTGCAGGAGCACTGCTTCTACCATCTCGAAGCGCCGGTCATGCGCGTCACGGGCTGGGACACGCCCTACCCGCACGCCCAGGAATGGGACTACTTCCCCGGCCCGGCTCGCGTCGGGGCGGCCCTTCGCCAGATCATGGAGAGCCGCTGATGGCCGAGCGCATCATCAAGCTGCCCGATGTCGGCGAAGGCATCGCCGAGGCGGAACTGGTCGAATGGCACGTCAAAATCGGCGACATCATCCGCGAGGATGATCTGCTGGCCGCCGTGATGACCGACAAGGCAACCGTCGAGATTCCCTCCCCCGTCGATGGCGAGGTCACCTGGATCGGCGCCGAAATCGGCGACACCGTCGCGATCGGCTCGGCCCTGGTAAAGCTCAAGGTCGCGGGCGCGCCCAGTGCGGAGGAACCCGCGGCCGCGCCCGAAGCGCCCAAGGAAGCGCCCAAGCCCGCCGCAAAGCCGGCGGCGACGACCGAAGCCCCGGCTGCGAAAGCCGAAGCGTCAAAGCCCGCACCAACCGTCGAGCCGCCCAAGGCGATGACGGTGCCAAAGCCGACGCGGGGCGTGGTCCAGGCGATCGCTCAAAACCCGGCGTCGCGCCGCGCGCCCGGCGAAAAGCCGCTCGCTTCGCCGGCGGTACGCCTCAAGGCGCGCGAGGCCGGCATCGATCTGCGCCAGCTCTCCGGCACAGGCCCCGCCGGCCGCATCCTGCATAAGGATCTCGACGCCTACCTGCTGCGCGGCCCCGACGCCGAGCGCGCGCCGGGCCTGTCGGAGAAGACCGCCGTCACCGACATCAAGGTCGTCGGCCTCAGGCGCAAGATCGCCGAGAAGATGGCGCTGTCGAAATCGCGCATCCCGCACATCACCATCGTCGAGGAGGTCAACGTCACCCCGCTCGAAGACCTGCGCGCGACGTTGAACAAGAAGCCGACCCCCGAACGCCCGAAGCTCACCTTGCTGCCCTTCCTGATGCGGGCGATGGTCAAGGCGATCTCGGAGCAGCCGAACCTCAACGCGCTCTATGACGACGATGCAGGCGTCATCCACCAGCATGCCGGCATCCATATCGGCATCGCGACGCAGACGCCGACAGGGCTGATGGTGCCGGTGGTGAAGCATGCCGAGGCGCGCGACATCTGGGGCTGCGGCATCGAACTCAACCGCATCGCCGAGCGGGCGCGGGACGGCACCGCGACGCGCGACGAACTCACCGGCTCGACCATCACCATCACCTCGCTCGGCGCGCTCGGCGGCATCGCGACCACCCCGGTGATCAACTATCCGGAGGTCGCGATCGTCGGCGTCAACAAGATGATGATCCGGCCGATCTGGGACGGCACCACCTTCGTGCCACGCAAGATGATGAACCTGTCCTCGAGCTTCGACCACCGCGTCATCGACGGCTGGGACGCCGCCATCTTCGTGCAGCGCCTCAAGGAGCTGCTGGAGAATCCGGCAACGCTGTTCATCGATGGGTGATGTGATGAGGATGGTCATCGAGCGCGACGCAGTTATCCGTCATTGCGAGGAGCGAAGCGACGAAGCAATCCAGGGGGGCTTGGCGGAACGCCTCAGCCCAGTCCCCATGGATTGCTTCGCCGAGCCTGTACTTGGGCTTGCCAAAGGCAAGACCCGGGTGCTCGCAATGACGGGCGCTAGCCGAGACGACCGCGAGACCTCGGATAACGGAAGCGCGCTATGACAGAAATCACCTGCAAGCTGCTCGTCATCGGCGCCGGTCCCGGCGGCTATGTCTGCGCCATCCGCGCCGGCCAGCTCGGCCTCGACACCGTCATCGTCGAGAGCACCAAGCTCGGCGGCAGCTGCCTCAATATCGGCTGCATTCCGTCCAAGGCGATGATCCATGTCGCCGAGGAATTCGAGAAGGCAGCCCACGCCGCCGCCGGCAAGACCCCCTTCGGCCTCACGGCATCGGCTCCCAAGCTCGACCTGAAGCAGGCCGTGGCGTGGAAGGACGGCATCGTCCAGCGTCTCAACAACGGCGTCGCCGCGCTGCTGCGCAAGTCCAAGGTCAAGATCGTCCATGGCCGTGCCCGCTTCCGCGACGGCAAGACCGTCATCGTCGAGACCGAGACCGGACCGCGAACGATCAAGGCCGAGACGATCGTGATCGCCACGGGGTCGGCTCCGGTCGAACTGCCCTTCCTGCCCTTCGGCGGCAATGTCATCTCCTCGACCGGCGCACTGGCGCTGACCGAGGTTCCCAAGCGCCTCGCCGTGGTCGGCGGCGGCTATATCGGGCTGGAACTCGGCACCGCCTTCGCCAAGCTCGGCGCGAAGGTCACGGTCGTCGAAGCTCAGGCAAGCATCCTGCCGCTCTATGACGCCGAACTGACCGCTCCCGTCGCAAAGCATCTCGCCGCACTCGGCGTCGAGGTCCTGCTCGGCGCGAAAGCCCGGGGCATGACGCCAAAGGGCAACGCGCTGCTTATCGAAACCGCTGGGGGTGAAGAGAAGCGCATCGAAGCCGACAAGGTCCTCGTCACGGTCGGCCGGGCGCCGGTCACCAACGGGCTCGGCCTCGAGGAACTCGTGCTCGACATGGATGGACGCTTCATCCGCATCGGCGAGCGCTGCGAGACCTCGATGCGCGGCATCCATGCCATCGGCGACGTCACCGGCGAGCCGATGCTGGCGCATCGCGCCATGGCCCAGGGCGAGATGGTGGCCGAGATCGCCGCCGGCCTGCCACGCGCCTGGGACAAGCGCTGCATTCCGGCGGTCTGCTTCACCGACCCCGAGATCGTCTCGGTCGGGCTCTCGCCGGAGGAGGCCGGCAAGGCCGGGCTCGAGATCAAGACCGGGAAATTCCCTTTCGCGGCCAATGGCCGGGCCATGACTCGCCATGGTGAGCAGGGTTTTGTCCGCATCGTCGCGCAGGCGCAGACGCAGCTCGTGCTTGGCATCCAGGCGGTCGGCCAGGGCGTCTCGGAGCTATCCTCGACCTTCGGCCTCGCCATCGAGATGGGCGCGACGCTGGAGGACATCGCCGGCACGATCCACGCCCATCCGACGCTTGGCGAAGCCGCGCAGGAGGCGGCCTTGATGGCGCTGGGTCACGCCATCCACATCTGAAAACGGGCTCGCGCTAGAACCGCGCCATGCGCCGGTCGATCGCGTCCTGCAGATGATACCAGCCGCTGACGATCGGCAGGAACCAGGGCGTGCCGTTATAGAGCGGCACCGCCGGGAAAGCCGGATCGTCGAAGGCGCAGGCCCGGTTCTGCCGGCCCAGCAGCTTCAGCGCCGATTGATGGCCGAGATAGCTCATCAGCGCGACGCCGTTGCCGTTGCAGCCGATGGCGAAATCGACGCCGTCGCGGCGGCCCATATGGGCGATCTTGTCGGCGGTCATGCCGACCTTGCCGCTCCAGCAATGCGTGACCTTGTAGCCGGCGAGTTGCGGCCAGACCTTCAGCATCATCGCATGGAGGCTCAGTGCGGCCTCACGCTCCGCCATGCTGAACATGCCCGGCCGGCTGCCGAAGAGGATGCGCGTGCCGTCCGGCGAGGGGCGGCTATAGATCAATTCACGCTTGCTGTCGGTGATCATGCGCCGGCCGGGATTGATCTCGTCCATGAGCTCGGGCGGCAGCGGCTCGGTCGCGATCTGATAGCTGCGCACCGGCACGATGCGCTTCTGCAGATAGGGCTGCGCCTTGTCGGTGTAGCCATTGGTGCCGAAGAAGACGTTGCGGGCACGGATCATGCCGCGACCGGTCTCGACCATGTGGAAACCGCCCTCAGCCGGGCCGACCTTCAGCACCGGCGCGTGCGAACGCAGGGTCGCGCCATTGGCGGCGGCGAGGTGGCGCAGCGCGCGATGGTATTTCGCCGGATGAAGCCCGCCATAATCGTCGATGACGATGCCGCCATGGTAGAGATCCGTCGCGGTGATCTCGTGCTGGCGGGCTTTGGGGATGTCGTGGACGGTGACGCCGGTGTGCTTCGCCAGGAGCTCGCCCTGCCGGCGCAGGCGATCGTAATGGCGGGGCACATGCGCGCCGAAATAGCGCCCGAGCACGGCGAGATCGGCATCGAGCCCCTGCTCGCGGATCAATGTCTTGAGATGATCGTAGGAGGCGAGCGAATCCTCCAGCAAGCGTGACATCCGGGCCGCATCGACGCCCTTGATCGCGCCGCCGATGACGAGCTTCTGGCCGCTGGAGACCATGCCGCCGGAGCGGGTCGAGGCGCCCGCCCCAAGCTCCTCGGCATCGACCACGGTCACGTCGACGCCGTTGCGCGCAAGCTCGGCTGCGGCCGAGAGCCCGCAATAACCGGAGCCGACGACGAGCACGTCGGTCCGCGTCGGCAAGGGATCACGCGCCGCCTCGGGCGGAGCCGCATCCCACCAATAGGGATCGGTGGTGAAGTTCGGCGCCAGCACGCTGGTCTGGTCAGGCATGCAGGTCTGGTCAGGCTTGGTAGTCTGGTCAGGCTTGGTAGTCTGGTCAGGCATGGTTTGCCTCCCCAAAAGATCTGATGTTGGACAGGAAGGCGCGCGTGCGCTCATGCTGTGGATTGGCGAAGAATTCGGCGGGCGGCCCCTGCTCGACGATGCGCCCATCAGCCATGAAGACGACACGGTCGGCGACCTCACGGGCAAAGCCCATCTCATGGGTGACGACGACCATGGTGGTGCCCTCGCGAGCGAGAGCGCGCATCACGTCGAGCACGCTGGTGATGGTCTCGGGATCGAGCGCCGAGGTCGGCTCATCGAACAGGATCGCCTTGGGCTGCATGGCGAGCGCCCTGACGATGGCGACGCGCTGCTGCTGCCCGCCGGACAGAGCTGAGGGGTAGTCATCGGCCTTATGGGCGAGACCGATGCGCGCGAGCAGCTTGCGCGCCTCATCCTCCGCGACCGCGCGCGGCAGCTTGCGGCGGCGCTGCGGCGTCAACGTCATGTTGCGCAGAATGCTGAGATGCGGAAACAGCGCATAATCCTGGAAGACCATGCCGATCTGCGTCCGCAGCCCCTGCCAGGCGCCCTCGTCATAGATGTCGACAGCCCGGCCGGCAACCGTCAGCGAGCCCTCGTCGGGACGCACCAGCCCGTTGATGCAGCGGATCAGCGTGCTCTTGCCCGAGCCGCTCGGACCGATCAGCACGACGACGCTGCCGGCCGCGACATCGAGATCGATGCCCTGCAGCGCGGCATGGGTGCCGAAACGCTTGCCGATGCCTTTCAGCGAGATCAGCGGACTGGCATGGCTCATGAGGCGAGCTGGCGCATGTCGCGCTTCAGGGCCTCGCGCGCCTGCTGCAAGCGGCTGCGCTTGCCGGCAAGATCGGCGCGGCGCGTCTCCAGCCGCACTTGGGCCGCCTCGACCGAGCGCGCGACGGCCTCGGGCGCCGGACCGCCCGGCAGGGTGCGGGCCGCGACGCTGGCGGTCGGGTCGAGACTGACGCGCACGAGCGCCGGCGACAGGCCGAGCGGCCGACCGAGCTGGTCGCGGGCGGCGTCATCGACCATTTCGGTGGTAATGCCGTCAGCCGCGAGGCCGCGATCCATCGCCGCGCGCACGACGGCGCCGACGATGTGATGCGCCTCGCGGAAGGAGAGATCGGCGTCGCGCACCAGCACATCGGCAAGGTCCGTCGCCGAGGCGAAATCCTCGGTGACGCGGCGCTTCATCAAGGCGGCGTTGGGCCGGCCGGTGGCGATGATCAGATCGAACAGGGCAAGGCAGCGCAGAGCTTCCTCGCCCGCCTCCCAGACGCCGCGCATGCCCTCGCGGTTGCCGTCGATCGTATTGGTGAAATGCGTGCCCTTCACCGCCGTGGCGGAGGCGACATAGAGCCCGAGCAGATGGCCCGCCTTGCCCTTGAGGTGCTCCAGCACGACCGGGTTCTTCTTCTGCGGCATGATGCTGGAGGTGCCGGTAACGCGGTCGGGGAATTCGATCGTCTGGAACTCATGCGAGACCAGCACGTGATAATCCTGGGCGACGCGGCTCCAGCCGATCGCGATCTGCGAGAGATCCGCCAGGATCTCGAGGCCGAAATCACGGGTCGCCACCGCATCGAGCGTGTTCTCGATCAGCCCCTCGAAGCCGAGCGTGGCGGCAACCGCATGCCGGTCGATGGCGAAGGTCGTGCCGGCAAGAGCGCCGGCACCGAGCGGGCTGATATTGGTGCGCGCCCAGGCGTCGGAGAGCCGGCCGAAATCGCGCTCGAAGGATTGCGCCACGCCGGCGAGATAGAAGCCATAGGTCACGGGCTGGGCCGGCTGCAGATGGGTGTAGCCCGGCATCACCGCGTCGCGGAAGCGGAAGGCGCCATCGAGCGCATGCTCCTCGACCTGGAGCAGCGCCTGTCCGGCGTCGAGCAGGAGATCGCGGGCGCGCAACCGGTCGAGCGCGGCGGTGAGGTCGTTGCGGCTGCGGGCGATATGCATGCGCCCGCCCGCATCCGTGCCGATCAGCTTGATCAGATGGGCTTCGTAATTGAAGTAGGAATCCTCGCGCTGCGGATCGAGCTCGACGACCTCGGGCCCCTCCTCCTCCATGCGCAGCAGGCCGGCCGCCAGCGCCTTGGCAGCATCAGGCGAGATCAGCCCGCAGCGCGCCAGCATCAGCACATGGGCCTGGTTGAGATCGGTCATGTAGCCGAAGACGGCGCGGAAATCGCGGGCGAGGCGCGGCCCGTAGATATGGTCGCAGACCTCCTGCGCGACCGTCTCGGTCAAGCGGCGGCTGACTTTCGATTCCATGGCGATATCCTCGGGCGTTGTCTTGTTATGAGAGCGAGAGTCAGGGCAGCTGCGTCAGCGGCTTGACGAGCAGCGGGCCCACTGAGGCAGGCCTGCGCTGGTCGTTCTTCAACCGGCGTTCGAGCCAGCGGCCGAACCAGGTCAGCGCGGAGCAGATGACGAAATAGATCAGCAGCACCGCGCCATAGACGGTGAAGGCCGGATTCCAGCCCTCCATCATCGTGGTGCGCTCGACGATGATCTGGCCGACCTTGAAGAACTCGCTGACGCCGACGAGCGCGCCGAGCGACGTCGCCTGCACGAGCAATGTCAGCAAGCCGACGAAGGGCGGCAAGATCGAGCGCAGCGCCTGCGGGCCGGTGATGAAGAGATAGACCTCCCAGGGCTTGAGGCCGAGCGCGGCTGCACTCTGCCACTGATGCCTGGGCACCGAGGCGAAGCCGGCGCGCACGATCTCGGTGCCGTTGGCGCTGCCCCAGAGCGAGAGGCCGACCGTGACGGCCGCGAAAGGCGACAGTTCCATGCCAAACAGCGGCGCGACGAAGAAGACGAAGAAGATGTTCACGATCAACGGGATGTCGCGAAACAATTCGACATAGGCCTTCACCAGCCAGCGCAGCCAGCGGAAGCGCAGGGTCGCCAGGATGCCCAGGATGAAGGCGATCATGGTCGAGATCAGCAGCGTCGCCAGCGCCAGGGCCAGGGTCATGCCGATGCCCTGGAGGATGAAGGGCAGGTTCTTGACGAGGAGTGTCATGGCCCTCTCCTCAAACCCGGAACGGCTTGTTCAGCCGGTTCTCGAGACGGTTGGCGAAGACGGAGAGCACCAGGACGAGCGCGAGATAGATCACGCAGATCGCGACAAACATCTCGATCGTGCGGAAATCCATCGAGATCCGGTCGATCGCGACATAGGTCAGCTCGGCCAGCCCGATCGCCTGGAGATAGGACGAGTTCTTCAACAGCGAGATCGAGGTGTTGAGCATCGAGGGCAGGCCGACCCGGATCGCCATCGGCGCCGCGATCAGGCGGAAGAAGCGCCACGGCGTCAGACCCAGTGAAAAGGCCGCCTCGCGCAGGCCCTTCGCGACCGTCTCCAGCCCGCCACGGATGTTCTCGACCTGATAGGCGCCGGCCCAGAGCGTCAGGCTCAGCACGCCCGACCAGAACAGCGAGAGCTTGAGACCGATCGTCGGCAGCCCGTAGAAGATGAAGAAGAGCTGGGCGAGCAGCGGCGTGTTGCGGATGAACTCGACGTAACCGACGACGAGCTTGTCCAGCACCGGCAGCTTCAACACCCTGACCGCTGCGCCCATCAACCCGATGACGATCGACAGCACGATGGAGATCGCGCTGACCTGCACGGTCAGCCACAGGCCGCGCATCAGCGCCGGCCCTTGCGCCATCAGATAGGCGAGGTCGAATTCCATCCTGCGGATATCCCCTGCGCGACGAAGAGAAGGCCGGAAGAGAAGGCCGGAGCGGCGACGCCGCCCCGCCGATCGCAGCTCAGATCACGTCGCATTCGGACGGAATCGTCCGAATGCGGAAAACGTGATCGATTCCCGGAGTTTAGAGCATTGCTCACGCGAAAAACCGGTACCCACTTTTTCGCGCAATGCTCTAGCGCGCCGTCGGCTTCGGCTTCTCGAAGGCCTCGGTGTAGAAGGGCCGGATATCGGCCGGGATCCACTTGTCGACCCATTTCGCGTAGAGGCCCTCGGCCTTCATGCGGTCGAGCGTGGCATCGACATAGGCGAGCCACTCCGCCTCGTTCTTGCGCACGCCGACGGCGGCATCGGAAATCGCGAAGGGCTCCCCGACGAGACGCAGGGTCGGGTCCTTGGCCGCGATCACGATCAGCGTTGCGGCGTCATGGGTATAGGCGTCGCCGCGCCCCTGCTTCAGTGACTGCAAAGCGTCGGAAGCCGTGTTGAGCCTGAGGTTGTCGACCTTCGGCATGTTGTCCTCGAACCATTTCGCCTGGGTCGAGCCCTTCAGCATGATCACGATCTTGCCGGCGACATCGTCGAGCTTCTTGATCGGGCTGTCCTTGGCGACCAGCATGTCGCTGCCGCCCCAGCGATAGGGCTTCGAGAAGTCAATGACGCGGGCGCGTTCGGGCGTGACGCCGAGCGTCGCGATCAGCAGGTCGACCTTCTTGCCGGAGAGCTGCGGAATGCGGTTCTCCGCGGTCACGCAGGTCAACTCGATCTTGTCGGGTGAGCCGAAGGCCCAGGCGGCGATCTGGATCGCCATGTCGGTCTCGACGCCGGCGAATTTGCCGGTCTCGTCCTTGTAGCCATAGGGCGGCTGGTCGCAGCGCACGCCGGCCTTGAGAAGGCCTGCGGCCTTGATCGCCGCGGGCAGCGGCGGCAGGGTCTGCGCGCTTACGAGCCCTGAGGACAAGACGGTCGCGGCAAGGGCCGCAAGCGTCGAAAGCACCGGCAGGCGCCGGCTGTGAAACTGCGTCCAGCTCTGAAACTGCGTCCAAGTCTGAAACTGCGTCCAAGTCTGAAATTGCGTCATGGTCATCCGTTATCCCTCTGATCGGGCCATTTGGCCTGTTGTTGATTCCGTTCCGACTGAGGCCGGCTCGCCGCGCCACCCGCATCGCGGAGGCCCACCTCTTCGTCCGCCATCTCAGTCAAATCCCTGAAGCCCGATCCGGTCAGGACCAGCACGGCGTGGCGCCCGGCAAGCGAGCCGTCCTGCGCCAGTTCGACGAGCGCGGCGAGAGCCGCCGCCGCCGAGAGCTCGGCGTGGAAGCCGATCGCCGCAAGTCTTGCGCCAGCCGCGCGCGCCGCATCGTCGCCGACTGGGACGGCGCAGCCGCTACTGCCCCGCAAGGCCTGGACGGCCTGCCAGGTGACGGTGCTCCCGGCGATCGAGAATTGCGCGGTCTCGCCGGCGAAGTCGCCGCGATAATCCTCGCCCACCATCACCCGCGAAAGCCGCGGGAAGGGCTCGGCCGCCACCAGCCTCGGCATGCCGCGCCCGATCTCCGCAAAGCCGAACGACAGGCCCGAGAGCAGATCGCCGCGCGAGCAGGGAACGACGACGAGATCGGGCATGGCGGAGGCGGCGATCTCGGCTGCGACCGTCTTATATCCCTCGACCCCGAACGGGTCGGTCCCGACCGCCGGCAGATGATAATTGGTCGCGGCGAACGCTCCTTCCGCCACGCGGATGGCGAGATGGCGCCAGCGCTCCAGGCTGTCGCCGACGCTCATGATGCCAGCGCCATGGGCGCTGATCGCCCGGCGATAGGAGGGCGGCAGGTCATCCGTCGCCGCGACCTCGGCGGCGAGGCCGGCGCGCGCCGCATAGGCTGCGACCGACAAGCCGCCATTGCCGCTGGACGCGGCGACGACCAGCCGCGCGCCGCAATCCTGTGCCCGCGCCAGCAATTGCGCGCTCATCCGGTCCTTATGCGAGCCGGTCGGGTTGCACCATTCGAGCTTCAGCGACAGCCGGCCGACACCGACAGCCGCGGCAAGCTCCGGAACCTCGACCAAGGGCGTCCCGCCCTCGCCCAGCGAAAGCGCCTCGGGAAACGGCAGCGCGATCCTTGTCGCCTGTGACCCTTCATCCGGCGCATAGACCAGGCGCAGATTGGAGGCGTGCCCGTCGCGCGCACAGCGCGGACAGCCACCCTCATGCGTCGCGACCGGCAAACCCAGATCGCAGCGCAGACAGGCGAGGCCCGTCAAACGCGGATTGCGGATTGGGGCCAGGGCTTGGGCTGAGGGCATGACCATGGGAAAAAATTATTGAGGCCCATCCCCATCTGGTCAAATCTCATTTTTTCGGGTTCCTATTCATTTCTGATATGAGGTCTTGCATGAACCTGAGGCAAATCGAGGCTTTTCGCCTCATCATGCTGCGTGGCTCGATGACGGCGGCCGCGCAGGAATTGCACACCTCGCAACCCAGCATCAGCCGCTTGATCGCCGAACTCGAAGCCTCGATCGAGTTGCGGCTGTTCGAGCGCAAGGCCGGCCGCCTGACGCCGACCGACGAGGGGCTGACCTTCTACCGCGAGGTCGAGCGCAGCTTCCTTGGCCTGGAGAACCTGGCGCAAGCCGCCAAGGACATCCGCTTCTTCGGCACCGGGCGACTGCGCATCGCGGCGATGCCGGCGGTGGCGCTGGGCTTCGTGCCGCGCTGCATCCGCATCTTCAAGGAGCGCTATCCGAATGTGACGATCTCACTGCAGATGCGCAGCGAGGCGACGGTGACGCGCTGGTCGTCCTCGCATTACTGCGACATCGGCTTCGTCGCCAACATCGTCGGTTCGCCCTCGATCGAGGTCCGCCATCTCTACAGCCTGCCGGGCTATTGCGCGCTGCCGCCGGGGCACAGGCTGGCAAGCCGCGAGATCATCGTCCCCGAGGATCTGGAGGGCGAATCCTTCATCTCGCTGGCGCTGGAGGACGGCGCCCGGGCGCGCGTCGACCGCGTCTTCGAGCGGCTGGGCGTCAAGCGCCAGCTCGCGCTGGAATCCCCCTTCGGAGCGACGATCTGCGCGCTTGTCGGGCAGGGCCTCGGTATCGGCATCGTCAACCCGATCGTCGCCGACGACTATCGGCATACCGGGATCACATTCCGCCCGTTCAAGCCCGCGATCGTCTTCGAGGGCAATGCGCTGTTTCCGACGCATCACCAGGCCAATGTCCTCGTCGACGGCTTCCTGCAGATCGTCCGCGACGAGTTGCGGCAATACGAATTGCCGGAATGACCGCGCGCAGCATGGCGCGGAGCGTCCCAGGTCAGGACGCGGGCGAACTCGAGGGCGGCAGGTTCGCAAAACCGGCATCGGCATCGCGCGCGAGTTCGGCAATCGCCATGCGGACCTTGTCGGCGAGCTCCAGCGCCAGCGCCGAGCGCAAGCGCCCGGTCGCCCAGACCACGCCGATATCGTATTTCAACGCCGGCGCGAAAGGGCGCACGACGATACCGCGTCCGTCGTACTCGGCCGCTGTGAACGGATCGACGATCGAGAGCCCCGCACCGGCCGCCACCAGCGAACACGCGATCATCGACAGAGGCGTCTCGACCCGCGTCAAGCGGGTCACACCCGCGGTCGCGAATATCGCGTCGATCCGATAGCGCGTCTGTGTCGATTGTTCGAGCGAGACGAAGGGCTCGTCGACGAAGTCCAGCGGCTCCAGCACAGCCTTTGCCGCCAGCCTGTGACCCGCCGGAATGACCGCCACGCTCTGCACCAGCGGCAGCCATTCGACGTCGATATTGGGGAAGTCGAGCGGCCCCTGTGCGAAGCCGACATCGCAGAAACCGCTCGCGACCCACTCGACGACCTGCGACGAAATACTGCCATAGATGGATAGCTCGATCTCGGGTTTTTCCTTGAGGAAAGCGCCGACGATATGCTGCAGGAATCCGACATTGAAGGTCGGCAGCGCCGCGATCCGTAGCCGCCCGGAGCGGCCTTCGCGCAGATTCTTCGCCGCGCTCTCGATACGCTCCAGGCCGACGAACTGGCGCTCGACCTCGCGATAGAGCGAGAGCGCCTCATTGGTCGGGACCAGGCGCGTGCCGCGCCGCTCGAACAGACGCAGGCCAAGCGCGTATTGCAGATCATGGATCAACCGCGTCACCGCCGGTTGGGTGATGTGGAGCGCTCGCGCCGCCGCGGTCACGCCGCCCGTGACGATCACAGTGCGGAAAGCCTCGATCTGGCGCGGATTTAGCATGTGATGACCTTGCTCTCCGCAAACCATAACATTTCGGCATGGATTGAACGAATCATTCGATTTGACCAAGTCGAAACTGTCGCAGACCCTTTCGCCATCACTCAAAAAATGAGGAGGGGTCTATGAAATTCGCTTGGGTAGGACTGTTGATGACCACCACGGCGCTCGCCACGTCCGGCGCGGCCTTGGCGCAGCAGAAGACAATGTTCGTCGCCGGCTATGGCGGCTCCTATGAGCAGACGATGCGCAAGGAGGTCATTCCGGCCTTCGAGAAACAGGCCAACGTCAAGATCGAATACGTCGCCGGCAACTCCACCGATACGCTGGCCAAGCTGCAGGCCCAGAAGGGCAACCAGCAGATCGACGTCGCCATCGTCGATGACGGCCCGGCCTATCAGGCTGTGGCGCTCGGCTTCTGCGGCACGCTGACCGACGGCCCCGTCTACAAGGACGTCGCGCCGGTGATGAAGTTCAAGTCGAACAAGGGCGTGGGGCTCGGCCTCGTCGGCACCGGCCTGTTCTACAACAAGAAGATTTTCGACGAGAACAAATGGCCGGCGCCCACCTCCTGGAACGATCTCAAGGCCAAGACCTACGGCAAGAAGATCGTCGTACCGCCGATCAACAACACCTACGGCCTGCACGCCCTCATCGCCTTCGCGCAGCTCGGTGGCGGCGGCGAGAGCAATATCGAGGCCGGCTTCAAGGCCTTCAAGGACGAGATCAACCCGAACATCGTCGCCTATGAGCCCTCGCCGGCGAAGATGACCGAGCTCTTCCAGAACGGGCAGGCCGTGCTCGGCGTCTGGGGTTCGGGCCGCGTCAAGGCCTTCGCCGACACCGGCTTCCCGGTCGAGTTCGTCTATCCCAAGGAAGGCGGCTATGCGCTCGGCGTTGCCGCCTGCCCGATCGAGGGCTCCAAGAACGCGGCCGAGGCCAACGCCTTCATCCAGTTCATGCTCTCGCCGCCGATCCAGAAGGTGATGGCGACCGGAGCCGGCTTCGGCCCGGCCAACACCACGGTGACGTTGACGACCGCGGAGCAGAAGGGCCTGCCCTATGGCGAGGACGTGAAGAAGCTCAAGGCGGTCGACTGGGACATCGCCAACGCCAAGCGCGAGGAGTGGACCAAGCGCTGGAACCGCGAGGTTGAGCGGTAAGCCACGAAGCCGTCATTCTCGGGTGCCGCCCTCGGGTCCGATCTTCGATCGGCCCAAGGACAAACTCCGCGGCGACCCGAGAATCTCGTGACATGGGCATTCGCCCAAACCGCACGAGATGGTCGGGGCAGGCCCGACCATGACGCCCGCGCTCAAGAAAAAAGCGATTCAAAACACATGTCGCATCTCGTTCTCGAAGGGCTGGGCAAGTCCTACGGCAGCGCCGTCGCCGTCGAAGGGCTCGACCTTTCGGTCGAGCGCGGAGAGTTCGTCTCGCTGCTCGGCCCCTCCGGCTGCGGCAAGACCACGACCTTGCAGATGATCGCCGGCTTCGTGTCCGTCGACCGGGGCCGCATCCTGCTCGATGGCGGCGATCTCGTCGCCGTGCCGCCCAATAAGCGCGGGCTCGGCATCGTCTTCCAGAGCTATGCGCTGTTCCCGCATATGACGGTGGCGCAGAATATCGCCTTCGGGCTCGAGATGCGCGGGATCGACAAGGCCGAGCGCGAGGCGCGCACGCTGGAGGCGATGGCGCTGGTCGGGCTGAAGGGCTTCGCCGATCGCTACCCAAGGCGCATGTCGGGCGGGCAGCAGCAGCGCGTCGCACTCGCCCGCGCGCTTGTGATCAAGCCGGCCCTGCTCCTGCTCGACGAGCCCCTCTCCAATCTCGACGCCAAGCTGCGCGAGGAGATGCAGAGCGAGTTGCGCCAGATCCAGCGCTCGATCGGTACGACGACGATCCTCGTCACCCATGACCAGCACGAGGCGATGGCATTGTCGGATCGGATCGTGCTGATGAACCAGGGCCGCGTCGAGCAGATCGGCGCGCCCGACGCCGTCTACGGCAAGCCTGCCAGCACCTTCGTTGCGAGCTTCCTCGGTAAGACCAACGTGCTGCGCGGCACGGGCGACGGCAGCGGCGCGGTCAGCATCGGCGCCTTCTCGCTGCCGATCGCAGGCGCAGGCGCAGGCCCGGTCCAGCTCGCGGTCCGGCCGGAGCGGCTCAGCCTGGCCGCGGCAGGCACGCCCGGTTTCGAGGCACGCGTCACAAGCCGCGTCTTCCAGGGCGCGCATTGGCTGCTGACGGCCGACAGCACAGCTGGCCCACTCATCCTGATGCGCCATAATGACGGCCACACCGTCCCGGCCGAGGGCGAGGCCGTGAGGCTGAGCTTCACTACCTCGGACGCCGCGCTGCTTGCGGCAGGGGATGCGGCGGGGGACGCGCGATGAATCGCGCCCTCTCGCAACGCGCCACGCCCTATTGGCTGACGGGACCGGCCCTGCTCGTCTTCCTCGGCCTCGTCGTCATTCCGCTAGCGATGACCGTGCTGCTCTCCTTCTACGACTGGGGCCAGTACAAGGGCATCGTGCCGGAGTTCACGCTGAAGAACTTCCACGAGATCTTCACGGATTCCTATTTCTTCGAGATCTTCCTGCGCACCTTCCGGATCGCCATCCTGGTCACGCTGGCGACCATGCTCATCGGCGTGCCCGAGGCCTATATCCTCAACCGAATGGCCCCCGCCTGGCGCAGCGCCTTCCTGCTCGTCGTCATCGGCCCGCTGCTGGTCTCAGTCGTCGCGCGCACGCTCGGCTGGGCCCTGCTGCTCGGCTCGACCGGGCTGGTGAACCAGGGGCTGATCGGGCTCGGCCTGATCAAGGAGCCGCTCGCCTTCATGTTCACCGAGACCGGCGTGATCGTCGTGCTGGTCCATGTGCTGATCCCCTTCATGATCCTCGCCGTCTGGGCCTCGCTGCAGCGGCTCGACCCGCAGATCGAGAACGCCGCGCTCTCGCTCGGTGCGAGCCGGATCACGATCTGGCGGCGCGTGATCCTGCCGCAGATCGTGCCGGGCATGCTGTCTGGCGCCATCATCGTCTTCTCGCTGGCGGCGAGCGCCTTCGCCTCGCCCGCGATCATCGGCGGCCGCCGGCTCAAGGTCGCAGCCACGCTCGCCTATGACGAGTTCCTGAACACACTGAACTGGCCGCTCGGCGCGGCCGTCGCCGTGCTGCTGCTCGCCGCCCTCGTCGCCATCACCGTCGGCTCCAACCGGCTGATCGAACGCCGCTATGCACAGGTGTTCGAATGAGCAGGATCTTCAAATGAGGAAGAACGGCCCGCTCGCGCTCTGCTTCCATGCGCTCTTCGTCATCTTCATGCTGGCGCCGCTGCTGATCGTCTGCGTCGTCGCCTTCACGCCGGAGGGCTATCTCTCGCTGCCGACGCGCGGCCCGAGCCTGCGCTGGTTCAAGGCTATCTTCGACTATCCCGAATTCATCCGCGCCTTCCGCGACTCGCTCTGGCTCGCGGCCCTGTCCTCGACGGTCGCGATCATGCTTGCCGTGCCCGCCGCGCTCGCCATCGCCCGCCACCGCTTTCCCGGGCGCGAGGCTCTGACCACGCTGTTCATGTCGCCCTTGATGGTGCCCCATGTCGTGCTCGGCATCGCCTTCCTGCGCTTCTTCACGCAGATCGGGCTGTCCGGCACCTTCCTCGGGCTGGTGCTGAGCCACATCATCGTGGTGCTGCCCTTCGCGCTCAGGCTCGTGCTCGCCGCCTCCTACGGCATCGACCAGCGCATCGAGCATGCGGCGGTCTCGCTCGGCGCCGGCCATGCCACGGTGTTCCGCAGGGTGACGCTGCCCTTGATCCTGCCCGGCGTGGTCTCGGGCTGGCTGCTGGCCGCGATCAACTCCTTCGACGAGGTGACGATGACCGTCTTCATCGCTTCGCCCGCAACCGTGACCTTGCCCGTCCGGATGTTCCTCTACATCCAGGACAATATCGATCCTCTCATCGCAGCCGTCTCGGCCTGCCTGATCGCCCTCACCGCCGGTCTCCTGATCGCGCTCGACCGGCTTTTCGGGCTCGACCGGCTGTTCGTCGGAACCGGAAAAGGCTGAAGCAGCGTGTCGTCCAAGAGCACTCGTCCATGAGCAATCACACGGAACCTGACGTCGTCGTCATCGGCGGCGGCGTGGTCGGCGGCGCGATCGCGCTGGGGCTCGCCCGCAGCGGCGCGCGCGTCACCATGCTCGACGAAGGCGACGCGGCGTTTCGGGCCTCGCGCGGCAATTTCGCGCTGGTCTGGGTGCAGTCGAAAGGCTTCGGCATGCCGGAATACGCGATGTGGTCGCGCCGTTCGGCCGATGACTGGCACGGGCTTGCGACGATCCTCGGTGAAGAGACCGGTATCGACGTCGCCCACAGCCAACCCGGCGGCTTCATGCTCTGCCTGTCACAGGACGAGCTCGGGAAGCGCGTCGATGCGATGCATCGCCTGCACAATCAGACGACGCTGACCGACTTCCCCTATGAAGTCCTCGACCACGCCGAGACGAAACGGCGTCTGCCCGATATCGGCAAGGATGTGGTCGGCGCGATCTACTCCCCGCTCGACGGCCATGTGAACTCGCTCAAGCTGTTCAGGGCGTTGCGCGAGGCGACGACGCGTCGCGGCGTCGATTACCGGCCCAACTGCCCGGTCGAGAGCATCACGCCGCGCGATGGCGGCTTCCGCATCAATGGGCCCTGGGGCGAGATCGCCACGGCCAAGGTCGTGCTCGCAGCCGGGCTCGGCAATGCCCGGCTCGCGCCCATGGTCGGCCTCGACGCGCCGGTGAAGCCGAGCAAGGGCCAGATCATCGTCACCGAGAAGACCGCGCCCTTCCTGCACAACCCGATGGTGACGGTCCGCCAGACCGATGAGGGCGGCGTCATGATCGGCGACAGCCAGGAGGATCGCGGCTTCGACACCGTCGTCGGCCAGCCGATTCTCTCGGTCATGGCCGAGCGCGCAGTCAGGATGTTCCCGCGCCTCGCCGGACTCAACGTGGTCAGGACCTGGTCGGCGCTGCGCGTGATGAGCCCTGACGGCTTCCCGATCTACGACCAGTCGCTGAGCTGCCCGGGCGCCTTCGTCGTCACCTGCCATTCCGGCGTGACGCTGGCCGCCAACCATGTCCTGACGCTTGCCCCCGCCATTCTCTCCGGCGTGCTGCCGGATGCGGTCGCCAGCTTTTCCGCACGGAGGTTCCATGTTTAGGCCCATGTCTGAAACAAGGACGGATCGTGACGCCAAGACTGGCCGCGGTGCCCATAGCGCCGCCACGCTCAGCTTCAGCTTCGACGGCCGCCGGCTGATTGGCCGCGACGGCGACACGGTCGCGGCCTCCCTGCTGGCGAACGGTGTCACAGTCTGCCGCGAGACCCCTGTCTCCGGCGCGCCGCGCGCGCCCTATTGCCTGATGGGCGTCTGCTTCGAATGCCTCGTGGTCATCGACGGCGTCGGCAATCGCCAGGGCTGCATGGTGCCGCTGCGCGACGGCATGACGATCGAAACCCAGCATGGCCGGCGTCAGCCCGAGGAGACGCAAGGATGAAGCCCCTCACAGACATCGACCAGCTCGCCGAGCATTACGACCTCGCCATCGTCGGCGCAGGTCCGGCCGGCCTCTCGGCCGCGGCACGCGCGAGCGAGCTCGGCCTTGCCGTGCTGCTCGTCGACGAGAACCCGGCGCCGGGCGGCCAGATCTACCGTTCGATCACGACGACGCCGGTCTCCGACCGCGCCGTGCTCGGCGCGGATTACTGGCGCGGCCGGGACATCGTCGCCCGCCTCAAACGTTCGGCAGCCGCCTATGCCGCGCGCTGCACCGTCTGGTCGATCGCCCCCGACGTGGAGTCGGATGCATCGCCCTTCGAAATCGGCCTTTCGCTCGATGGCCGCGCCCGGCTGATCAGCGCCGGGCAGGTCATTCTGGCGACCGGCGCGCAAGAGCGGCCCTTCCCGATCCCGGGCTGGACCTTGCCCGGCGTGATGACCGCGGGCGCGGCGCAGATCGCGCTGAAGAGCTCGGCGATCGTCCCCAAGGGCCGCACCGTGATCGCCGGCTGCGGGCCGCTGCTCTATCTCCTGGCGGGTCAGCTCGCCGCTGCCGGCGCCGAGATCGTCGCCGTCCTCGACACCACGCCCCGGCGCAACTGGCGCGCCGCGCTCGCGGCGCTGCCCGACTTCCTGCGTTCGCCCTATCTCGCCAAGGGGCTCAAGCTGATGGCCAAGGCTCGCCGCAGCCTGCGCTTCCTTGGTGGCGTCACCAGCCTCGCAGTCGAAGGCTCGGATCGGCTCTCCGCCATCCGCTTCGAGCGCGGCGGCGCCTCCGAGAGCCTCGCCTGCGACACGCTCCTGCTGCATCAGGGCGTCATCCCGAGCGTCAATCTCTCCAATGCCGCCGGCTGCGCGCATGATTTCGATCCGGTCCAGCATTGCTGGGTGCCGCAGCTCGACGACTGGTTCGCCTCTTCCGTCCCAGGCATCGCGATCGCGGGCGACGGTGCCGGCATCGGCGGGGCCGAGAGCGCGGCGCTGCGCGGCGAGGTCGCCGCGCTCGACACGGCCAGGCGGCTTGGCCGGATCACCATCCCGGAGCGCGACGATCAGGCGGCGCCTATCCGAGCGGCGCTCGGGCGCACGCTGCGCGGCCGCCGCTTTCTCGATTTGCTCTACAAGCCGGCCGCACAATTCCTCGCACCCATCGTGGACGACACCATCATCTGCCGTTGCGAGGAGGTCACGGCCGGGCAGGTGCGCGATGCCGCTAAACGGCTTGGCGTCACCGGCCCCAACCAGATGAAGGCTTTTCTGCGTTGCGGCATGGGTCCCTGCCAGGGGCGGCTGTGCGGGCCGACCGTCGTCGAGCTGATCGCAGAGGCGCGCGGCACGACTCCCGCCGAGGTCGGTTATTACCGCCTGCGCCCGCCGGTGAAGCCGGTGACGCTGGCCGAGCTCGCCTCGCTGCCGCAGAGCGAGGCCGCCGTCAAAGCGGTGGTTCGGTGAGCGCAGAGCGCCGCAGCGCCGATGTCATCGTCATCGGCGGCGGCATCCATGGCTGCTCGACCGCGCTGCACTGTGCCTTGCGCGGCTTCTCGGTCATCCTGATCGAGAAGGACCATGCCGGCCGCCATGCTTCTGGCGTCAATGCCGGCGGCGTGCGCCAGCTCGCGCGCCATGTCGCGGAAATACCGCTCTCCAACACCTCGATGGCGATCTGGCATGGCATCGCCGCGCTCATCGACGATGATTGCGGCTTCACCTCGGACGGCCAGGTGCTGGTCGCGGAAAACGACGCCGATCTCGCCGGTTGCCGCGCCCGCGTCGAGGATCTCAACCTGCGCGGTTTCCATCATGAGGAAATGATCGACGCCAGGGAGCTGCGCGAGATCGTCCCAGCCGTCTCCGAGACCTGCCCCGGCGGCGTGATCTCGCGCCGCGACGGCGCCGCCATTCCGCTGCGCGCGACGCAGGCCTTCAAGCGCAAGGCCGCCGAAATGGGGGCGACGATCCGCGAGGGAGTGAAGGTCACGAAGGTCGAGCGCGACGGCGCAAACTGGCGCGTCGTCACCGATGCCGGTGATTTCCTCAGCCCCCGCATCGTCAACGCCGCCGGCGCCTGGGCCGACCGCATCGCCGCTGATCTCGGTGAGCCCGTGCCGCTGGAGGTGATCGCACCGATGCTGATGATCACCGCGCCGATGCCGGCCTTCATCAAGCCGGTCGTCATCCTGCGCGGCCGAAAGCTCTCCTTCAAGCAATTCGGCAACGGCACCGTCCTGATCGGCGGCGGCTATCTCGGCCGCGCCATCCGCGACGAGAACAGGACGATCCTCGACTGGGGCAAGCTCGCGACCAACGCGAAGACGGTCTGGGATCTGTTCCCGATCATGCGCGGGGCGCCGATCCTGCGCGCCTGGGCTGGAATCGAGGCGCGTATGCCCGACGATCTGCCCTGCTTCGGCCCAAGCGCCAGGCATGAGGGCGTCTATCACCAGTTCGGCTTCTCCGCTCATGGCTTCCAGCTCGGGCCGGGCGCCGGCGCCGTGATGGCCGAGATCATCGCGACCGGCCACAGCAACGTGCCCATCGACGGGCTCGACATCGCCCGATTCACAGCCTCAGCCGTGCACTAACCTCTTTTCAACCAGGAGAAAAACCATGACGATCACCCGTTCCATCCGCACGCCAATCCAGAACCGCGTCGTCCAGACCGGGGGGCTGGTCTTCGTCGGCGGCACCACCGCCGATGACACGACCCAGTCGATGGGCCCGCAGACCCACAACATCCTGACCAAGATCGAGGGCTATCTCGGCGAGATCGGCCTCGACCGGACAGCGATCGTCGCCGCGACGATCTTCGTCACGGACCTGTCGATGAAGAAGGAGATGGACCCGGTCTGGACCGCCTTCTTCGGCGAAGGTTTGCCGACCCGCGCCACGGTCGGCGTCGCCGATCTCGGCGGCACCACGCTAATCGAGGTCGTGGTCACCGCCGCCAAGGGCTGATCGAGCATTTCAAACCACGCGCCTCCGCCTTCAGGCGGAGGCGCTTTGTCTCATGTTCCGCACTTATACGCAGTGCCCGCCGTACTCGGGCCTTTCCACTTGATGTCGGCGACGGACGACTCGACATGGGTCGCGCCGAGCTCGGCGCCGCCGGCCTTCAACCGCGCCAATGCCGCATCGCGCGCCTGGTCCCTGAGCAGCACCTTGCCCAATGGCGATGCGCCTTCAAGCTCGCCGAGCTTCTTGCAGTTCGCGACGACGCTTTTGGCGTCCGTGACGACCACGGTATTCGAGCGCGAGTTCGGAAGCACGCAGGCCGAGAGCGCGAGCAGGGGCAAAAGCAGGAGGGAACGCAGCATCGGGCCGATCCTTAGAGCGTTTTCAAGCGAAGTGGACACCGATTCCCCCGCGACAAACGCGAAGCGTTTGCCTGGAGAAAACGCGTTAAAATAAAAAAGCAGCAGCGCTACGATGCGCCCGCCGCCATGATCCCCGCTATTGCCGTATTTTCAAGGCCCGACTTCGGAAAATTGGCCGTCTGCCTCACGCGGGCTCCGGCATGCGCGCGGTCGGGCCACCGAGATGCAGCACGGCATCGAGCAGTTCGCGCGCATAAGCCGTCGCGGGCGCGCTGAACACCATGCGGCTTTCGCCCTGCTCGACCACACGCCCGTTTTGCAGCACTACGGTGCGCTCGCACATCATCCTGACCACGTTGAGGTCATGGCTGACGAAGAGCAGCGCCAGCCCGTCCTCGCGACGCAAACGGTCGAGCAGTTGCAGGATCACTGCCTGGACCGAGACATCGAGAGCCGCCGTCGGCTCGTCGAGCACGAGCAGGCGCGGCCGGCAGGCGATGGCGCGCGCGATGCCGACGCGCGCCTTCTGGCCGCCCGAGAGCTGGTGCGGAAAGCGCTCCAGCAATTCGCTCGGCAAACCGGCGCGCTCGGCGCATTCGCTGACCCGCCCCGCCAGCGCCGACCCATTCTTCATGCCGAGCAGGCGGCGCAATGGATGGGCGATGCAATCGAACGCATTGAAGCGCGGATTGAGGCTGTCTGTCGGATCCTGAAAGACGATCTGGATATCCCTGCGGAATTCGCTGCGATGGAAATCGCGCGCCGGCAGCGAACCGATCGCGCGGCCATCGAACAAAATCTCGCCTTGGCTCGGGTCGATCAATCGGCAGATCATGCGCGAGATCGTGCTCTTGCCCGAGCCCGATTCCCCGACCAGGCCCAGACTCTCGCCAGCCGCGATATTGAAGGAGACGTCGTCGACCGCCGTGACGCCGCCATCATAGCGCTTCACCAGCTTCTGGACTTCAAGCAGCAGCGGCGTGCCGGGCGGCGGCTTGCTAGCCGCGACGGTCCCGTCATTGCGAGCGGAGCGAAGCAATCCAGGGGGGCTCGCGCCGCTCTCCTGGATTGCTTCGTCGGCTGCGCCTCCTCGCAATGACGAAGGCGCCAAATCGGCGATGGTCGAGGTCGCGGTCGGCGAAGCGGCGACGAGGCGCTTGGTATAGGGGTGCTGCGGCGCGCTGAAGAGCATCGCAGGCGCGGCCTGTTCGACGACCTGGCCCCGTTCCATCACCACAGCACGCTGGCAATAGCGCGAGGCGAGGCCGAGATCATGCGTGATCAGGATCATCGCCATGCCACGCTGCGCCGTGATGCGGGCGACGAGGTCCATCACCGTCTTCTGCGTGGTGACGTCGAGCCCCGTCGTCGGCTCATCGGCGATCAGCAGGGCCGGCTCGCAGGCGATCGCCATCGCGATCATCACGCGTTGGCACATGCCGCCCGAGAGTTCGTGCGGGTAGGCGTCGAGCCGCTTTTCCGGATCGCGGATCAGCACCGCCTTGAGCAGGTCGAGCGCCCGCGCCCGCCCCTCGCTCGCCGAGATGGGCTCATGCGCCATGATCGCATCCGCGATCTGCCGGCCGACGCTGCGGATCGGGTTCAGTGCGCCGCGCGGGTTCTGGAAGATCATCGAGATCGCCGCGCCATGCAGGGAGCGCAATTGCTTCGACGAGGCCTTGCTGATGTCCTGCCCCTTGAAGCGGATGCTGCCTTGCGAGATGCGCCCCGCCGCGTCGAGCAATCGCGTGATCGCGAACGCCGTCACAGATTTGCCCGAGCCGCTCTCGCCGACGATGCCCAGCGTCTCGCCGGCGGCAACGGAGAGGCTGACGCCGCGCACCGCCTCGACGATTCCGCTACGGGTCGAGAAACGCACATGCAGATCGTCGATGGCGAGCAAGGGCTCGCTGATCATGGCGTCCATCGCCTTTAAGTCCGCATGCGTGGGTCGAGGATGTCGCGCAGCCCGTCGCCCAGCAGGTTGAAGCAGAGCACGGTCAGCATCAGCGCCAATCCCGGAAACGCGACGAGCCACCATTTCCCGGTCGAGATGAAGCGTGCGCCCTCGGCGACCATGATGCCCCATTCCGGCGTCGGCGGCTTGACCCCGAGCCCGATGAAGGAAAGCCCTGCGGCGTTCAGGATCGCCCAGCCGAGATTGAGCGAGACCTGCACCGCCATTGCCGGCAGCACATTGGGCAAGAGGAAGCGCAGCACGACCGAGACATGGCTGTCGCCGCAGGCGCGCGCCGCCTCGACCCAGCCAGCGTTGCGCCGGACATTCACCTCGGCGCGGGCGAAGCGGATATAGAAAGGCAGGTTGATGATCGCGGTCGCGATGACGATGTTCTCGACCCGGTTGCCGAGCGCCGCCACCATCGCCATGGCGAGCACGAACAGCGGAAACGCCATCAGCACATCGACGAAGCGCCCGACATAGCGGTCGAGCCGGCCCCCGCTATAACCGCACAGCGCCCCGATCACCGCCCCGATGACGAAGGAGAGCGTCACCGCCGAAGCTGCGATCGCGAGATCCAGCCCCGCCGCCACGATCAAGCGGCTGAAGACGTCACGGCCGAGCTGGTCGGTGCCGGCCCAGTATTTCGCGCTCGGCGGCAGCAGCGCGTTGGGCACGTCGGACGCGATCGGGTCAAAAGGCACGATCCACGGCCCGATGACGGCGAGCACGCAGAGCGCGAAGGCGCCCGCCGCGGCGAACGCCGTGACCGGGTTGCCGCGCAGGATCCAGACGGTGTGGCGCAGCGTGGCGGAGGTCATGGGTTCGCTCCTCCGTCATTTCGGGGCGCGCCGAAGGCGCGAACCCGGAACCCACGACTGGGTGTGTCGCAGCTCGCCGTCATTGCGAGGAGCGTCAGCGACGAAGCAATCCAGGGGTGACAGCGCTCTACGCCCGCCTGGATTGCTTCGCTCCGCTCGCAATGACGGAATGGTCGCGCCCGGTCATGGGTTCCGGGTTCATCGCGGAGTTTATCCTTGGGCCGACCGAAGGTCGGACCCGAGGGCGATGCCCCGGAAAGACAGGTATGGGCGCAAGCCATCATTCCACCGACACTCTGGGATCGGCGATGCCGTAGAGCACGTCCACCGTCAGGTTCACCAGGACGAAGATCGACGCCATCAGCAGCACGAAACCCTGTACCGGCGCATAGTCCGAGGAGAGCAGCGCGTCGAGCGCATAGGACGCGACGCCCGGCCAGGAGAACACCTTCTCGACCAGCACATTCGCGCCCAGCATGGTCGAGAACACGATGCCGGCAATGGTCAGCACCGGCAGAAGCGCGTTGCGCAGGGCGTAGGTGACGATGACCTTGCGCCGCGACAGGCCAAGCGAGCGCGCCGTGCGGACGAAATCGCTGCCGAGCGAGGCCAGCATCGCCGCGCGCGTGATCCGCGCCAGCGGCGCGACCACGAAAAGCGCCATGGTGAAGGCGGGCAGCACGAGCTGGCTCGCGGCCGCGCGCCAGCCCTCCCAATCGCCGGCTAGCGCGAAATCGATCAGCAGGAAGCCCGTCACCAAGGGTGGCGGCGAAGTGAAGATGTCGACCCGCCCGGTCGGATCGGGCGCGAAGCCGAGCAGGTAGTAGAAAACATAGATCAGCAAGAGCCCGGAAACGAAGGTCGGCACGCAGACGCCGAGCGCGCAGATGAAGCGCACGATATGATCGATGCCCGAACCTTGCCTCAGCGCGGCCGCGACGCCGAGCGGCACCGCCGTGACCAGCGCGATCAACAGCGCTGAGAAGGTGAGCTCGAGCGAGGCCGGCAGCCGCGACTTCAGATCGCTCAGCACCGGCTGGCCCGTGGTCAGCGAGCGCCCGAGATTGCCCGTGCCGATATCGCCGAGATAGCGCAGGAGCTGCTCGGGCACCGGCTTGTCGAGCCCCATCTGCTTGCGGATCGTCTCGATCTCCTCCTTGCCCGCCGTCGGGCCCGAGGCAAAGAACACCGCCGGATCGCCCGGCAGAACCCGCATCAGCAGGAAGGTGAAGACGAGCACGCCAAACAGCGCCGGCAGGGACGAGGCGAACCGCCAGCCCGCGCGCTTGGCCGTGATGGAGAGTTGCGACATGTCAGGAAACGCCCTGCAGAACCGCGCCGTTATTCCGGGGCGGCCCAAAGGGTCGAGCCCGGAACCCGTGGAAACACGACCTCCCACCCGTCATGCTCGCCCCTGTGGCGAGCATCCACGTCGTCATCATAGCGCTCGACAAGCAAAGACGTGGATGGTCGGGACAAGCCCGACCATGACGGCTGGAAGCTGTCCGCTCCACGGCCTCACTTCCGGCTCAGATCGCGGAAATCGATCTGCCGGTGGAACTGGTAGACATAGCCGTCGATCGAACTTGCCATCACCGCGTCCTGTGCCGGCTGCCAGAGCGGTATCTGCGGCATCAGTTCGAAATGGCGCGTGTTCAGATCCTTGCCCAGGGCCGCGTATTTCGCCTTGTCGGCCTCGAAGCGGGCGGCCTGCGCCCATTCCGTGATCTTGGCGTCGTCGAGCGAGGCGTAGTTCCAGCGGATCGGGCCGATATAGAAGTTGCGGTAGAAGTAATCCATCGAGGGCAGCCAGGCGACGATGCCCTCGGTGAAGAACGGCAGCTTCTTCTCATTGATCAGCGTCGACATCTGCGCGTCCGGCAGCTTCTGGATATCGACCTTGATGCCGACCTTCCCCAGCGATTCCTTGAGCAGCGCCGCCATCGGCTCGGCCGTGCCGGCCTGGCCGACATTGAAGGAGAAGGTGGTCGAGAAGCCATCGGGCAGGCCGGCCGCCGCAAGCTGCTTCTTGGCCTCGGCGAGGTCCGTCTTCAGCGGCTGCGGGATCGGGAAGACCTCGCCGGTCGGGGCCTTGCCATCCGGCCAGCTCGCGCCATAGAGCGGCGCCCCGCGTCCGAACAGGGCCGCCTTGAACATGTCGTCATAGGGCAGCGCCGCAGCGATGGCGCGCCGGACCTCGATCTTGTCGAAGGGCGGCATCTGGTTGTTGAACGAAACGAAGGTGATCGAATTGTACTGAGGCGTCGAGACGACCTTGAGCTTGCCCTTCTTCTCCAAGTCGGCGGCGTCGGTCGCCTGCAGGTCGATGACGATGTCGGCATCGCCCTTCTCGACCAGATTGGCGCGCGTGGCGGCTTCCGGCACGGTCTGGGTGATGATGCGCTTGAAGCTCGCCGGTTTGTCGGCCGAGCCGCGATTCCAGTCCGGATTGCGGCGCAGGATCGTGGTCTCGCCCGGCTTGTAGCTTTCGATGATGTAGGCGCCGGAGCCGGCAGTGTTGTCCTTGAGCCAGTTCAGCGCCCAGGGGTCCTCAGCCGTCGCATGCGACTTCGCCAGCTTCGAATTGATGATCACGGGATAGACCACGGCAAGGTTCGCCAAGGCCAGCTTGTCGGGCTTGGGCAGCGTGACCTCGAAGGTGTGGGCGTCGATGATCTTGAACTGATCCGGGCTGGTCAGCGAGCCGGTCAGCAACTGGCCCTTGCCCAGGACATTGGCGCTGACCTCACGGTCGAGCGACCATTTCACATCCTCGGCCGTCACCGGCGTTCCGTCGTGGAACTTGGCGTCCTTGCGCAGATTGAAGCTGATCTTCAGCCCGTCGGGGCTGACCGTGTAGCTCTCGGCCAATTCGCCGCGGATGCTGTCGAGATCGAACACCCATTTGCCGTTGATCTGCTTCCTGCCGAAGGAGAGCAGCCGGTCATAAGTCAGGAGGCTCAGGCCGAAGGCCTCACGGGTCGAGCCTGGAATGTTGGGATCGAGCGTGTTGATGGCCGCGCCGGTGACATGGCGCAGCGTCTCGGCACGTGTCTGGGCCAGCGCCGGCGAGGCCAGGAGAGCTGTCGAGGTCAAGAGCGCGGCTGCAAGCCAGCCCGTCCGCACGATCGTCATGGTCGTTTCCCTCTTCATCGGCGCAGTCATCAGGTTGGTTCCTAGAGCCGGATGATTTCAGATGGGATCACAGAATGATCCCATCTGAAATCTCAATCCGTCTCTCATCCAGGAGTGAGAGCAGGATTCTATGCGAAAAACCGGTGCCCACTTTTTCGCATCCTGCTCTCGCGGAACCGGATGCAAGCGTGGTGCCATACAGTGCATCATCTCTCCTCCCGCCCGAGGCGGGAAGCATCCTTTCCCTTCCATCCGAGAAAGGATCACCGCAGCACGGCTTGCGGCACGTCATAGGCCTGGAACGAGGCCCAGTGCAGCTCGACATCGGCGCGAAACAGCCCGCGCGTGATGCCCGAGACGAGCTTGGGCACCGCCGTGGTCATCGCGTTGATCGAGGAACCGGACGCTCCGAAGCTCATCGTCGAGGCAATGGTGAAGAGATGGATGTCGCCGATCCAGGGCGTCGCGCCCGGTACGCGCTCGGTCAGCGCGTAATCATCGCCGAGATAGGGGAAGCGGCCGAGCCGCTCGTCACGCTCGGCCGTCGGCGGCGCATAGCGGTCCGCCCAGGAGGCGATGTTGCCGGCAAAGCCCGCAAGCTCCGGCCGCACGGAGAGGTCGATCTCGATACCGGCCGCAGCGATGACGAAATCGACCGTGAGCGAGCCTTGCGGCGTCGCGATCTCGACACCGCCAGGCCCGTCGATCGCGCTCAGAGCAGGCGCGCCGAGATGCAGGGAAAAGGCGTCGTGGCGGGCGCAGCGGTCATAGGTCGCTTGCGGAAACCCCTCCCGCAGCGCCAGGACGGCGCTCATGAAACGCCAGCGCCAGGCATCGTCGAGGTCGCTGAGATGGCGAAGGAAACCGCGAAAGGTCAGCCAGCGATAGGGCTGGATCACTTGCGCCTCGGGCCGGCGGCAGAGCAGATGCACCTGCGCCGCCCCGGCCTCCAGCGCTGTCGCGGCATTGTCGAAAGCCGACGCGCCGGCCCCGATCACCGCGACGCGCTTGCCCGCAAGCGCGGCGAAATCGATCGGCTCGGCGCAATGCGCGCTGCGTGAGGCCGGCAGCGCCATCAGCGGCGCCGGCATGGTCCAGTCGCCCAGGCTCTCCTGCCCGGTTGCGAGCACGATCTTGCGGGCATGCAGCGTCTCGGCCTTGCCGCCGCTGCTTAGCGTCACGGCCAGCAGCCCGCCGGCGGGGGCGATATCGACCACCTCCGCCTCGTTGCGGACGGGGATGCCGACGACATGGCGAAACCAACCAAGATAATCCGCCCAGTGTCCTTTCGAGATCAACGCCAGCTCATCCCAGCTTTCGAGACCGAATTTGGCTTCGTGCCAGGATTGGTAGGTCAGGCTCGGCACATCGAGATCGGGGCCGGTGAAATCCTTCGGGCTGCGCAACGTATGCATGCGCGCATAGGAGCGCCATGGCCCTTCCTGCCCCGCAGCCGCCTTGTCGAGCACCAGGATGTTGGTGACTTGCGAGCGCTGCAGGCCGAAGGCTGTCGCCAGCCCCGACTGGCCGCCCCCGACCACGATCACGTCATAGGCCGGCTTGCCGTCCGGCCCCGGAACCGGCTCGAGCCAGGGCGCGCTGGGATGGGCGGTGCGGGCGAGATCGGCGGCGATGCGGCTCTCGAGAACCGATAATCCGTCATGCTTCATGGCAACATCCCATGCAGTGATCATGCCGGAAACCGGTCACGCGGCAAGCCAGCCGCCATCGACCACCAGCGTCGTCCCGGTGCTGAACGAGGAGGCCTCGCTGGCGAGATAGAGCGCGGCTTGCGCCACCTCCTCGGCGCGGCCGAAGCGCTTCATCGCATGGCGGTTGCGCGAGGCCTCGCGCAGCGGCTCGGGTTCGGCATGGCGGGCAAAACTGCGCCGCAGCATCGGCGTGTCGATCGCGCCTGGAGCGATCGCGTTCACGCGGATGCCGTCTCCGGCATAGTCCAGCGCCATCGTCCGGGTCAGGCTGAGGATCGCCCCCTTGGCCGCGATATAGGCGCTGTTGCCGCGCCCGCCGGCCAGAGCCAGCTGCGAGGCGAAGGTCACGATCGCACCGCCACCCCGCCGCTGCATCGCCGGGATCACAGCCTTGGCGAAGAGGAAGGTGCCGCCGACATTGGCGCGGAAGACGGCGTCCCAATCCTCGGGCGTGGTCGTCGTCACCGTGCCGCCGCAGGAAAAGCCGGCGGCCGTCACCAGAACGTCGATACGGCCGAAGCGCGCGAGGACCTGTTCCGCGACGCCATCGGCGAAGCCCGGCAAGCCGACATCGCCGATATGAGCGCAAGCCTGCCCACCGGCCTCGATGATCAGCGCCACCGCCGCCTGCGCAGCCTCGGCATCGCGATCGACGACTGCGACGCAAGCGCCTTCGCGAGCAAAGAGCAGCGCGCTCGCCTGCCCGATGCCCGAGCCGGCGCCGGTCAGCAGAGCGACCTTTCCCCCAAGCTTCATCGCCCGAGCTCCTTCATCGTCCAAATCCCTTCACCGCCCAAGCCCCCGGCCATGCATCCACCACCAGGCGGCCAGTGCATTCGCTGACTCCGCTACACCGGTTGCGGCCTCCCAGCCGAATTCCTCGCTCATCCGCAAAGTGGACAGCGGCGCGCGGTCGCCCGGCCCGTGCAGGTCGATCGTTGCCGCCTCGCCGGGCTCAGCCAGGCGGCAGATGAAACCGGGAAAATTGGCTGCCAGCGCCTGCCCCCACTCCAGGGCCGCGAAGCGCCGCGCCGTCGAAATGTTGTAGAGCCGATGACGCAAGGCTGGCGCGCCCGCCAGGATCCGCACCGCCTCGGCGAGATCGGGCGCGTAGATCCAGTCGCGCAGGCCTGGTCGGGGCAGGATCGCGGGCTCGTCCTTCCCAGCAGCAGCGAGGATCTGGCTTTGCGGGCTCAGTGTGTCGCGCACGCCCGTCGCACGCTCCCAGGGGCCGAAGACGCCGCTGAGCCGCAAGGAGACCAGATCGAGCCCCCAGAGATCGGCCAGCCGCCCGCCGACGCGCTCGCTCGCCCATTTGCTGATCGCATAGAGGCTGACCGGATCGCCCGGCGTCTCCTCGTCGAGCTCCTGATAGCGCTCTCCGGCCACCCCATAAGCAGCGGCCGAACTCAGATTGACGATGCGCCGGACACCCGCAGCCCGCGCCGCCTCCAGGATCGGCACCTGAGCAAGCAGATTGACCTGCAGGATCGTCTCCGGGTCGCGTGCATCGCGCGCCGCGCCGGCGGTGATCGCAGCGCCCATGATGACGACGTCCACGCCGGGCTGCACCACCTCGGCAATCGCCATCTTGTCGGTGACGTCCCCCTGGATAGCGGTCAAGCGCCCCGGCAGCCGGGAAAAAGCCTTCCGGGTGGCAGCAGGCAACGCCATGCGGTCGAACACAACAACGTCGTCGCCTTTCATCAACATCGCCTCCGCGATGTTGAGCCCGACGAAACCGACACCGCCAAAGACCAGGATTCTCAAGAAACGCCCCTTCACACAGCTTGCACGCGACGGCGGCCGACCTAAGCCTTCAACCGTGCCGCCCACAAGCGTGACCGGTCCCGATCATGCCCGCATCTTCGGCGCGGCGGCGAAAATTTCGCCCATCCCGGCCGCGCCCGCCGCAGAACCGGGCCGGCATGTCGCATTGCATCGGCGCGAACCATGGTCTAGGCGTCGCGCGACACCTGCAGAGGCAGCGCGCCACCCGCCGCCACGCCTGGAGCAGGATGCGAAAAGTGGGAACCGGTTTTTCGCATAGATCAGCTTTCACCTTCGGTGAGAGACGGTTTCAGACATTGGCACTTTAGCCGCCGCATCGCGCGGCCCGTCCATTTTCCGAAAGGACCCCCATCATGGCCCGCAAGAAATCGAAGCCGCTCGATGCCGAATTCGTGATGTTCGACGTCGTCTATACCGACGGCTCGCGCCGCTCCAACCGACGGGTGCCGACCGCACTCCTCGGCGGCCTCGACGGCGACGAGCCGGCGCGCGACGCCATCATGGAGCAGGACCGCGCCATCGCCGAGAAATCCGGCATGCCGGCGCTGGAAATCGCTACGCTTGCCCGTTCGGGCAAGGTCGTGGAGAAACCTGGGCGCAAGGTCGGCTAAACAATGGCGCGCCCAAGGCGACCGAGTATTCCCATGACGATCGAGACTGCTTAAACCAACAGGCGCGGTTGTTCTTGACCTGCAACGGCGTGTGTATTTTAAGTCCTTGCTCCATTGGGAGGCTGAAAAGGAAAAATTGATGCGTACCCTTCTCATCGTTGGCGCGCTGGCCGCCGTACTTGCTGGCTGCCAGACGCGGCAGGAATCACTGGCTGATGCCGAAATCACCTGCGAGTCGCAGGGCTTCCGCCCCGGCACCCGCGCCTATCAGCAGTGCCGCTCGGCCAACTTCACCGAGAACCGTCGCGCTTCGAACGAAGCCGGCAGCGCTGTTGCGGCCGGCGTCGCCGCCGGCGTCATCGGCGGTGCGCTCATCGCCGCTGACAACCGCTCCTATTACGGCCGCGGTTACTACGGCCGCCGTGGTTACGGCTGGTATTGATAGCTGAACACCGACGAGCCCGTCTGATCTGACAGGCTTGTCGATGTCAAAAACAAAACCCCGCGGCCGAAAGGCTGCGGGGTTTTTCGTGGCTCGAGCGTTTTCGAGCGAAGTGGACGCCGGGTCGCGTGAAGGAAACGCGACAAAACTAAAGGGCTGGGTCCGTCAGCGCTTCGGTGCGGGCCGTTTGCGCGCGGGAGCCGCCTCGCTCGACGAGCCCAGCAATGATCCGAGCGCATAGACCGCTAACCCGATCCCTAACATCGCTGCGATCGGCTCCTTCTGAGCCCGCTGCGCGATCATCCGGCCGCCATAGCCGGCATAGTCGCGCGCATCGCCACTATGGGCGTTCAGCCATTGCTGGCTGCTCTTCAGCGCGCCCTCGCCTGACTTGGCTGCGTCCTTGCCGTAATCACCGAGCAGGCCACGCAGCCTATCGAAATCGGGCTGGTAGCGCTCCCAGCGCGACGCGGGAGGTGAGCGCAGGCTCGCCCAGGCGATCAATCCGATGCCCAGCGCGCCCAGCCCGAACGCGACGACGGGATTGCGCTCGACCACGCGTATCACCGCCTGGCCGCCCTCGCGGGCGGTCTCGACCGGATCGATATCCGTCAAGGCGTCCTTGGCACGGTAGTAGCCCCCCTTGACCGTCTCCGTCGCCTTGTCGGCGACATCGGCGGCCTTGGCACGCAGGCCGTTGGTCGCATTGTCGATCTCGTCACCGGCTTCGTCCCAGCCTTTCGGCGTGTCGGGCGGAAACTTGTTCATGGTCGCCATTGCGAACCTCCTTCCATACACAGATCCAAGTTCAATGAACGAAGCAGCGATGCGAGAGTTCCGCCCGGCGGAAAGCACGCGTCGCATCGACGCCCGTTTCCGCCCTTCGCGAGCCCCTTACACGTGGCGCGGGCCCGCGCGCAAAGCCTTGCCGGCAAAGGCTTGTTTCGGACGGCACCCGGTCATGACAGCGCCAAGATTGAATGGGATTCAGCATCGTCCATCCCAATCGAGCAATCATCCATCCCAATCGAGAAGGAGACGCTCATGCAAACACAGCACCTCCAGATCACCCGCCCTGGCGTAATGTCGGACCCGGAATGGATCGCCCTCGAGAGCATCGACGAGCAGACCACCCATTTCATCTTCGACGATGACATGCTGGTCGTGCTAAAGGATCGCGGCCTCGTCGAGCCGCTCGGCGGGCGCTGGCTCGTCACCGAACATGGCCAGAAGGCGCTGAACGAGCGCAACCTTTAGAGCATTGCGCGAAAAACTGGGCACCGGCTTTTCGCGTGAGCAATGCTCTAAGCTTTTAGAATCGATCACGTTCGTCGCATTCGGGCGTTTCCGTCCGAAGGCGACGCGATCTGAGCCCACTCTCCTCTGGCCCGCCCAGCCTTCGCAGCCTATCCTTCATCCCGACGCGACTGCACGTGCCGCTGGAACTCTGGCGACCCTAGTGTGGGCGCGTCTGCCGCCGCCCCTTCGACTGCGAATCCCATGGCCAAGCCTGTCAGCATCACGATTTCCCATGAACTCGGCCGCGAGGCCGCGCTCGCACGCATCCGTGGCGGCGTCGACCGCATCCGCGACAAGCTCGGCATGGTGAAGATGCAGCTCGTCGAGGAGGAGTGGCGCGACGACACGCTGGATTTCGGCGTGGCCGCGCTGGGCTATACGGTGCGGGGCAGCCTCACCGTCGAGGAGAGGCTGGTGCGCGTCGAGATGATGCTGCCCTGGGTGCTGGCGACATTCGCCGAGGCGCTGAAGCTTGGCGTCGAGAAGCAGGGTCGCGTCCTGCTGGACAAGCCAAAGGCCTGAGGCCGCCTGGCGGAAACGCCACCTCGCCCCCGTCGAAAGCGCTCTGAAAAGACCGCCTCAAGGTTGAAATTGCGCGACCCAGACGCCATGCTTCGAGTGCTCTCTCGAGCCACCATCTGCCTTCCGTAATCCTGCCGCCTTCCGCAATCCTGCCGCCTTCTGGAGACCTGATGCATCCTGGCCCGCTGATCGCCATTCTCGTCGCGGGCCTGTGCCTCGCCTTCATCTTCGGAGCGCTTGCTCAGAAGCTGCGCTTCTCTCCCCTGGTCGGCTATCTCCTCGCCGGCGTCGCAGTCGGGCCCTTCACGCCCGGTTTCGTCGCCGATCAGGGCCTCGCCAACGAACTGGCCGAGATCGGCGTCATCCTGCTGATGTTCGGCGTCGGCCTGCATTTCTCGCTGAAGGATCTGCTCTCGGTCAAAACCATCGCGGTCCCCGGCGCTCTCGTCCAGATCGCGGTGGCGACCTTGCTCGGCCTGGGCCTGGCGCTTTCGCTCGGCTGGGGTTGGGTCGCAGGTCTCGTCTTCGGGCTCGCGCTCTCGGTCGCCAGCACCGTCGTGCTGCTGCGCGCGCTCCAGGAGCGCCGACTGGTCCAGACCGAGAAAGGCAAGATCGCGGTCGGCTGGCTGATCGTCGAGGACCTCGCCATGGTGCTGGCGCTCGTCCTGATCCCGACCATCGCCGACGCCCTGAACGGCGCCAGGCCGGGTACGCCCGTTCCGCTCTCCGGGCAGTTCGACCTCGGCCTCTGGGGCGTGCTGGGGCTGACGCTCGCCAAGGTCGTGGCCTTCATCGCCTTCATGCTCATCGTCGGGCGGCGCGTCATCCCCTGGGTGCTGCATTGGGTCGCCCATACCGGCTCGCGCGAGCTGTTCAGGCTCGCAGTGCTGGCGCTGGCGCTCGGCGTCGCCTTCATGGCGGCGAGCCTGTTCGGCGTCTCGTTTGCGCTCGGCGCCTTCTTCGCCGGCATGATCTTGAACGAATCGCCATTGAGCCAGCGCGCCGCCGAGGAATCGCTGCCGCTGCGCGACGCCTTCGCGGTGCTGTTCTTCGTCTCCGTCGGCATGCTGTTCGACCCCGGCATCCTGCTGCGCGCGCCGCTGCCCTTGCTGGCGACACTCGCCATCATCCTGTTTGGCAAATCGCTCGCCGCCTGGCTGATCGTGCGTGCCTTTGGCCGCTCGAATGCCGTCGCCCTGACCATTTCGGCGTCGCTGGCGCAGATCGGCGAGTTCTCCTTCATTCTGGCGGGCCTGGGCGTCTCGCTGGCGATCCTGCCCGAACAGGGCCGCGACCTGATCCTGGCGGGCGCGATCCTCTCGATCCTGCTCAACCCGGTGCTGTTTGCGATCATCGAGCGCTTCACGACGGAGGCGAGCTCGGCGAAGCCCAAGCCGAGCGCCGCCAAGCCGGAGCCCGAGCCGGAACCCGAGCGCGACATCGTCGCCACCAGCTTGAGCGATCACATGGTCGTCGTCGGCTATGGCCGGGTCGGCGCGCTCCTGGGAGCGGGCCTAGTGGCGCAGGGCGAGATCCTCCTCGTCATCGAGGAACAGCCCGAAGCCATCGCCATAGCCAGGGACCAGGGCGCCGCGGTGCTCGTCGGCAACGCCGCCGATCCAGGCGTGCTGGCAGCCGCCGGCCTGGCGCGGGCGCGGCGGCTCTTCGTCGCCATTCCCGAGAGCTTCGAGGCCGGCCAGGTCTGCGAACAGGCGCGACGCGACAATCCCGAATTGCCGATCATCGCCCGCGCCCATTCCGACGCGGCCGTCGAGCATCTGACCAAATGCGGCGCGAGCCTGACGATCATGGGCGAGGCGGAAATCGCCCGCGCCATGCTGGCGCTATGCGAGAAGCCCGCCGTGAATGGCGACGCCTCTGCGGACAAGCAACTGGTTTAAAACCGCCCGGACCACGTCGTCATCCTGGGCGACCATAGGTCGCCCAGGATGACGGAGCGCGCCGGGCAATCGCCTGCATTCAGCCCCGGCCAGCCGGAAAGGTCAGCGGCGAGATCTCGAGATGGTCTCGCTTGGCCCAGTCGAGACCCTTGACGTTGGGCTCGGCCCGGCGCTGCGCCTCCTCCAGTTCGGCGGCGGCGCTGGCATAGTCCATGGTCAGCACCTTGCCATTCTCGACCACCGTGACGCCGTCGACGATCACGGTCGTCACCGCCCGCTCGCCCGCCGCATAGATCAGGCTGCGGAGCGGATCGCGCAGCGGGCGCATCATCGGATGGGTGACGTCGACCAGCACGATGTCGGCTTTCGCGCCCTTGGCGAGCCGGCCGATATCGTCGCGGCCGAGCGCCTTGGCGCTGCCCAGCGTCGCCGCATTGAAAGCGTCCGAGGTCCGCACGTCATAGACGTCCTCGGCCATCATGCGCGAACCGATGCAGACGGCGCGCAATTCCTCCAGCATGTGGTGGGGATAGGTGTCGGTGCCGATACCGACATTGATGCCGGCAGCGACATACTGCCCGAAACTCTGCATCGCGATGCCGCGGCGCTGGAACACGATCGGGCAATGCGCGACATTGGTGCCGGTTTCGACCAGCGCGCCCATATCGTCGGTCGCAGGCCATTTCACCGAGGAGTGATGGTCGAGGAATATGCCGTGGCCGATGATTGAGAACGGCCCGAGCACGTCGAGCTCTTCCAGCCACTCCACCGGAGTCATGCCATGCCGGCGCGTGATCTCATGAAATTCGACCACGCTCTGGGCGGCATGGATCTGGAAGGGAATTTTTCGCGTCTCCGCCTCCTCATAGCTCGCCTGGATCAGTTCGGGCGTGCAGGTGTCGATCTGCGAGGGTGAGACCATGCCGGAAAGCCTGCCCGTTGCGTCGGCCGCAACCTGGTCCAGCAGCTTCATGGCCTGCGCCATCGCCTTCTCACCGGCCTTGGCGTCCCACTCATATTGCGCCAGATGGCCGTTATCGGTGTACCAGCGCGCCGAGCGGTACATCGGCGCGAACACGGCGCGAAGGCCCGAGGCCTTGAAGGTCTCGAACCAGCCGTCCCAGGCGGCGGACATGTCGACCAGCGTGGTGACGCCCGACATCAGCAGTTCGGAATAAGTCACCTGCGCGCAGGGCTTGACGCCTGCGGCGTCGCAGCGGAACAGCGGCATGAATTCGTAGAGCGCCGTGCCGTACATTTTCGCGCTACCGAGCTCGTCGTTCCAGCCCTTGCACATCGCCTCCGAGGAGGGGTGCGAGTGGATGTTGACGAGACCGGGCATGACCATCTTGCCGCGCCCGTCGATCGTCGCATCGGCCTTGCCCTTATAGCTTCCGCCGACCTGCAGGATGCGGTCGCCCTCATAGGCGACATCGCCATCGCGCAGATAGACATGGCCCTTGGCCTTGGCGTCGTAAGCGACGATCCAGCTGGCGTTGCGGATGAGGGTGATCGTCATGGGCTGGGCTCCAGCGTGAAGGCGAGGCGATGAGCAAATGAGGACGGCAGGACGTCATGGTCGGCCTTGAGCCGACCATCTCCAGCAGGAGATTCTCGGGTCTGCGCTCCGCTTCGCCCGAGAATGACGCAGGATCAGCGAACGAACTTCAGATCCAGCCCCTTATACAGCCCGCAACCATAGATGTTGTGGGCCTTGAAGGGGCCAAGCCTTGCCGAGGCCGCGATCTTCATCGGTTCGTGATAGAGCGGCAGCCAGACCGCCGCTTCATGCACCTTCGTCAGAACCTCGCCATAGGCGGCCGCGCGGTCTGCTTCGTTCAGCGCGGTGATGCCCTTGGTGAGCAATTCGTCCGTCGCCGGGTCCTTCCAGTTCATCCGGTTGGGTGTCGGCGCATTGGCCGAGGGGAAATACAGGTTCAGCGCATCGCCGGCCGAGATGTAGGGGAAGCTCATCCCGAACATGTCGAACTCCTGCGTCGCCATCTTGCCCCAGGCAATGGTGGCATCGAAGAGCTGGACCTTGAGATCGACGCCGATCTTGCGCAGATCGCCCTGAATCGCCTCCATCAGCTTCTGCCAGGTCGAGCCGGTGAAGCCATAGACGACCGGCGAGAGCTTCTTGCCGTCCTTCATGCGGAAGCCGTCAGGCCCCTTCACCCAGCCGGCCGCGTCGAGGATCCTGTTGGCCTCGGCGACATTGGTCTTGATCAGGTTCGGCGTCAGCGCCTTGTTCCAGTCCAGCGCCTCGGTCGAGATATAGCTATAGGCCGGCTCGACCTCGCCGAAATAGAGGTTCTCGGCGATCGCCTTCTGATCGACGGCCATCACCATCGCCTTGCGCACGGCCGGATCGCTGACGCCCTCCTTGTCGATCTTGAACCCGACGAAATAGGTCCAGAACGCCTCCTTCGACTCGACGATCCTGAGGTTCTTGTTGGCGCGCATCTGGGCCATGCCGGAATAGGGCACATATTGCGTCACCTGGGTCTGCCCGGTCATCACCGCGGCCAGACGGGTGTTGTCCTCCGGCACGATGCGCCAGACGATCTCCTCGATCTGCGCCGGCCCGGTGTTCTGATAGATCGGCGGGCCCCATTTATAGGCGGCGTGGCGCTTGAGCCTGAACTCGTTGCGCGGCTTCCAGTCACCCCAGCAATAGGGGCCGGTGCCGTTGAAGCCCTTGACCCCGAAATCGGCGCCGAGCGCCTCGACATTGGCCTTGTCGACGACGACGGCGAAGCTCTGGGTGAGCTGGTAGAGCAATTCCGAGAACGGTGCCTTGAGCTTGTATTCGACCGTGTAATCGTCGGTCGCGACGATGTCCTCGATCTTGCCGGCGCGCCAGGCCACGGGCGAGCGCGTCGCGGGATCGATCCAGCGCTTGATCGAATAGACCACATCCTGCGCCGTCAGCTTCTTGCCGTCGCAGAAGGAGACGTCGTTGCGCAGCTTGAAGGTGTAGGTCTTGCCGTCGGGCGCCATCGTCCAGGAGGTGGCGAGGCCGGGCTTGATCGTCGCCATGTCGTGGTCGAGCGAGACCAGCGTGTCGGCCATCATGAAGAGGACTTCGGAGGCCGAGCGCGCCGTCGAGCGATGCGGATCATAGCGGTCGCTGTCGACCTCGCGCACGATGGTGAGGCTGGCATTGGAGCCTTGCGCGAGCGCCGGGCTCGCTAGCGCCGCGAGCCCCAGCAGGACTCCGGCGGCGATCGATGACAGATGTTTCACGCTCGTTCTCCCCTTTTTTGTCGGTCGTGCGAAGTCTCGAAATCGGCGTCGTTTTCCTCCGCGTCATCCTGGACAAGCCGTGAAGCGGCGCAGCTCCGGGATCCATCGTAGAGCGCTTAAGCCCTCCGATGGATCCCGGGACGCCCTGCGGGCGCCCAGGATGACGGTGTGGGAGTGGCGAGGAATGAGCGAGGCCTCGCCATCACATGTTCCTCATGCGCGGATCGAGCAGATCGCGCAGCGCATCGCCAAGCAGGTTCACGCAAAGCACGATCGCGATGATCGTGAGGCTCGGCAGCAGCGAGATATGCGGCGCAAAGAACAAGGCGTCGCGCCCGAGCGAGGCCATCATGCCGAGCTCCGCCTCGGGCGGGCGCACGCCCAGCCCCAGGAACGACAGCGCCGCCCCGATCAGGATGATCTGGCCGAAGCGCAGCGTCATGAAGACGAAGACCGGCGAGATGCAGTTCAACGCCAGATAGCGCCAGATCAGCGTCCTGTCCGGCAGGCCGAGCGCACGGCCGGCCTCCATGTAATCCTGCCCCATCACCACGATCGCGGCGCTGCGCGTGATGCGCGCGACATCCGGCACGGTGGCGATCGAGAGCGCGATCACGATGGCCGTGAGTCCGGGGCCGACGACGGCGGCGAGCGCCAGTCCCAGCAGGATGGCGGGGAAGGACAAAAGGATGTCGGCCGAGCGCATCACATAAGGATCGAGCCGCCGGTAGAAGGCGCCGAGCAAACCCAGCATCGCGCCGAGCCCGCCGCCGAGGATGATCGAGGCCAACCCCATCACCAGCGTCAATCGCGTCCCGTAGAGCAGGCGCGAGAGCATGTCGCGCCCCTGCCCATCGGTGCCGAGCCAGTATTGCGGCAGCGAGCCCTCGCTCCAGCGCGGCGGAATGAAGGGGCGACGCGTCGTCTCATAGGGGTCGAAGGGCGCAAGCCAGGGCGCAAACAAAGCCGCGAGCACGATCGTCAGAAGGATGATCGCCGCCGCCAAGGCGAGCTTGTCGCCAAGAATCCGCCGCCAGATCGGCGAGAGCCAGCTCCGTTGCGCCGTCACCGGTGCGGCCTGGGTCGTCAGGTCAGCCATGGCTCTCGACCCTCGGATCGAGCACCGCATAGAGCATGTCGACGATCAGATTGATCACCAGGAAGGCCAGCGCCAGCACCAGGATCGCGCCCTGCGCCAGAGGAAAGTCGCTCGCCAGGATCGCTCCGACCGCGAGCCGCCCGACACCCGGCCAGGAATAGATCGTCTCAGTGACGACCGCGCCGCCGAGCAGATAGCCGGCCTGGAGGCCGATCAGCGTCACCACCGGGATCAAGGCGTTGCGCAGCACATGCTGGAGGATGACGGTGCGCTCGGCCAATCCCTTGGCGCGGGCTGTGCGGACATGGTCGGCGTTCAACACTTCGAGCGCGGCGGTCCGCGTCATCCGCGCGATCGGGCCGATGAAGACCAGTCCGAGCGTCAGCGCCGGCAGTACGATCGAGGCGAGCCCTTCCAGGCTCCAGAGCGGCCCGCCGCGCCCGATGAAAGGTAAAAGCTCCCAATGGTAGCCGATATACTGCATCAGGATCAGCCCGATGAAGAACACCGGCGTCGAGACCCCGGCGACTGAAACCGCGATCACCAGCCGGTCGAGCAGGCGCCCGCGATAGACCGCAGCTATCGTCCCGAGCGCGATGCCCAGCGGCACCGCCCAGACCAGGCAGGCGAACATCAGCTCGGCGGTCGGGCCGATCGCCTCGGCCAGCTCCGTGGTGACGCGGGTGTTCGAGATCAGCGAGACGCCGAGATCGCCCTGCAGCACGCGCCCCATATAGATCGCGAACTGAATGATGATCGGCCGATCGAGCCCCATGTCTTGCCTGATCTGCGCGACCAGCTCGGGGCTCGCCATCGGCCCGGCGATGATCGCGGCAGGGTCCGCGGGAACGAGCTGCAGCAGCAGGAAACCAAAAAGCAGCACGCCGAACAGCACCGGCACCGAAAGGGCTAGGCGCTGAGCGATGTGGTTCAGCATGAGTGGTCCACACCCGTCATTGCGAGCGCAGCGAAGCGATCCAGGGGGACGTCGAGCGAGCCCCTCTGGATTGCTTTGTCGGCTGCGCCTCCTCGCAATGACGAAACCATCACGCCTCCGCCTCGTACACCACCTTGCCCTCGATGATCGTCAGGTCGCAGCGGGTCTCGTGCAAGAGCTGTTCCGGCGTCGCCTTGGAGAGGTCGCGCGAGAATACGGCGACATCCGCCGCCATGCCCGGCAACAGCCGGCCGCGATGGGTCTCAGAGCGATTCACATAAGCCCCGAAATCGGTGTAGGCGGCGATCACCTCGTCAATCGTCAGGGCTTGGTCGCCGCCGATCACCGTCCCGCGCGAGCTCTTGCGGGTCAGCATGGTGTAGATGTTGGGCCAGATATTCGCGTCACAGACCGGCGCGTCGGAGGAGGCCGCGGGCTTCAGCCCGGCCGCGATCCAGTCGCGCATCGGATAGCTCTCGCTGGCGCGCTTCTCGTCGAGCACCGAGAGATAGAGATCGCCGAAATCATAGATGAAGACCGGCTGCGGCACCGGCTCGATGCCGAGCCGGGCCATGCGCGCGATCTGCTCGGGCGAGTTGAAGCCGCAATGCTCGATGCGATGGCGGCGGTCGGGATCGGGATGGTCGTTGAGCCCCGCCTCCATCGCATTCAGCGTCTGCTCGATCGCAGCGTCGCCGATGGCGTGGACCGCGAGCTGATAGCCCTTGGCGTGATAATCGCGCGTCAGCGCGTCCATCTCGGGGTCGGTCAGGCAGAAGATGCCGCTGGTCTCGGGCTCGCCCAGATAAGGCTCGCTCATCGCCGCGGTGCGCCCCCCGGCCGAACCGTCGGTGAAGATCTTGACCGGGCCGACGCTGAGCCAGTCGTCGCCCGCGCCGGTGACGAGACCGTCGGCAAAGCATTGCTCGACGATGCCGTTATGCCCGCCGAGCAGGCACATATTGGTGCGCACCGGCAGCCGGCCCGTGCGCTGCGCCGTGCGATAGGCCGCGACCTCGCGGTAATAGGAACGGATGCCGACGGCTGCATCCATCACGCTGGTGATGCCGAAGGAGTTGCAATAGCGCCCGGCGCGCTCGATCGCCGCGACCAGCTCCTCATCGGTCGGGTCCGGGATCACGGCCTTGATCGGATCGCGGCCGTTCTCGGCCATCAGGCCGGTGAGCGAGCCGTTGACCTGCTCGATCGCGCCGCCCGGCGGCACCGGCGTCGCCTCGGTGATGCCCGCGATCTTCAGGGCCATCGAATTGGCGACCGAGAGATGACCGCAGGCGCGCACGATATAGACGGGGTTGTTCGGCGCGGCCTTGTCGAGCTCGGTGCGATGCGGATGGCGCTTCACGTCGAGCTCGAACTGGTCGTAGCCGCGCGCCAGGATCCATTCGCCCGGCTTCACCTCGGCGGCGCGCTTCGCGATCATCTCCAGCAGGCCATCGAGCGTACGCACGAAGCGCGGCCGGATATCGAGCTCCAGCATGGTCAGCCCGAGCGGCAGCAGATGCAGATGCGCCTCATAGAGCCCCGGCGTCGCGGTCCGGTCGGCAAGCTCGATCACTTTGGTGGCGGGACCGATCAATGGCGCCATCTCGGCGGGTGTGCCGGTGGCCAGCACCTTGCCGGCCCAGAGCGCCACCGCCGTAGCATATCCTTCTCTCAAACCGATATAGACCGGCCCATTCTGCAGGACCATGTCGGCTTTCGGAAACGCGACCATCGATTTCGTTCCTCCCGGTACGAAATCATGGCCGTGTTACGACAGCCGGGCAATCCGCGCGGCGCGCGAATTTTCGGCGCGCCTGCGCAAGATTCTGCCGCCTGTCGATCCGGTGCCTTGGAGGAACGCGCGGGAATTGAGGAACGCGCGGGAATTCGCTAGAGCCGGATGACTTCAGCTGGGCTCACAGAGTGATCCCAGCTGAAGTCTGAATCCGTCTCTCATCAAAAAGTGAGAGCAGGATCAATGCGAAAAACCGGTTCCCACTTTTTCGCATCCTGCTCTACGGCGAGTTGACTGGCGTGGCTGTCGAGAACCGGAGCGCAGCGGACCTGTGTCCGTGAGCACCGGAAGCGCAGGCGGCCGCGTCAGACGACCGCCCCAGTAGAATTCACGCCAATTCGAACTTGATCTCCTGCGCGCCTTCCCACAGCGTCTTGCGGCCGAGCGTGTAGAGGTTTTCCAGCCCCGAGGTCAGGGTGATGAAGTGGTTGCCGGCGAGCTGGCCCATCTTGCTGGCGAAATGCACGCCGCCATAGGCGAGCAGGATCTCGGTCTCGCTGATGCCGCCGGGATAGAGGATGATCTGGCCGGGCGCCGGGTAGCTGGTGTGGTTCTCGTAGCCGACGCCGAAATCGAGCTCGCCGAGCGGCATCCAGACGCCCTCGCCGCTCCAGCGCACATGCACGATCTTGCTCTCGAACGGCATGTGCCGGAGGAAGGCGGCGCAGGTCTTGGGCGCGTTTTCCAGTTCGAGCTTGGCCTCGAAGGCGAAGGGGCCAGCGGTGACGATCAGCTTGGTCATGGAAATCTCTGTCTCTCGAAACGGCTTCGGAGGGTGATTGCCCGTTCGGCCGGGCTTTCGCAAGGGCGGTGGGTGCGCGGGAAACTCTCCGTCATTGCGAGCGCAGCGAAGAAATCCAGGGGACGTAGAGTGCTGCCGCCTCTGGATTGCTTCGCTTTGCTCGCAATGACGGCCGACAGGATTACGAGATCGCCTCCTTGAGGTCGAGCGTGCCGGCCTTGCCGATCGCCTCGTAATTGCGCTTGAGCCAGCGCTTCGCCGCCGCCCGCCCCATGTCGCGCAGGCGCAGCAGGAAGTCCCAATCCGCATTCATCCGCGAGGACGAGGTCAGCTGCGCCAGGGGCGGCCCGCCATCGATCCGGTGCATCAGCACGCGCTTGTACTCTTCGGTCGGCAGTTTGCCGCTGTCGACGAGCTTGTTGACGAACTCGATCGCGCGCAATTCGCGCAGGAGCGAGGCGTTGAAGGTGATCTCGTTCAGCCGGTCCTGGATCGCGCGGGCATTGGTGGGCAGTTCCTTGCGCTGCAGCGGGTTGATCTGCACCAGCATGATGTCGTCGCAATGGGCCTCGTAGAACAGCGGGAACAGCGCCGGATTGCCCATATAGCCGCCGTCCCAATAGGCCTCGCCCGCGATCTCGACAGCCTGGAACAGCATCGGCAGGCAGGCCGAGGCCATCAGATGGTCAGGGCTCAATTCGTCGCCGTTGAAGACCTTGATCTTGCCGGTGCGGACATTGGTCGCGGCGATGAAGAGCTTGACGTCCTGGCTCGCGCGCACCTTCTCGAAATCGATCAGGTCGGCGATGACGCCGCGCAGCGGGTTGATGTTGAGCGGATTGACGTCATAGGGGCTCGCGACCTTCGAGAACATCTCGAACCAGATCAGGCCCGGCGGCGTGCCGTTACTGCCCCAGGCACCGAGCATGGTGTCGATCAGCGAGCGCTCCGAGCCGCCATATTTGCCGTCGACACTGATCGCCCGCCAGAAGCTTTCGAGCTTGGCGCGCGCGCCGTCCGCGCCGCCTTCGAGCCAGCCTTCGCTCAGCACGACGGCATTCATCGCACCGGCGCTGGTGCCCGACAGCGCCTCGATCGCCAGCCGCCCATCCTCCAGGATCGCGTCGAGCACGCCCCAGGTGAAGGCGCCATGCGCGCCTCCGCCCTGGAGCGCCAGCGAGACGGTCTTCTCGGCCTTGGGGCCGGCGAGCCCCTTGACCCGCGCCGAGCTGCGCCTGCGCCGACCGGTCACGCCGCGGTCCAGCCGCCATCCATCGGCAAGATCGTGCCGGTGATCGACTTCGCCGCATCCGTGCACAGGAAGACCGCGAGCGCCGCGACCTGCTCGACCGTGACGAACTCCTTGGTCGGCTGCGCCGTCAGCAGCACGTCGTTGATGACCTGCTCCTTGGTCATGTTGCGCGCCTTCATCGTGTCGGGGATCTGCTTCTCGACCAGCGGCGTCCAGACATAGCCGGGCGCGATCGCGTTCACGGTGATGCCGTTGGTCGCGACTTCCAGCGCCACCGTCTTGGTCAGGCCGGCGATGCCGTGCTTGGCCGAGACATAAGCCGATTTGAAGGGCGAGGCGACGAAGGCATGCGCCGAGGCCGTGTTGATGATCCGGCCCCAGCCCTTCGCCTTCATCTTCGGCAGCGCCGCGCGCGTGGTATGGAAGGCCGAGGTCAGGTTGATCGCGATGATCATGTCCCAGGTCGCGATCGGGAACTCCTCGATCGGGGCGACATGCTGGATGCCGGCATTGTTGACGAGGATGTCGACGGCCCCGAAGGCGGCCTCGGCCTGGGCGATCATGCCGGCGATCTGGTCGGGCTTGGTCATGTCGGCGGGCGAGAACAGCGCCTTGACGCCGAACTCGCTTTCGAGCCCGGAACGGAGCTTTTCCGCGTCGTCAGCAGGCAGGATGCCGTTGATGACGAGATTCGCGCCTTCCTTGGCGAGCGCATGGGCATAGGCGAGGCCGATGCCTGAGGTCGAGCCGGTGATCACGGCGCAGCGGTCTTTGAGGAACATGAACGTCAAGGCTCCTGACATTAGGGATAGAAATGCTTAGGTTCGGTGCCGAGCGGGCGATATGTCAGTGACCGGAAAAGGGTCGCGGCGCGGCGCCTGATGACCTATTGCAACGCAACATGACCAAAATGCAGCCACACGCACACGATCATGACGGCGCTGACGATGCAATCTGCCGGCATGCGCATGACCATCGCAATCATGCAGCCCAGGCCCTGGCCCGGGCCGAGCATCTCTGCCGCGAGCGCGGTCTCAGGCTGACGCCGATCCGCCGCAAGGCGCTGGAGGCGCTGCATGCCGACCACCGCCCCGTCGGGGCCTATGATCTGGCCGACCGCATCTCGCCGGCCGGCGGGCGCCGTCTCGCGCCGATCTCGATCTATCGCGCGCTCGATTTTCTGGTCGAGCAGGGCTTCGTCCACCGGCTCTCCTCGCGCAACGCCTATATCGCCTGCCTGCACGGCCATGGCGCCGACGAGGTCGTCGCCTTCCTGATCTGCGAGGCCTGCGGCGGCGTCGATGAGGATTCCTCGCCCGCCATGAAGAAGGCCGTGGCGGCGATCGCGCAGACGCGACAGTTTTCCCCCTCGCATCAGGTGGTCGAGATCGTCGGCCGCTGCGAGCATTGCCGGAGCGTTCAAGGATGAACGAGCGCGTGTCGCCTCCCTGCCTTCCCGATCAGGCCGGGCCGCAGCCGCGCCGGCTGACCGTGCCGGTCCAGGTCGGCTCCGTCACCGTCGGCGGCGGCGCGCCGATCGTCGTGCAATCGATGACCAACACCGACACCGCCGATATCGCGGGCACGATCGCGCAGGTCGCGGCGCTCGCCCGGCAGGGTTCGGAACTCGTCCGCATCACGGTCGACCGCGACGAGGCCGCCGCCGCGGTCCCGCATATTCGTGAGCGGCTCGACCGCATCGGCATCGACGTGCCGCTGGTCGGCGATTTCCACTATATCGGCCACAAGCTGCTGACCGACCATCCCGCCTGCGCCGAGGCGCTGGCGAAATACCGCATCAACCCCGGCAATGTCGGCTTCAAGGACAAGAAGGACCGGCAGTTCGGCCAGATCGTCGAGCTCGCGATCAAACATGGCAAGGCCGTGCGCATCGGCGCGAACTGGGGCTCGCTCGACCAGGAATTGCTGACCGTCCTGATGGACGAGAACGCCGTCTCGGCCACCCCGCTCGACGCCCGCGCCGTGATGCGCGAAGCGATGGTACAGTCAGCTCTCCTCTCTGCGCAGCGCGCCGAGGAGATCGGATTGGGCCGGGACCGCATCATCCTTTCGGCCAAGGTCTCGGGCGTGCAGGACCTGATCGCGGTCTACCGCATGCTGGCCAACCGGGCCGACTACGCCATCCATCTCGGCCTCACCGAAGCCGGCATGGGCTCGAAGGGCATCGTCGCCTCCTCGGCTGCGCTCGGCATCCTGCTGCAGGAGGGCATCGGCGACACGATCCGCTTCTCGCTGACGCCTGAGCCCGGCGGCGACCGCACGCTCGAGGTCAAGGCTGCGCAGGAACTGCTCCAGACCATGGGCTTCCGCGCTTTCGTGCCGCTGGTGGCGGCCTGCCCCGGCTGCGGCCGCACCACCTCGACGGTGTTCCAGGAGCTGGCGCGGGACATCCAGAACTGGATCTCAAGCTCCATGCCGGAATGGAAGACACGCTATCCCGGTGTCGAGACACTGAACGTCGCTGTGATGGGCTGCATCGTCAACGGACCCGGCGAGTCCAAACACGCCGATATCGGCATCTCGCTGCCCGGCACGGGCGAGGCTCCGGTTGCCCCGGTTTTCGTCGACGGCCGCAAGGTCACGACCCTGCGCGGCCCCGCCATCGCCGCCGAATTCAAGACGATGGTCGATGGCTACATCGCGCAGCGTTATGGTGGGCTGAGCGATGCGGCGCAGTGAGATCGAACCGGCGCGCCTTTGCGCGCCGGCCTGCTTGTGTTAGACGCCCCGGCCTTTCGCTGCACCGCAGCGCGCGCGGAGATCCCTGATGGGGCATGATCAGCCGAATCCACCGACCACGCGGCCGGAGGATTCCCGTTTCGGCCTCGATGATGGTCATGGTGGCGCGAGCAAGCACGGCCATTCGACCAACAGCTTCGCGGTCCTGGCGCTGGGAGCCCTCGGCGTCGTCTATGGCGATATCGGTACGAGCCCGCTCTACGCGCTGCGCGAGACGGTTCTGGCCGCGACCGCGGCCCATGGCGCGCTGACCAATGCCGCAGCCAACGCGCCGGTGCCGCGCGATATCGTCATCGGCGTGCTGTCGCTGATCCTGTGGTCGCTTGTCATCGTCGTCACGCTGAAATACGTGCTGCTGCTGATGCGGGCCGACAACAATGGCGAAGGCGGCATCCTGACGCTGGTCGCCCTGGCCCAGCGTGGCCTGGGCCGCATGCGCGGCGGCTTCGTGTTGTTTCTGGGAATGGCGGGCGCTGCGCTGTTCTATGGCGACGCGGTCATCACGCCGGCGATCTCGGTGCTCTCGGCTGTCGAGGGCCTCAAGCTGGTAACGCCAGTACTCGACGACTATTTGATCTGGATCGCCTCGATCATCCTGATCGCCCTGTTCATGGTGCAGAGCGGCGGCACCGAAAAGGTCGCGAATTTCTTCGGCCCTGTCATGCTGGTCTGGTTCGCGGCGCTGGCGGGCCTGGGCATCTATCACATCGCCGACGAACTGACCGTGCTCGCCTCGGTGAACCCCTATTACGGCCTGCGCTTCTTCGTCGACCATCCCACCGTCTCGCTGGCCGTGCTCGGCTCGGTCTGCCTGGCCGTCACGGGCGCCGAGGCGCTCTATGCCGATATGGGTCATTTCGGCCGTGGGCCGATCCAGAGCGCCTGGATCTGGCTGGTGTTTCCCTCGCTCTGGCTGAACTATCTCGGCCAGGGCGCGCTCATCCTGTCGGACCCGTCCGCGATCGACAATCCGTTCTACAAGCTCGCGCCGGACTTCTTGATCCTGCCGCTCGTCATCCTGGCGACGATCGCGACCATCATCGCGAGCCAGGCCGTGATCACCGGAGCCTTCTCGCTGACGCGCCAGGCGATCCAGCTCGGGCTGCTGCCGCGGCTGGAGATCCGGCACACCTCAGAGCACACATCGGGGCAGATCTACATCCCGCGCATCAACTGGATGCTGCTGGTCGTCGTGCTGATCCTGGTCTGGGCCTTCAAGACCTCGTCCAACCTCTCGCATGCCTATGGCATCGCCGTGTTCGGCACCATGGTGGTGAGTTCGCTGCTCGCCTTCATCGTCATCCGCCGCAACTGGGGCTGGAGCCTGATCGCGACGCTGGCGCTGATCGTGCCCTTCCTGGTGATCGACATCGCCTTCTTCGCGGCCAACCTGCTCAAGCTGTTCAGCGGCGGCTATATGCCGGTGCTGCTGGCGATCGTGCTCGTCGTCATGATGTGGACCTGGGTGCGCGGCACCAAGATCCTGTTCGACAAGACGCGCAAGACCGATGTGCCGCTGCTCGAACTCGTCGGCATGCTGTCGAAGAGCCCGCCCGTGCGCGTCAAGGGCATGGCGGTGTTCCTGACCAGCGATCCCGAGACGGCGCCGGCCTCACTGCTGCACAACCTCAAGCACAACAAGGTGCTGCATGAGCGCAATGTGATCCTGACCGTGCGCTCAGCCGACACACCGCGCGTCGCCGAGGAGGAGCGCGTCAGGCTCTCGCGGATCACCGACGATTTCTGGCGGGTCGAGATGGTCTACGGCTATATGGAGAGCCCCAACATCCCCAAGGGGCTCGCCGTGCTGCGCAAGCAGGGCTTCAAGTTCGACATCATGTCGACCTCGTTCTTCCTGTCGCGCCGCTCGATCAAGGCCTCGCCGCAATCGGGCATGCCGATCTGGCAGGACAAGCTCTTCATCAGCCTGACCAAGAGCGCGACTGACGCCACGAGCTTCTTCCAGATCCCGACCGGCCGCGTCGTCGAGGTCGGCACGCAGGTCTCGGTCTGAAAGTCCCACCGTCATTCTCGGGCGAAGCCCTCGGGTCCGATCTTCGATCGGCCCAAGGATAAACTCCGCGCAGACCCGAGAATCTCTGGAAAGAGATGCTCGGGTCGAGCCCGAGCATGACGCGCCTTTTGCGGGCTTCAATCCAGCCGCGCCGAGCCCTCGGGCACATGCCTGACCCGCTCCCGGTAAAGCAGGTATAGTCCCGAGGCGATGACGATGGTCGCGCCGACGAAGGTCCAGCGGTCCGGCCACTGGCCGAAGGCGAACCAGCCGAGCGCGATCATCCAGACGATCTGCGAATAGATGAAGGGCGCAAGCACCGTCGCCGGCGCAAGCCGATGCGCCAGAATCAGCAGCCAATGGCCGAAGCCACCGAGCACCCCGGTCGCGAGCATCAGCAACCAGACCAGCGGGCTTTGCGGCATCGTCCAGAAGAACGGGATCAAGGGCAGCATGGCAAGCGTGCCGGCGACGCCCGAATAGACCATCGTCGTCTCCGGCGGATCGAAGGCGGCAAGCTTGCGCGTCGCAAGCGAATAGAACGAGTAGCAGACGCAGCCGAGCACGCTGAGCAGGGCGGCAGGATGCATCCCGCCGAAGCCCGGCCGCGTGATCACCAGCACGCCGACAAAGCCGACGCCGATGGCGATAAGCCGGCGCGGGCCCGGCCACTCCCCCAGAAGCGGGCCGGAGACCAGCGCCACCAGGAGTGGCCCCGCGAACATGATCGAGACGGTCTCGGCGAGCTGGAGATATTTGACCGCGATGAAGTTCAGCAACGTCGAGCCCAGCAGCAGCAGCGAGCGGACCGCCTGGAGCCAGGGTCGTTGCGTCCGCAGGATACCAGGATGGCTCCACGGATTGAGCAGCAGGCAGACCAGCGCCATGCTGCCGGCATAGCGGGCAAACACCACCTGCACCGGATCCATCGAGGCCGACAGCCATTTCGCGCTGGCATCGAGCATGGCGAAGCACAGCACGGCCCCACACATCAGCGCGATCGCGGCCAGTCGCGTGCGACTGGTTTCCGGAGTGTGGGGATGGGCGGCCAAGACAGGTTCCGTCATGCGTTGGCAGAATGCCAAAGGCAGATTTAACCGTTTTACGGCCTCAAGCCAGTCGTTCGCTGCATGCAATCCATGCGCGTATCAGCCGTCGCTATCGGCCTCGTCGCCATCGACGTCGCCATCCTCGATCTCGACGCCGGCTTTCGACAATCCTTTGGCGGCTTTGCGGAGAAGCTTGCGCAGCTGCTTGCGCTCCTTCGCGTCGAGACGCTCGAGCAACTCGTCCTCGACCTGGTTCCAGACCGCATCCAGCGTCGCCGCGGTCTTCTGGCCGAGTTCGGTCAGCGCGACCTGGACGAGGCGTCCGTCGCGGCTGCCGCCCTCGCGCGTGACGAGCCCCTGCAACGAAAGCCGGCCGATCGTCTTGGAGACCGTCGGCGGCTTGACCCGGAGCAGGGTCGCAAGCTCGCCCATCGTCATCGGCGCGGGCACCAGCGCCTTCAGCGCCTGCTCCTGGCCCGGGAACAGGCCAAGCGCGTTGAGCCGCTCGCCCATTCGCGCGCGATGCAGCCGCGCGGTCACGAGCAGGGCACGGCCGACGCTCTTCTCCAGCGACTTGGTCATGAGCCGGTCCTTGCTAATGGTTTAGGCGATCGTTCGCCGGCTCTCAGATCGCCCGCGATCATGACACGCTGATGACGTGGGTGAGACAGATGCTTCACAGCCGGCCGATAATAGCACGAACCCGCTCGAAAAACGCTTGGCGGGTCTCCGGCGTCGCGCGGTTCATGTCGTAATGCGCCAGATAGAGCGGCCGTGCGCTCGGGTGGCAGACCGCGCGCAGCACCCGCCTGACCACCTTGCGCGGCGGATCGCCCATCAACAACGCGCGCCAGCGCGACCCGCCATAGGTCGTCACTGCCGCAAGCTTGCGGATGTTCCAGAGATTGGGCCTGACCTTGCCATCGACCAGCTTGAACGAGATGCCGGGCAGGAAGACCCTGTCGAAGAACCCCTTCAGGATCGCCGGATAGCCGAAATTCCAAACCGGGAAGCACAGCACCAGCGCCTCGGCTCGTTGCAGCCGCTCGACATAGCCGGCAACGGGACGCGTGTTGCTGGCGAGGTCATGATAGCCCACGCGCTCCGCCCGGCTCAGCACGGCGTCAAAACCCTCGGCATAGAGATCGCAATCGTCGACCTCGTGTCCCGCCTGCTTCAGGCTCGTCACCACGGCCTCGTGCAGCGCCGCGCCATAGCTCTCCGGGTCGGGATGGGCATAGAGCACGAGCACCCGCATCCTCAGCCCACCCCGGCTTCGGACAGGCTGCGGAACAGGAAGGTCTTGCCTGAAGCGTAATCGTAAGCCGGGTCCTCCCAGGCGATCATCTTGCCGGGGTTGAGCAGCCCTTGCGGATCGGCCTGCCGCTTGAAGGCGAGCTGGGCTTCGTCGGTCTGCTTCATGCCGCCCTCCTCCAGCGTGTAGCGATGCGGGTTGAAGATCGGCGCGCCCATCGCCTCATGGATCGCCATGATCTCCTCCAGCCGCTCTTCCGTGGTGAAGCGCACCAGCGGCAGCCCGAAGCAGGTGATCTTGCCGTCGAAGCGGACGAATTCAAGATGGCAGAGCACTTCATCACCGAAGCGCGCATGGATCGCCTCGACCAGCTCGACCTGGTTCGGGAACGGGTAGAGCACCTGGAGATAGGTGATGGCGGGGTCGACGCGCAGCGCCCTGAGCGTGGTGTGGTTCCAGCCGAGCTCATAGGCGGGCGGCAGGCCTTTCGCCTCCTCCGGGAAGAGCGTGTCCGAACGCATCAGCAACGCGGCGCCCCTGAAACGCTTGGCATAGGCGAGCAGCGAGTCGACCGCGAAATCGGCCGCCATGACGATGACGAGATGGCTGTCGCGCGGCAGGAATTTCCTGTGCCGCAGGAAATAATCATGCGGAGCCGGCGCAGCGACGACGGCAAGGTTCTTCAGCGCCAGCCCGTCCTGCTCGCCCAGCTCATTGGCGAACTCCGTCGCGGCCCGCAAACTGCCGAAGCCGAGGATGACATCGACCCAGTCGTAAGCCGGCGCCAATGGCATCTCGACCTCGGTGATGATGCCGTTGGTGCCATAGGCATGAGCGACCTTGTGCAGATCCTCGCCGCTCAGCTCCAGAATGCGCGGCGAGGCTTCCATCGTCGCGACCTTGAGCGCGATGATGTTGCCCCAGTCGCGCAATCCGCCCCATTTGATCGAGCCGACGCCGCCCGAGCCACCGGCGATGAAGCCGCCAATCGAGGCGGTCTGATAGGTCGAGGGGTGGAGCCTGAGCTCCTGGCGCGAATGCCGGCGCGTCTCGTCATCGATCCGCGCCATGATCGCACCGGGCTCGGCGACATAGCGGCCGGGCGCGATCGCCTTGACCTTGTTGAAGCCGGAGAGATCGAGCAGCACGCCGCCTGAGAGCGGCATGGCCTGGCCGTAATTGCCCGTGCCGGTGCCGCGCGGCGTCACCGGAATGCCCAGCGCATGCGCCGCAGTGAGCACCTCCAGCACCTCGGCCTCGCTCGTCGGCAACACGATGATGTCGGCCGTGACATGGTCGAGCTTGCGTTTCAGCACCGGCGAATACCAGAAGAAGTCGCGGCTCTTCTGCTTCACCAGCGCCGGGTTGTCCTCGCTGCGGATACCACCGAGGCGGGCCTTCAACGCGGCGATGTCGTAGCGTGCGGTCATGGGAGACGAGCCTCTACCGTCATGCTCGCCCTTGTGGCGAGCATCCACGTCTCGAACACCGTCCTCGACATGTGAAGACGTGGATGGTCGGGACAAGCCCGACCATGACGACAGAGGGCGATGGACGAACCGGCCATCATGCCGAACGCCCCATCAGATGATCGAGCTCGCGATGATCCGGCAGCGTCGTGTCGATCGCGCGGCCGTTCACCAGCACGGTCCTGTCGGTCTGCGGGCGGGCAAAGAACTCGGTCCAGTCGCGGGCGCGGGTCAGGATCACGTCGGCGGCTCCTCCCGGCGAGAGCACGCCGGCGCCGGTAGTGCCCATGATCGCGGCCGGCGTCCGCGCCACCGCATTCGCCCAATCGGTCCCGGAATGATCGAACTGGAGGATGCGCGTGCCCTCGCGCAGCACCTCGATCAGGTCGAGGTCGCCATAGGCATAGAACGGGTCGCGGGTGTTGTCGGAGGCGATCATCACCGGCACGCCCGCCGCCTTCAATTCATGCAGCGCCGTGACCCCGCGCCAACGCGGCGTCCGGCCGGGCGCGCGGTCCTGCAGATACATGTTGCACATCGGCAGCGAGACCACGCTGATCCCCGCCTCCCTGACCTTGGAGATGATGCGCGCCTCGTCATCAGGCTGCTGCACGGCAAGCGAACAGCAATGCCCGCACAGAATCTTGCCGGCGAAGCCATGGCGGATCGCGGCATCCGCAATGTTCTCCAGCGAACGCGCCTCAGGGTCGTTGGTCTCGTCGACATGGAAATCGAGGTCGAAGCCGTTCTCGATCGCGGTGCGGAAGACGAGGTCGAGCGCCGCATCGAGCTCCGGGATCATATGGCTGACGCAGCCGAAGATGCCGTCGCCATGCGCCTTCACGGCTGCCGTCACCGCCCGCATATGCCCGGGCTCGAGCGCGAACTGGATGCCGAACAGCGGCGATGCCTGCAATGCGATGCGACCGGCCCATTCCGCCTTGAGCTCGGCGAAGACCGGCCAGGAGATGCCGATCTGCTTGCCGAGCGAATCGAGATGTGTCCGCATCGCCGCCGTGCCATGAGCGAATGCGCCGCGCAGGCCGAATTCCATTCGCGCCCGCACGTCATCTGCGGACCAGTTCGCCTCGCGGTCGATCAGGACATTGCTCAGCGCGCCCATGAAGCTGCCGTCGGGATTACGCCGGCGCGGCCAGATATGACCCTTGTCGAGATGGACATGGCAGTCGACGAGGCGCGGCAGCACGATGCCGCCGTCGAGATCAAAGCTGGCGCTTGCCTCCAGCGGTTCGGTTCCCGCCGGCAGGATCGAGACGATACGGCCATGCTCGACGCCGATATCGACCTTCGCCAACCCGTCGCGATCGGCAGCGAGCGAAGCGCCGTCGAGCAGGCAGAGCGGCGCGCGGGCATTGCTCAGGCGAAAGGAAGCTGTGCCGGGCAGGGAAGCAAAACCGCTGGTCACGTCGTCGTCTCTCCCGCTCGGCCCTGTATCCCTATAAGCAGCGATCGATACCGGCCCGCAATGACGCGTGCAACCAAGACGGCGTCGCATCCGGGCTTGTCGCCGCCGGGCCGATCGCGCATGAGGACGGCTCGCGGACGAGACGAGGATTGTCAGACCATGCCGGATCAGGCGCGCATCATCGATGGCAAGGCGGCAGCCGCCGCGCTACGGGGCGAGATCGGCCGCGAGGTCGCGGCGATCAAGGCGGAACGTGGCCTCGCGCCCGGCCTGCATGTCGTGCTCGTCGGCGAGGATCCGGCGAGCCGTGTCTATGTCGCCTCGAAGGAAAAGCTCGCCGCCGAGATCGGCATGAACTCGGTCGCGCATCGCCTGCCCGCGGAGACCAGCGAGGCCGAGCTCCTGGCCAAGATCGCCAGCCTCAACGCCGACGATGCGGTCGACGGCATCCTGGTGCAATTGCCGCTGCCCAAGCATATCGACACCGGCGCGATCATCGATGCGATCGACCCCGCCAAGGATGTCGACGGCCTGCATCCGATCAATGCCGGCAAGCTCGCCGGCGGCAAGAACGGCCTCGTGCCCTGCACGCCGCTCGGCTGCATGCTGCTGCTGCGGCAGGCGTTGCCGACGCTGTCGGGGCTGGAGGCGGTCGTGATCGGCCGCTCCGAGCTTGTCGGCCGCCCCGTGGCGCAATTGCTGCTGCAGGCCGATTGCACGGTGACCATCGCCCATTCCCGCACGCGCGACCTCGCCGCGGTGGTGCGCCGCGCCGATATCGTCGTGGCCGCGGTCGGCCGGCCGCATTTCGTCAAGCGCGACTGGATCAAGCCCGGCGCGACCGTGATCGATGTCGGCATCAACCGCACGCCCGACGGCAAGCTGGTCGGCGATGTCGATTTCGCCGAAGCGGTCAGTGTCGCCGGCGCGATCACGCCAGTGCCGGGCGGCGTCGGCCCGATGACAATCGCCTGCCTGTTGCGCAACACGCTGACGGCGTTCAGGGCAAGGCGGGGATAAATCTCAGGCGCGCGAGCGCCGGAGCAGATCCTCGACCGCGGCGCGTAGAGCCGGCAAGTCGTCCATAACAATTGACCAGATCAGCGCCGGGTCGACGCGCCAATATTCATGCCTGATCCTGTTGCCGATCGAGCGGACGTCACTCCAAGCAATCTCCGGTCGCATTTCAAGCAGTGCGTCCGGAAGATGGCGCACGGCTTCGGAAATGATCTCGAGCGACCGCTCCGTTCCCCGCTGCAGAAAGAGCGCTGTCGCAAAGGAGGCTTGGGTGTGGCCGACAAGCTCCTGCTCAATGAGCATGATTGGGTCGAGAATCTCCTCGATGACGACGTCGCTTCGACGCACCATCAGAAGACCCGGATCGCTTCCCGTTCGATTTGCACCCGGAGCTTGGGATGCAGGCTCGATCGCGTCGTCAGATCGACGGCAACGCCGAGCTCCTCCGTAAGATAGCGCTGCATTCCTACGAGATCGAGCAGAGAGAACTTCCGGCCGGGCTCGATGTCGATGAAAATATCGATGTCGCTGTCGTCTCTCGCCTCGTTGCGAGCAGTCGAGCCATAGACGAACGCAGCCTGTGCGCCACGATCGCGCAAGATTTTGGCACGGCAGACCAATTCGGCAGTGGCTTGATCACGGTTCATGCCCATATTTTACATTAAACAGGGCCGGAAGCGAATGACGACCGCCCCTCACATATGGATCTGACGCTTGTCCACGGCGAGCGCGGCTTCCTTCACCGCTTCGGCCAGCGTCGGATGCGCATGGCAGGTGCGGGCGAGGTCCTCGGCCGAGCCGCCGAACTCCATCAGCACCGTGACCTCGGCGATCAGATCGCCGGCATGGGGGCCGATGATGTGGCAGCCGAGCACGCGGTCGCTCGCGGCATCCGCCAGGAACTTCACGAAGCCATCGGTATGGCGCATGGCGCGCGCCCGGCCATTGGCCGTGAAGGGGAACTTGCCGACCTTGTAGGCGACGCCTGCGGCCTTGAGCTCTTCCTCGGTCTTGCCGATCGCGGCGACCTCGGGAGCCGTGTAGACGATGCCGGGGATGGCGTCGTAATTCACATGGCCGGCCTTGCCGGCGATGATCTCGGCGACCGCCATGCCCTCATCCTCGGCCTTATGAGCAAGCATCGGGCCGCGCACCACGTCGCCGATGGCGTAGATGCCGGCTACATTGGTCTTGAAATGATCGTCGATGATGACGCGGCCGCGCTCGGTCGCGACGCCGGCCGCTTCCAGGCCGAGCCCGTCGGTGTTCGGGCGACGGCCGATCGCGACCAGCACGATATCGGCCGAAAGCGTCTTGGCCTCGCCCCCAGCGGCGGGCTCGACGGTGACGGTCGCGCCCTTCTTGGCCGTCTCGACCTTGGTGACCTTGGCGCCGAGCTGGAAGGTGAAGCCCTGCTTCTCCAGGATGCGCTGGAACTGCTTGGCGATCTCGCCATCCATGCCGGGCAGGATGCGGTCGAGATATTCGACCACGGTGACCTTGGCGCCGAGACGGCTCCAGACCGAACCGATCTCGAGCCCGATCACGCCGGCGCCGACCACGACCAGTTCCTTGGGAACGGCGGTCAGCTCGAGCGCGCCGGTCGAGGTCACGACGACCTTCTCATCGACGGTCACGCCAGGCAGGTTGGTAGATTCCGAGCCCGTCGCGATGACGATGGCCTTGGTCTCGAGCTCCTGCGTCTTGCCGTCCTCGGCGGTGACCACGACCTTGCCGGCCGCCGGGATCGAGGCGGTGCCGTGGAAGGGCTCGATCTTGTTCTTCTTCAGCAGGAAGGCGACGCCGTTGACGTTGGCATCGACCGTCTCCTGCTTGTGGACCAGCATCTGCTTGAGATCGAGCTTGGGCGTGCCGACCGTGATGCCGAGGCTCGGGAAGGTGTGGCTCGCCTCCTCGAACATCTCGGAGGCATGTAGCAGCGCCTTGGACGGGATGCAGCCGACATTCAGGCAGGTGCCGCCATGGGTCTTGCGCTTCTCCACCACCGCGACCTTGAGGCCGAGCTGAGCAGCGCGGATGGCGCAGACATAGCCGCCGGGGCCGGTTCCGATGACGACGAGATCGTAGGACATGGTCTCTCTTTCAGTCAGTCTTATGATTACTGCGCCAGCGGCGCGTTGAAGGCCCAGACATGGCCGAAGGGGTCGCGCAGGCGGCCGTAGCGGGCGCCCCAGAACACGTCGCTCGCCGGCATGAACACCTCGGCCCCAGCAGCCTCGGCCTTCGCCACGGCGGCGTCGACATCGGCCGGCGCCGGCAAGTTGATGCTGATCGTGATGCTCGCAGCGGCATGACCGGCCGGCGCCATGACATGCCCGCCGAACTCGGGGAACTCGTCATGCAGCATGACCTCGCTGCCGAAAAGCGCGAGATTGGCGTGCATCACCCGCAGGCCGTCATCGGCCATGGCCTTGAATGTGCACTGCGCGCCGAAGGCCTTCTCATAGAAGGCGATCGCCTCGATGCCGCCCTTGACGCAGAGATGCGGCTGGATCGGAGGGGGATTGGGTCCGAAGGCCATGTTTGATCTCCCTGCGGCTCAGATCAGCAGGCGCGCCGCCATCAGCGCCAGCCCCACCGTGGCGACGAGCCAGACCAGGCTGCGCCAATAGCGGATGCCGACCAGATAGAGCGGCAAATAGACGAGGCGGGCCGCAAGCCAAACCGCGCTTCCGAGCAGGCCTATTCCGTCCCCACGCCCGCTCGCGACCAGGGTCACCGCCAGGATCGCGAAAGCCGCATAGGTCTCCATATAGTTGCGCAGCGCCCGCTCGGCTCGCCCCGCAATGACGCCTTGCGGCCTCAACCCTTCATCGCGCGGCCCGGCATTCCAATCCGAGCCAAGCTCGCTTGTCGCCGCGATCGCCTGCGCCCCGATATGGACGAAGAGGAGCGCGACGCTCGCGACGATCAGGAAGAGCATGGGCTCGCTGTCTCAGAGGTCGAGCACGAGACGCGCCGGATCCTCCAGCGCTTCCTTGATGCGGACGAGGAAGGTCACGGCTTCCTTGCCGTCGATGATGCGGTGGTCGTAGCTGACCGCCAGATACATCATCGGCCGGATCACGATCTGGCCGCCGACGACCATCGGGCGCTCCTGGATCTTATGCATGCCCAGGATCGCCGATTGCGGCGCGTTCAGGATCGGCGTCGACATCAGCGAGCCGTAGACGCCGCCATTCGAGATGGTGAAGGTGCCGCCCTGCATGTCCTCGATCTTGAGGGCGCCGTCGCGCGCCTTCTTGCCGAGCACGCCGATCGCCTTCTCGACACCCGCAATCGAGAGCTGGTCGGCGTCGCGCACCACCGGCACGACCAGGCCCTTATCGGTGCCGACCGCGACGGCGACATGGTAGTAGTTCTTGTAGACGATGTCGGTGCCGTCGATCTCGGCGTTGACGGAGGGGATCTCCTTCAGCGCCTGCACGCAGGCCTTCACGAAGAAGCCCATGAAGCCGAGCTTCACGCCGTGCTTCTTCTCGAACACGTCCTTGTACTGGTTGCGCAGCGCCATCACCGCCGACATGTCCACCTCGTTGAAGGTGGTCAGCATCGCCGCCGTCGCCTGCGCTTCCTTGAGGCGGCGCGCGATGGTCTGGCGCAGCTTGGTCATCTTGACGCGCTCTTCGCGCGAGGCGTCATCGGGAGCGGACGGGGCGCGAACCTGGATCGGCGCAGCCGGGGCGGCGGGCGCCGGAGCAGCCGAACCGGCCGCGATCGCCGCCAGCATGTCGCCCTTGGTGACGCGGCCATCCTTGCCCGAAGCGCTGACGCTCGCCGGGTCGACGCCGCTCTCGGCCGCGAGACGGCTGACGGCGGGGCCTGAATCGGCGGCCTTCGTCGCGGGCTTGATCGTCGTGTCGCCGGCGACCTCGCCGGTCTTCTTCTCGGCGGCGGCGGTGGTCGCCTCGCCGGCTTTGCCGGCGGCCTGCGCCACAGCAGCGTCGGCCTTCTTCTCTTCGGCCTTGGCAGGAACTTCGGCCTTGGCAGGAGCAGCGGCCTTGCCGTCGCCAGCCGTGATCATGCCGAGCAGCGCGCTGACGCCGACCGTGTCGCCTTCCTTGGCGACGATCTCGCCAAGCACGCCCGCTGCCGGCGCGTTGACCTCGAGCGTGACCTTGTCGGTCTCCAGCTCGACCAAAGGCTCGTCGGCCTTCACCGCGTCGCCCGGCTTCTTGAACCACTTGCCGATCGTGGCCTCGGAAACGGATTCGCCGAGGGTGGGTACGCGGATTTCGGTCGCCATGTCAGGCCTCTGTTGGTGTCTTTGTCTGGCGTGTCGTGATGAGCGCTACTGGTGTCAGGCCGCGAAGGCTTCGTCCAGGAACGCGTTGAGCTGTGCGAGGTGCTTGGACATCAGGCCGGTCGCCGTCGCGGCCGATGCCGGGCGTCCGACATAGCGCGGCCGCTTCGACTTGACTCCGGCATGGCCCAGAACCCATTCGAGATAAGGTTCGACGAAGGTCCAGGAGCCCATGTTCTTCGGCTCCTCCTGGCACCAGACCACGTCTGCGCCCTTGAAGCGCGCCAGCTCATGCGCCAGCGACTTCAGCGGGAACGGATAGAGCTGCTCGACGCGCATCAGATAGACGTCGTCCAGCCCACGCTTCTCGCGCTCCTCCAGCAGGTCGAAATAGACCTTGCCCGAGCACAGCACGACGCGGCGGATCTTGGCGTCCTTGACCAGCTTGGTGGTCGAGCGGCCGCGCTCGGCATCGTCATGCAGCACACGATGGAAGGTCGAGCCCTCGGCGAGCTCGGCGAGGTCGGAGACGCAGCGCTTGTGGCGCAGCAGCGACTTCGGCGTCATCAGGATCAGCGGCTTGCGGAAGTCGCGCTTCAGCTGCCGGCGCAGGATGTGGAAATAGCTCGCCGGCGTCGAGCAGTTCGCCACCTGCATGTTGTCTTCCGCACACATCTGCAGGAAGCGCTCCAGCCGGGCCGAGGAATGCTCCGGCCCCTGGCCCTCATAGCCATGCGGCAGCAGGCAGACGAGGCCCGACATGCGCAGCCATTTGCGCTCGCCCGACGAGATGAACTGGTCGAACAGCACCTGCGCGCCATTGGCGAAGTCGCCGAACTGCGCTTCCCAGCAGGTCAGGGCGTTCGGCTCTGACAGCGTGTAGCCATACTCGAAGCCGAGCACCGCCTCTTCCGAGAGCATCGAGTTGATGACCTCGTAGCGCGACTGGCTCTCGCGGATATGGTTCAGCGAGGTGTGGCGCGCCTCGGTCTCCTGGTCGATCAGCACGGAATGGCGTTGGCTGAAGGTGCCGCGCTCGCAATCCTGGCCCGAGAGCCGGACCGGGTTGCCGTCGAGCAGGAGCGAGCCGAAGGCCAGCGACTCCGCCGTCGCCCAGTCGATGCCTTGCCCGGTCTCGACCGCCTTGCGGCGGTTGTCGAGGAAGCGCTGGATCGTCTTGTGGACGTTGAAGCCGGGCGGGGTCGCTGTGATCTTCTCGGTGATCTCCTTGAGAACCTCGGCGGGAACGCCGGTTGCGCCGCGACGCGGATCGTCCTCATCGGCGCGGATCGCCTTCATGCCGGCCCAGCGGCCGTCGAGCCAGTCGGCCTTGTTCGGCTTGAAGGCCTGGCCCGCATCGAATTCGATCTCGAGCTTGGCCTTCCAGGCCGCGCGCGCCTCATCGATCTCGCCGGGCTGGATCACGCCCTCGGCCTCGAGCTTGGCGGAATAGAGCTCCAGCGTCGTCTGGTGGCCGCGGATCTTGCGGTACATCAGCGGCTGGGTGAAGCCCGGCTCGTCGCCCTCGTTATGGCCGAAGCGGCGATAGCAGAACATATCGACCACGACCGGCTTGTGGAACTTCTGCCGGAACTCGATCGCGATCTTGGCAGCGAAGACGACGGCTTCCGGATCGTCGCCATTCACATGGAAGACCGGAGCCTCGACCATCTTGGCCACATCGGACGGATAGGGCGAGGAGCGCGAATAACGCGGATAGGTCGTGAAACCGATCTGGTTGTTGATGATGAAATGCACGGAGCCGCCGGTGCGATGGCCTTTCAGACCGGACAGGCCCAGGCATTCCGCCACCACGCCCTGGCCGGCGAAGGCGGCGTCGCCATGCAGCAGGAGCGGCAGCACCTTGGAGCGCTCGACGATATCGCCGAACTGGTCCTGCTTGGCGCGGACCTTGCCGAGCACGACGGGGTCGACGATCTCGAGATGCGACGGGTTGGCGGTCAGCGAGACGTGGACATTGTTGCCGTCGAACTCACGGTCGCTGGAGGCGCCGAGATGGTACTTGACGTCGCCCGAACCCTCGACGTCGTCGGGAGCGAAGGAGCCGCCCTTGAACTCGTGGAACAGCGCGCGGTGCGGCTTGCCCAGAACTTGGGTCAAGACGTTGAGGCGGCCGCGATGGGCCATGCCGAAGACGATGTCGCGCACGCCCAGCGCGCCGCCGCGCTTGATGATCTGCTCCAGCGCCGGGATCAGGGATTCAGCCCCATCGAGGCCGAAGCGCTTGGTGCCGGTGTATTTCAGGTCGATGAACTTCTCGAAGCCCTCGGCCTCGACGAGCTTGTTCAGGATCGCCTTCTTGCCCTCGCGGGTGAAGGCGATCTCCTTGTCGGGGCCCTCGATCCGCTCCTGCAGCCACGCCTTCTGCTCCGGATCGGAGATGTGCATGAACTCGATGCCGACCGTGCTGCAATAAGTGCGCTGCAGGATCGCGGTCATCTCGCGGATCGTGGCGAACTCCATGCCGAGCACGTTGTCGATGAAGATCTTGCGGTCGAGATCGGCCTCGGTGAAACCGAAAGCGGCCGGCGAGAACTCCTCGGGATCCCGGGCCTGCTCGATCCCCAGCGGATCGAGCTTGGCGTGGAGATGGCCGCGCATGCGGTAGGCGCGGATCAGCATGATGGCGCGCACGGAATCGCGCGTCGCCTGCTGCACGTCAGACGCACTCAGGGCGGTGCCGGCGGCCTTGGCCTTGGCGCCGAGCTTGTCGGAGACAACCTTCTCGACGACAGCCCAGTTGCCGTCGAGCGCCGAGACCAGCTCGCCATTGGCATGGACCGGCCAGTTCGGCTTGGTCCAGGACGCGCCCTTGGCGTTCTGGATGATGGCCGAGCCCTCATCCTTCAGCCCGGCGAAGAAACCCTGCCACTGCTCGTCGACCGATTTCGGATCGGCCTGATAGCGGGCGTAGAGATCTTCGATATAGGCTGCGTTGCCGCCATAGAGGAAACCCGTCTGGGCGAGAGCCTCGTTGATGTCCTGGCGAGCCATGATCTGTCCTGCCTCTCTTGATGCTTAGCGAATAGCGAGTGGCGAGTAGGTGGCGGCGGGCGCTCTATTCGCCATTCGCTACTCGCTATTCGCCGTTCAGCCCTTCAACACGTCGACCAAGGTCTTTCCAAGGCGCGCCGGCGAGGGCGAGACCCGGATGCCGGCCGCTTCCATGGCCGCGATCTTGTCTTCCGCGCCGCCCTTGCCGCCCGAGATGATCGCGCCGGCATGGCCCATGCGACGTCCGGGAGGCGCCGTGCGACCGGCGATGAAGCCGACCATCGGCTTCTTGCGGCCACGCTTGGCTTCGTCCTTGATGAACTGCGCCGCGTCCTCTTCCGCCGAGCCGCCGATCTCGCCGATCATCACGATCGACTTGGTGTGCTCGTCGGCCAGGAACATCTCCAGCATGTCGATGAACTCGGTGCCCTTGACCGGGTCGCCGCCGATGCCGACGGCCGTGGTCTGGCCCAGGCCCTCGCGGGTGGTCTGGAACACCGCCTCATAGGTCAGCGTGCCCGAGCGCGAGACGATGCCGACCGAACCCGGCTTGAAGATGTTGGCCGGCATGATGCCGATCTTGCTTTCGCCGGCCGTGACGACGCCGGGGCAGTTCGGCCCGATCAGGCGCGACTTGGAGCCCGACAGCGAACGCTTGACGCGCACCATGTCGAGCACCGGGATGCCCTCGGTGATGCAGATGATCAGCGGGATCTCGGCGTCGATCGCCTCGCAGATCGCGTCCGCTGCGCCCGGAGGCGGCACGTAGACGACGGACGCCGTGGCGCCGGTCTTGTCACGGGCTTCGGCGACGGTATCGAAGACCGGCAGGCCCAGATGCAGCGCGCCGCCTTTGCCCGGCGAGGTGCCGCCGACCATCTGCGTGCCATAAGCGATGGCCTGCTCGGAATGGAAGGTGCCGTTCTTGCCGGTGAAGCCCTGGCAGATGACCTTGGTGTTCTTGTCGATCAGGATGGACATGGTTTCTCCTCAGGCCTTCTTGATCGCAGCCACGATCTTCTGGGCGGCATCGTCGAGATCATCAGCGGAAATGACGTTCAGGCCGGAGGACGAGATGATGTCCTTGCCTTCCTGCACATTGGTGCCCTCGAGGCGCACCACCAGCGGAACCTGAAGGCCGACAGCCTTCACCGCGGCAATGACGCCGCGCGCGATGACGTCGCACTTCATGATGCCGCCGAAGATGTTGACCAGGATGCCCTTCACCTGCGGATCGGCGGTGATGATCTTGAAAGCCGCAGTGACCTTCTCTTCCGTGGCGCCGCCGCCGACATCGAGGAAGTTCGCCGGCTCCTCGCCATAGAGCTTGATGATGTCGAGCGTCGCCATGGCGAGGCCCGCGCCGTTGACCATGCAGCCGATCGTGCCGTCGAGCGCGATATAGGCGAGGTCATATTTCGAGGCCTCGATCTCCTTGTCGTCCTCCTCGGTCGTGTCGCGCAGCGCCACGATCTCGGGGTGGCGATAGAGTGAGTTGGAGTCGAACGAGATCTTGGCGTCCAAGCACTTGATCTGGCCCTGCGTCGTCACGATCAGCGGGTTGATCTCCAGCATGTCCATGTCCTTGGACACGAACGCCGTGTAGATCTGGCCCAGCACCGTGCCGGCCTGCTTGGCGAGATCGCCGGAGAGGCCGAGGATCCGCGCCATGGCGCGGCCGTGATGGGGCATGATGCCGGTGGCGGGATCGACCGAGAAGGTCTCGATCTTCTCCGGCGTGTCATGGGCGACGGCCTCGATGTCCATGCCGCCTTCGGTCGAGATCACGAAGGCGACGCGCGAGGTCTCGCGGTCGACCAGGGCCGAGAGGTAGAACTCCTTCTCGATGTCCGAGCCGTCCTCGATATAGAGGCGGTTGACCTGCTTGCCGGCATCGCCGGTCTGCGCGGTCACCAGCGTGTTGCCGAGCATCTCCTTGGCGTGGCTCTCGACCTCGGCGACCGACTTGGCCAGCCGCACGCCGCCCTTGGCGTCAGGGCCGAGTTCCTTGAACTTGCCCTTGCCGCGGCCGCCGGCGTGGATCTGGCTCTTCACCACATAAAGCGGTCCGGGCAGCTTCTTGGCGGCCTCGACGGCCTCGGCGACCGTCAGCGCCGGAAAACCGGCGGAGACCGGCGCGCCGAACTCCTTGAGTACCGCCTTGCCCTGATATTCGTGGATGTTCATGTGCGGGAATTCCTTGAAAGCGAATGGCGAATGGCGAGTAGCGAATGGATGATGGCAGGGGCTCTATTCGCCATTCGCCATTCGCTCTGTTTCACGCCAATGACGGATCGACAGCCTTGCAGGCGTCGATGAGGGTCTGGACCGAAGCCACCGACTTCTCCAGCATCGCCTTCTCGGCGCTGTTGAGGCGGATCTTGACGACCTTCTCGACGCCCTTGGCGCCGATCACGACCGGCACGCCGACGAACATGTCCTTGACGCCGTACTGGCCCTTGAGCGCCGCCGCCGCCGGCAGGACGCGCTTCTGGTCCTTGAGATAGCTTTCGGCCATCGCGATCGCGGACGCCGCGGGCGCATAGAAGGCCGAGCCGGTCTTGAGCAGGTTGACGATCTCGCCGCCGCCCTTGCGGGTACGCTCGACGATGGCGTCGAGGCGTTCCTGGGTGGTCCACTTCATCTTGACGAGGTCGGGCAGCGGGATGCCGGCAACGCCGGAGTAGCGCACGAGCGGCACCATGTCGTCGCCATGGCCGCCGAGCACGAAGGCCGAGACGTCCTTGACCGAGACCTTGAACTCATCGGCGAGGAAATGGCGGAAGCGCGCGCTGTCGAGCACGCCGGCCATGCCGCAGATCATGTTGGGCTTGAGGCCGGAGAACTTCTGCAGCGCCCAGACCATGGCGTCGAGCGGGTTGGTGATGCAGATGACGAAGGCCTTGGGGGCGTAGGTCTTGATGCCCTCGCCGACCGACTTCATCACCTTGAGGTTGATGCCGATCAGATCGTCGCGGCTCATGCCGGGCTTGCGCGGCACGCCGGCGGTGACGATGATCACGTCGGCGCCCTTGATGTCCTCATAGGACTGCGTGCCGGTATAGCTCGCGTCGAAACCGTCGACCGGCGCGGATTCGGCGATGTCGAGGCCCTTGCCTTGCGGGATGCCCTCGGCGATGTCGAACATGACGACGTCGCCCAGTTCCTTCAGACCGGCCAGGTGCGCGAGCGTTCCGCCGATCTGGCCGGCGCCGATGAGGGCAATCTTCTTGCGGGCCATATCCTAGTCCTTGTCCTTAGGTGCTGCGGGAGGCCGGTGGCCGGCCGAAACCGTGGGTTTCTTTGGCCCAAACGGGGCTTTTGCCGCAACCCTGTCGTTTGCGGGGATGAAGACCGGCCTCGATGCGCGCCGGTTTGGGGCTCAACCGACCAATCGGCCTGATTTCAAGCACTTGCACCGGGCGAAAATGCGGCCGCCCTGTCCAACGCCGAGAAAACCGGCAATGACAATTTACATAATTTGTAATTTGTCACAAGATTTTTCAGATAATCCCGGTCTCCAGCACGCGCAGCGCGACGCGGATCAGGGTGGCCAGGCGCGTATCGACGGAGGCCTGCGGCACATCCGCCTCGAGCGCCAGCGCGGCCGGATGGATGAAGCGGTGCGTGGCGTCGATGACGAAGGCGATGGCGCGGTCGCGGTCGCGGGGCTCGAAAGCGCCCGACGCAATGCCCTCGTCGATGACGCGCTCGAACAGCGCGCGCACGCGGGTGCGGTTGCGCCGGCTGATCGCATGGCGCTTGGCGACCGCCTGCGAGAGCGCGGCGAAGAGGTGCGGATCCTCGCTCAGCAGATCGCGATTGCCCTTGGCCAGCGCCAGGATCAACCGTTCAAGCTTGTCGGCGGCGGGGTCGGGCCCATCGGCGATATCGGCAAGCCGCCGCTCGGTCGTCTTCAGCCAGACATCGACGACCGCATCGACCAGCGCCCCGCGCGACGGGAAGTAGCGATAGACATTGGCATGCGTCATGCCCGCCTCCGCCGCTACCGCCACGACGGTGAAGCGCTTCAGCCCGAACTGGCGCAGATGCTCGCTGGCGACCGAGAGGATGCGGGTCTCGCTCGGCTCGCGCGTCGGCATGGGGCCTCAGTTCCGCTCGTCGGCGGGAACGAGCGTTTTGCTCATGATGATGATGCGCCCAGCGTCCTCGATCTTATCCTGAATGGAACGGAACCCCAATTTTCGATAAAAGGGCTCCGCATTGATCGCGGACGGCACCGTCAGACTGTCCAGCCCCTGTTCGCGGGCGATGTCCAGGATACGGGCCATCAAAGTGGCGCCGATGCGCTGTCCCTGTCGATCTGGACTGACGAACACAGTGCGGACCGTCGTCTGATGCAGGCTCGCCGTACCGACAACGATGCCTGCGATCGTCGCGACGAGAACGACACGCTCCGCCATACGCGCCTCGACCCGATCAACTGAGAAGTTGGCGACCACTGTTTCAATCATCTCGGCGGCGTAAAATTTCGCGTTCGTCTCACGCAGAGTTCTTATGACGATCGCGCTGATGGCCGGTGCATCGTCTATCGTAGCCTGCCTGATCATCACTGCATCATGAGGCTCGCGCGTCGGCATGGCTCAGGTTTCCACCAATCCGCCGCTGTCGCCGCTCGCGGCGGAATCGGCGCGGCCATGCGGCAAGGCGAGATAGTCGTCGGAGCGCATCTCGATCAATCGCGAGACCGTGCGATCGAACTCGAAGGCCTCGCGGCCATTGCCGTCCTTGTAGAGTTCGTGCGGCTCGGCCGCCGCCGAAGCGACGAGCTTGACGTGGTGCTCATAGAGCGTGTCGATCAGGATGATGAAACGCTTGGCCTCGTTGCGCCGATCCCGCACCAGCACCGGGATGTCGTCGAGCACCAGCGTGTGGAAGCGCTGCGCCAGCGCGATATAGTCCGACGCGCCATAGGCCTGGCTGCAGAGGTCGGAAAAGCTCGCCCGCGCCACGCCGCCGGCCGCCTGCGGAATCCGCATGTCGTGCCCTTTGACCGACAGCGTCACCGGCGCGCCATGCGCTACGCCGGAGACGCGCCTGAACGCCTCATCGAGCGCAGCCTGCGCCGCCGCGTCGGCCGGGACGTGATAGGTCGGCGCGCCCCCGAGCTTCTCCAGGCGGAAATCGGTGCGCGCATCCAACCTGAGCACCTCGACCTTCTCGGTCAGCAGCGCGACGAAAGGCAGGAACAGCGCCCGGTTGAGCCCGCCCTCATAGAGCCGCGACGGCTCGACATTCGAGGTCGCGACCACGACGACGCCAGCAGCGAACAGGGCCGTGAACAGCCGGCCGAGGATCATCGCATCGGCGATATCGGTGACCGTGAACTCGTCGAAGCAGAGCAGGCTCGCCTCCTCGGCGAGATCGGCCGCGATGGGGGCGATCGGATCGGGCTCCTTGACCTCGCCGGCCTTGAGCTTCTGCCGGTAGGCAAAGATGCGCGAATGCACGTCGGCCAGGAATTCGTGGAAATGCACGCGCCGGCGCTTCGGCACCGGCGCTGCGTCATAGAACATGTCCATCAGCATGGTCTTGCCGCGCCCGACCGAGCCCCAGATGTAGAGCCCCTTGGGGGCCTCCGTCGAAGCCTGCTTGCCGCCGAGCAGCCAGCCGAGCGCGCTGCTCTTCCTGCCCAGGCGGCGCGCGCCCAGGGCCTCGGCCAGCGCCGCGAGGCGCCTGACCACGGCGACCTGCGCCGGATCGCGCTCGATGGCGCCCGCCTCGACCAAGGCGAAGTAACGGTCTGAAATCGAAGCGGCCATGGCGAGGATCGTCGGCGGAAGGGAATTTCCGGTTACGGCAGGCAAGGCCCCGCCGCAAGGCCGGTGACGGCATGGCAGGGGCTCGAAGCCATGCCGGAACAAGCTAGTACGGGCAAATTCTTACCCGTTAGCCCCGCGGCTCCCGCAACCCGGCGCGCTGCATGGCAGCCCTTCCCGGCCATGCTTTCCGTCCGCACCACAACGGCCTAGCCTAGCCAGCCAATGGGACATTGCTCTTAGCGAAAGGCGGCCAGTGATGAAGAAGGGCTCCGACCTCCTGGTTGAAGCGCTCGAGAACGAGGGCGTCGACCGCATTTTCGGTGTGCCGGGCGAGGAGAATCTCGATGTCGTCGAGTCGCTTCGCACCTCCGGCATCAAGCTGATCCTGACGCGGCACGAGCAGGCGGCGGCCTTCATGGCCGCGACCCATGGCCGCTTGACCGGCAAACCCGGCGTCTGCATCGCGACGCTTGGACCTGGCGCGCTCAATTTCTCGACCGGGGCGGCCTATGCCCATCTCGGCGCCATGCCGATGATCCTGATCACCGGCCAGAAGGCGATCATGACCGCCAAGCAGGCGCGCTTCCAGATCGTCGATGTCGTCGCCTCGATGAAGCCATTGACCAAGATGACGCGGCAGATCGTCAGCGTCGCCAGCATCCCATCCGTGGTGCGCGACGCCTTCCGCGTCGCGATGGAGGAGCGGCCGGGTCCGGTCCATCTCGAATTGCCCGAGGATGTCGCAGCCGAGGAGATCGCGGATGCCTCGGTCATTCCGGTCCACCCGCTGGAGCGCCCGGTCGCTCAAGCCACCGCGCTCGACCGCGCCGCCGCAATGATCCTGGCCGCCAAGCACCCGCTCGTCATGATCGGCGCAGCCGGAAACCGGCCACGCCTCGTGGAAGAGCTGTCCTCCTTCGTGCGGCGCACGCGCCTGCCCTTCTTCAACACGCAGATGGGCAAGGGCGCCGTCACCGGTGGCTCGAACCTCTATATGGGCACCGCCGCGCTCTCAGAGCGCGACTACGTCCATCAGGCCGTCGACAAGGCGGACCTGATCATCGCGATCGGTCACGATACCATCGAGAAGCCGCCCTTCCTGATGAAAAGCGCCGGCGGCTCGAAGGTCATCCATATCGGCTACCAATCGGCCAATGTCGAACAGGTCTACCATCCCGACGCCGAGGTGATCGGCGATATCGGCGCGACGGTGACGGGGCTGGCGGACAGGCTCGAAGGCAAGCTCGAAGCCGACCCGTCGATGCTGGCGCTGCGCCAGACGATCCTTGCCCGGATCAATGATCGCGCCGAGGAGGATCGCTTTCCGGTCACGCCGCAGCGCATCGTCCACGACATCCGCCAGGTCATGCCGGAGGACGGCATCGTCTGCCTCGACAACGGCATGTACAAGATCTGGTTCGCCCGGAACTACCGCACCCATGTCGCCAACACGCTGCTGCTCGACAATGCGCTGGCGACGATGGGAGCCGGCCTGCCCTCGGCGATGATGGCGGCGATGCTCTATCCCGAACGACGCGTCATGGCGGTGTGCGGCGATGGCGGCTTCATGATGAATTCGCAGGAGATGGAGACCGCCGTCCGGCTCGGCCTCAACCTCGTCGTCGTCATCCTCAACGACAACGCCTATGGCATGATCCGCTGGAAGCAGTCGGTCGATAATTTCCCCGATTTCGGAATGACCTTCGGCAATCCCGATTTCGTGCGGTATGCGCAAGCCTATGGCGCCAAAGGCTCGCGGGTTGCCTCCGTCGAAGATCTCGTGCCGACGCTGGAGGCCGCCTTCACTGGGGGCGGCGTCCATCTCGTCGAGATCCCGATCGACTATTCCGAGAACACCCGCGTGCTTGTCGAGGAACTGCGCAACCGCAGCCCCGACATCCAGCTCGCCTGACCGGGAGAAAACCCATGCTGCAGGTCGTACAGGCCTTCGATCGCGCGCCGATCACCGAGATCGCGACCGACGACGCGGCCGCCCTGGAAGCCAAGCTCCAGGCGGCCGAGCGCGTCTTCCGCAACCGCGACGGCTGGCTCAAGCCGCATGAACGGATGGCGATCCTGCGCCGGTTGGCCGGGCTGATCGCGGGCAAGCGCGACCATCTCGCTTTGCAGATCGCACGCGAAGGCGGCAAGCCCCTGCCGGACGCGATCGTAGAGGTCACCCGCGCCATCGACGGCGTGCACAACGCCGCCGACGAGTTGCGCAACCTCAGTGGCCGCGAGATCCCGATGGGCCTGTCGCCGGCCGCTGTCGATCGCTGGGCCTTCACCACCAAGGAGCCGATCGGCATCGTCGCCGCGATCTCGGCCTTCAACCATCCGCTGAACCTGATCGTGCATCAGGTCGCCCCTGCGATCGCCACCGGCTGCCCGGTCATCATCAAGCCGGCGGGCACGACGCCGCTCTCCTGTCTCGACTTCGTCGCGCTCGTGCATGAGGCTGGGCTGCCGGAGGCCTGGTGCCAGAGCTTCGTCCCCGAAACGACCGAGCTTGCCGAAAAACTCGCGACCGATCCGCGTATCGGCTTCCTCAGCTTCATCGGCTCGGCCAAGGTCGGCTGGTATCTCCATAGCAAGCTTGCCCATGGCGCGCGCTCGGCGCTGGAGCATGGCGGCGTCGCGCCTGCGATCGTCGACAAGAGCGCCAATCTCGAAGCGATCATCGAGCCGATGGTGAAGGGCGGCTACTACCATGCCGGCCAGGTCTGCGTGTCGACGCAGCGTATCTATGTGCATGATTCCATCGTCAACGACTTCACCGAGCGGCTCGTGGCGCGGGTGAAGAAGCTGCGCACCGGGGATCCCGTGCTGAAGGACACTGAAGTCGGCCCGCTGATCACGCCGAAGGAAGCCGACCGCGTCGCCTCCTGGATCGACGAGGCGGTGAAGGGCGGCGCCAAGCTGCTGACCGGCGGCAAGCGGCTCTCCGAGACGACGCTGGAGCCGACCGTGCTGGTCGATCCTTCCGAGGAGGCACGCATCTCGCGGGAGGAGATCTTCGGCCCGGCCGTCGCGATCTACCGCTATCGCGATCTCGACGATGCGATCGCCCGGGCCAATTCCCTGCCGGTCGCCTTCCAGGCCAGCATCTTCGCGCAGGACATCGACATCGCCTTGCGCGCCGCCAACCGGCTCGATGCCTCAGCCGTCATGATCAATGATCCGACGACCTTCCGCACCGACTGGATGCCCTTCGCCGGCCGCCGCGAATCCGGCTACGCCACCGGCGGCATCCCCTTCACCATGCGCGACATGACGCAGGAGAAGATGATCCTGATGCGCCGGAGCTAGCGCATTGTGCCAAAAATGCTAGCGGTTTTCATGCTGATTTGGCTCTCACTCTTTGATGCACCGAAAAGCGCGGGGAACCCCTCTCCTGTAAGGAGAGGGGCAGGGGTGAGGTGTAGGCCCCTAGACCAGTTACGTGGAAACGTTGCCGTCGATTGCGAGCAGCAGTGGGGTCACGGCCAAACGTCAAACGGCCTACACCTCACCCAACCCTCTCCTTACAGGAGAGGGCTCCCGCGCTCGGTCGGAAACGGAGAGCCGGATGCGAAAAACCGGTACCTTTTTCGCGCAATGCTCTCGATCACGTCGCATGCGGACGGTTCCGTCCGAATGCGAAAAAACGTGATCGATTCTTGGGGTTCAGAGCATTGCTCCCACGAAAATCCGGCGCCCGCTTTTCGCGCAATGCTCTGGGCCCTGCGCACTTGCTCTTCACTCTCGCTTCGGGCAGGTTTCGGAGTGTTGCTGCCGTAAGTTCCAAGCGAGAATTCACTCAAGCCCGTATGCGGAGATTGCGTCCCTATATCTGGAATGCCGTGGCATTTTAAGAGTTCGTAACCCGACCGATGGACACGACACTTCAAAAAGGCCTGATGATTCTTGAAGCCTTGGCCAAGACCGCTGAGCCGAGGAGCGTCGAAGATTTGGCGTTGCAGACGGAATTGAACGAAAGCAACGTTCAAAGCGCGCTCGAAGCCTTCGAATTTGCAGGATATCTCGCGCGCGAGCCGGCCACGGGGCGCTATGAGCTGTCCTTGAAATTATGGGGATTGGGGGTGGGCCTGTTGTCCCGGCTCGACCTCAAGCGGGCGGCGCAGCGCCATCTCTCGGAGCTCGCCTTGCGGACCCGCGAAACCGTGCATCTCTCCGTCCTGACCGGCGCGGATGTGATCTATGTCGACAAGATCGACAGCCCCGAGCTTCTCCATGCCAGTTCACAGATCGGCGGCAAGGCCCCTGCTCATGCAGTGGCGATCGGGAAGGCGATTCTTGCGTTTCAGCCCGCGCATATCATCGAAGGGATCGGGCGCAATCTCGCCGTCTTCACGCCGAAGACCGTCAACAGCCTCGAGGCTCTCCAGCACGAGCTGTCGACGATCCGTTTGCAAGGCTATGCCGTCAATCTCGGGGAATGGCGTGGTGCCGTCTATGGGCTGGCGGCGCCGATCCGGCGCGCCGATGGCGTGGTCGAGGCGGCCGTCGGAATCTCGGGGCCGTCGACCCGCCTGACCCCGGAAATGATCGCTTTGGTCGCCGAGCAGGTCGTCGAGGCTGCGGACGGCATATCGCGGGGGCTCGGCTATCGGGGAGGCCAGGGTTAGCCGCTTTCCGTCTCTGGAGCCCGCCCGTCAGCGCCCTGTTTTTCACGCCCTCTCGCGACCGGAACTTCGTTCCCAGATCACCGCGCCTGGGCCGTCCACATGCGCTTACCCGCTTGACGGAGGCTTGCTGATGCAAGCACAGGCTATCTGTTAGATCACGCCGCATTCGAACGAAATCGTTCGAATGCGGAAAAACGTGATCGATTCTAAAGTTTGAGAGCATTGCTCGCGCGAAAAACCGGTACTCGCTTTTTCGCGCAATGCTCTACCAAAAAATTGGGACGGGAAACGCATTGGCGACGGGACAGCCGGGGATGACAGAGGCGAGGGTCTTCCGCCGCCGCATCTATCACATTGGTGGCTATGACCATGCGCGCCCGGAGATTGTGCATGGTCGGTTCGTCAGGGAGCTGCGGCGCTTTGAGCGCGTCTGGGCGGCGTCCGCCACGGCCTCCGAACCCACCATCGGCGAGGATCTGGCGACCTGGCAGGTGCAGACGCGCGGCGCCAATTGGCAAAGCGAGACGGAATTCTGCCTGGTCCGCTGGGACGACGTGATCGCGACGACGGGTGCCGCTCCGATGTGGCGGCGCCTTCCCGGTGGGCTGTTGTCGTTTTTCGACTTCATCCTGGCTGGAGCGTTCTGGGGATATCTGCGCGCCAGCTGGCGCTATGCGATGTTCTTTCTCTATCCCTTCCTGATCCTGGCGGTCTTGAGCTTGCTCGCGCTGGCTGGTGGGCTGGCTCTGGCGCGCTCGACCAGCTCCAGCCTGATCGGAATCGGGGCCGGCATCGGCATTTTCCTGCTTCTGTTTCATGCAGCGCAGCGCTGGCTCTATCTCGGGCTGCTCCTCGACGATTGGATTTTCTCGCGCCGCTACATCCGCCATGGCGATGCCGTTCTCGACGATCGGTTGCAGCGCGTGGCGACCGACATCGTGCAGGCGGCGCAGGGCGACGCCGTCGATGAAATCCTGATCATCGGGCACAGTCTCGGAGCCGTGCTTGCCATCGATCTGATCGATCGCGCGATCAAGGCCGGGTTGGCGCGGCAGAATGGCGGCCCTCGCATCGCGTTTCTCTCCGCCGGCTCCTCGGTGCTCAAGATCGGGCTCCATCGCGGCGCGAGCCGGCTTCGCGCCGCCGTTGCGCGCTTGAGCACCGTCCCCGCACTGTTCTGGGCCGATTACCAGGCGCGCTCGGACGTGATGAACTTCTATCGCAGCGATCCGCTGCCGTTGATGGGCCTCGCCAAGACGGACTCGCCGCTCATCCGCAGCGTCAGCATCAGGCGCATGCTCGACCCGGCGCGCTATCCCCGCATTCGCAGGAACTGGTACCGGATGCATTGCCAATTCGTCAGGGGCAACGATCGGCGCGCACCATACGACTATTTCATGTTCACCTGCGGGCCGCTCGATGCGGAACGGCAAGCACGATTGAAGGAAGGCGCCATGCACGCATTCGATACTGAGGGCAGAGTTCTCGACCCGGCCTCGTCGACGCAAGCTAGCGCAAATCCGATAGAGGCCTCCCAGCAATGACCCTGACCATCGCGAAGGCGATCTACGTCCTGCTTGCCGTCGGCTGGTATGTCATCCGGATTCCGCATGAGCGGCGCTCGCGGCGCACGCCGATCTCCCGCAGCGCCCGTGGAATGCGGGAGATCGTGTTGCTGACGATCTCGTTCACCGGGCTCGGGCTCCTGCCCTTCATCTATGTCGCAACCGGGTTTCCGCGCTTTGCGAATTATCAGTTCCAGCCGCTGCTGGCCTGGATCGGCGCCGTCGTCGCGATAGCATCCCTAGTCCTGTTCCATCTCACGCATCGCGCGCTCGGCCGCAACTGGTCGGTGTCGCTGGATCTGCGCGAGAGCCATCGCCTCGTCACCGAAGGCGTCTACCGCTATGTCCGGCATCCCATGTATTCGGCCTTCTGGCTCTGGGCGGTCGCGCAGGCCTTGCTGCTGCCGAACCTTATCGCCGGCCTGTCGGGCCTGGTCGGTTTCGGCATTCTGTATTCCTTTCGCGTTGCACAAGAGGAACGCTTGATGCTCGACGCCTTCGGAGCGGAATATGCTGACTACATGGCGCGCACGGGCCGCGTCGTGCCGAGAATCAGCTAGGGAACATAAAAGCTTTCGCCGCGTTTTGGAGCGTATGCAGCTCATCGCTGCAGGGTAGCTGTTAAGCCTCATCGGAAACCATAAATCAGAACACTTTAACCTCTTAGGCTTAGGTGATTGAAAACGCAGGCGATCTGGCATACTCTGCAGCGTGCCTCACGACCGTTGTCCGGCACGGAAAATGGGTATGGTGTTGCGCATCCGCACTAGTAGTCGAATGACTATCATCCATAGTTAGACTGTTCTCAACGAGGGCGAATCAATGAAAAAGCTTCTGGTGTTGACCGTGTCTGTTGCGCTGATGGGCGTCGGAGGATGTGCATCGCTTGGCAAGGGCAAAGGCAAAGCCCCGCCGCCATCTGCTGCACCGATTGTGACGAAGGGCTAGTTCCAGCCCAATAGAAAACGGCCGGTCCAACCGGCCGTTTTCTTATTCTGGATATGCGATGACTCCGGTCATTCGATGATACGGCGACAGCGATCGCTGTGCCGATATGCGTTCCTCGCGAAAGCAGGAGTTATGCGGTGTGGTTTGACCTGAACCAACGAGCGCGCTCTTGGGCCTATATAGCCTGCACTGCAGGCCTGTTCTGCGGCTTCGGCCCGCTCCCAACCCAAGCGCAAGATCGCTTCTCATCCCCTGACGAGAATCGGATAACCGCCACGCAGGACGCTCCGCCCGTCCGCGGAACCCGGCATCGCGTACCGCGACGGGAGATGAGCCAGAGGGCCGACCAGTATTTCGTGGAATTTCGGTCGCGCTACGCCCTCAGCTATGGCCATACCTTTCTCGTCCATGGCCGGCTGAACGCCAGGGGCGAGGTCGGCCAGGTCACGGCCGATCAGGTCGCCGGGCTACATCCCGCAGGCGAAGGCCCGCAGCTTTGGTCCGTCGGGCATGTTTTGCCTGTTCCGGCCGAAACCGGCCCCAGCGATGGCGATCTCGAAGATGAATACATCTCGGCGCGCTTCCGGGTTCCCTTGAACGAGGCTCAATATCGCCGCGTCGCAGCCTATATCAGGAACAAGCAGAAGACCTCTCCGACCTGGCATGCGGTGCTCTATAACTGCAACAGATGGGTCGGCGAGGTCGCGACGTTCATGGGGTTGCAGGCGCCCAACAACACCCTGCTCTATCCGGCCGATTACATCGCCAGCCTGCGGTCTCTCAACCGCAGCAGGGTTACGGACTCGGCCTTTTCGGCTCATCGCGTTCAATAAGCGAGAACGCTTCCGGTCCTCGCGCGCTGCCATGTCATGGCGGCGCGCAAGTTCGCTCGAAAACGCTCTAGCAGGCTGCTGAAGAAGTCTGTTCTGGCTCTTGGTTTAGATGGTCTTTGCTGTTTTGGCAGCGACTGGCGCAGCTGGGAAGCGTCGGCGGCTTGTCTTCTGGTGGATGCTGCTGCCGGAGCGTGGCTTGGTCCGCTTGGCGCTGCCCTTCATGCGGTCGCCTGGGCTAGAAGCTTGGGGATGCGGACGAGGTTGTAGGCGGCAACTGCGAAGGTGAAGACCGCCTCGGCCTTGGTCCGGGACCGGACCTTGACCTTGGCCAGCCCGGCCTGGGTCTTGATCCAGCCGAAGACCTCCTCGATGCGCTTGCGGCAACGCTGGCTGATCGCGTAGCCGGGATGGCGGGTGATGCGGCCGTCGATGGCGGTCTTGCGCACCTTGCCGGTCTTGGACACCGCGCCGTTGATGGCGATGTGCGGCGTCACCTGGCGCGCCCGCAGGTCGCCCACGAAGGCCTCGACATCGTAGGCCTTGTCGGCTCCCAACGTGATCCGATGCCGGCTTTCGCGCCGGTCGAGCATCGCAAGCGTTGCCTCGCGCTCGGCCGTGCCGGTGGCGTGGGTCAGCGTCGCGTCCACCACGAGGCCATGGCGGTTCTCCATCAGCGCATGGCCTATGAAGCACAGCCGGCTCTCGTGCCCGTCGCTCTTGCGATAGAGCCGGGCATCGGGATCGGTGGTCGAGGCATGGGTTACATTCGAGCGCTTTTCCTTGCGGAAGTTGCGCTCGCCGTTGCGGCCAGGCCCAGGCGGCTCGTCCGAGCCGTCCTTGCGCCGGAAGCTCTTCATCGAGGCCCAGGCATCGATCAGCGTGCCATCGACGGAGAAGTGGTCGCTCGACAGGAGCTGCTTCACCTGGCGCAAAGCCAGCAGCCCCGACAGGAAGGTGTGGGCCACATCCGCTTCCAGAAGCCGGTCGCGGTTGTGCGTGAACACCGTCGGGTGCCAGACCGCGGCATCCATCTCAAGCCCGACGAACCACCGGAACAGCAGATTGTAGTCGATCTGCTCCATCAGCATCCGCTCGGAGCGAACCGAGAAGAACGCCTGCAGCAGCGTCGCGCGCAGCAGCATCTCCGGTGGGATCGAGGGCCGACCCATCTGCGAATACAGCGTCTCGAAGCGACCGTTCAGACCCGCCAGAACCTCGTCCGCCAAAGCCCGGATCGCTCGCAGCGGATGATCCGCAGGAACCCGCTCTTCCAGCCGGATGTAGCTGAACAGGCTATCCGACCGATCCTCACGTCCCCGCATCGCAAGACCCCGCATCTGCCTCAGACAGAATGAATCATCTCCAAGACGATCCCGCCAGAGACTTCTGCAGCAGCCTGCTAGCGATCAGCGCAGGACCAGGACCGGGGTTCCGACCGAGACGCGTTCGAACAGATCGACGATATCGTCGTTGAACATCCGAAAGCAGCCATAGGATGCGAAGGTGCCGATGGATTCAGGCCGATTGGTGCCATGGATCGCATATTGGCCGCCGCCGGACAGCGTCAGCGCCCGCGCGCCCATCGGGTTGCGTGGCGAGCCGCCTGGAATGACGTCCGGCAGTTTCGGGTTGTCGCGCTTGATCTCGTCGGGCGGCGACCAGGCAGGTTCGACATGCTTGCCCTCGACCAGCACCTCGCCAAGCCATTGCTTGGAGGCCTTTCCGACGGCGACCTGGTACCGGATGGCGGTGCCATCGCCCCGCACCCAGTACAGACGCCGCTCCTTGGTCTTGATGACGATCGCGCCCGCCGCCGCCTCACCCTTATAGGCAACGACTTCGCGGGCTTTGGCCGGCATGGCAACCGCCAACGCAAGCAATACGAGACTTGTCCGCAACATCTCTTGTGAGCCCCAGCCAGTGCAGAGCAGCAAGACCACCATAACTCAGTAACCCGTGGATTTCCAACCGGAAATTGCCAGCCGATGGGGCTGGCACAAGAAGCTGGCAGCGCCCAAGCACCCTCCCCTGAATCGCCAATCCGGGACCGCAGAACGCTCGACCATCCGGGATTGGAATATTCGAGACCCGGGGGCTGGAGCGCCGGCTGCCCAGCTCCGGTCCCTCGCGAAGGCGCAGGCTCGGCCTGACTGTAAGGGCGTCCCAGCCCCTCCTATACCATCGTATATTTCGCGACCCCATGGTCCGATTGACCGGATATGCCCCCGCGAGCACAGAGGGCATGTCTTCACCGCGCTCGCGGTCCGAAGAGACTTAGCAACAACCGGTCCAGCCCTTCCCGGGATGAAGACCCTAGCGATCGATCGACCATGGCTCCCGGCCGTGGGCGAGAGGTCATGCCGTCAGCATGGATCACGTTCGGTACAGGCCTGCGGGCGGAGCTTCGAGCGATCCGAGGAGGTGGATCATGAGCAACATCATTCTCTTCCGCAGCCGGGCGGCCCTTTCCAGCCGAGGCCGGGGCGACGGCATCGGTTTCAGCAAGAACGCCTGCGCGATCGTTCGCCTGCATCCCGCACGGCGTCCAACACCGGTCGCGGTATGGCGTCTCAACGCAGCCGGTCGCCTGGAATGCCGCTGGGCCAGCCAGGAGAGCGGTTCCCTCGACGAGGCCCGACCTTGTGACGGCTGGAACGACCGGGCGGCTTGAGCCGCTTGGTCGAGCCGACCGCCCCCTTGCATGCGAGATCGCGGCGACACGATCGCCCGACCGGCAACAGAAGCCCGAGGTGACCCATGGTGTTTCTCTCAAATGACCGAGGCGCTCACAGCGCGCTGGCTGCGCTCACTCGCAACCGCATCCTGCCCAACATCTACGATCTGGCCGCCTTCTCGCTGCTCGCAGCGGTCGCCGTGCTGGCGTTCCATGGCGCCGCCGGGATGCGCTCGCCGCTGGAGGGCCTTGCCACCACACCGGTCGCGCTCGATCCGATCCTGTTGCCGGAATACGCGCTCCGCACAACGCTCAGGATGTTCGCGGCGATCATCGCCTCGCTGATCTTCACCTTTGTCGTCGCGACACTCGCCGCCAAGAGCCGGCGCGCCGAGATGATCATCATTCCGGCGCTCGACATCCTGCAGTCGGTGCCGGTTCTCGGCTTCCTGACCTTCACCGTCACCTTCTTCATGGGCCTGTTCCCGGGCAGCCAGCTCGGGGCCGAATGCGCCGCGATCTTTGCGATCTTCACCAGCCAGGCCTGGAACATGGCCTTTTCCTTCTACCAGTCGCTCAGGACCGTGCCGCGCGATCTCGACGAAGTCAGCCGCGGCTTTGGCCTCTCGTCCTGGCAGCGTTTCTGGCGGCTGGAGGCTCCCTTTGCGACGCCGGGCCTGGTCTGGAACACGATGATGTCGATGTCGGGCGGCTGGTTCTTCGTGGTCGCCTCCGAGGCGATCACGGTGGGCGACACGACCGTCCAATTACCGGGGCTTGGCTCCTGGCTCGCACTCGCCATCAAGGAGCAGGACTTCGCCGCCGTCGCCTGGGCGGTGCTGGCCATGGCGATCGTGATCGGCCTGTATGACCAGCTCCTGTTCCGCCCCATCGTCGCCTGGGCCGACAAGTTCCGCTTCGAGCAGACGGCCGGCCAGCAGAAGCCGCACTCCTGGGTCTATGGGCTGATCCGGCGCACGCGTCTGCTCAAATATCTCTCGGCCCCATTCGCCTGGCTCTGGAATCGGCTCCTGCTGGTGCGGCTGTCGCATACGCGCCGCGCCGCGCCGGCGCGCAGGCGAGACGCACAGGCGACCACGCGGGCAGTCGACTATGCCTGGCTCGGCCTGATCATCGCCATCGGCACTTGGGGTGCCTGGACGGCCGTGTCCTATGTCGGCCAGAGCTTGTCCCTGTCCGACGTCTGGGACCCCTTGGGCCGCGGCCTCGTCACTCTGCTCAGGGTCATCGTGCTCATCGCGGTAGCCAGCCTGATCTGGGTGCCGCTGGGCGTCTGGATCGGCCTGCGGCCGGCCGTGGCCGAGCGCGTCCAGCCGATCGCGCAGTTCCTGGCGGCCTTTCCCGCCAATGTGCTGTTTCCCTTCGCGGTCGTCGCCATCGTCGCGACCGGCGCGAACGCCGACATCTGGCTCTCGCCTCTGATGGTGCTCGGCACGCAATGGTACATCCTGTTCAACGTGATCGCAGGCGCGAGCGCCTTTCCGACCGATCTGCGCGAGGTCTCCTCGGTCTACCAGCTGCGCTCCTGGACCTGGTGGCGGCGCGTCATGCTGCCGGGGATCTTCCCCTATTACGTCACCGGGGCGCTGACGGCATCGGGCGGCTCGTGGAACGCCAGCATCGTCGCCGAGGTGGTGAGCTGGGGCGATACCAAGCTCGAAGCCTATGGGCTCGGCTCGTATATCGCCAAGGCGACCGAGACGGGCGATTTCCCCCGCGTCATCCTTGGCATCGCCGTGATGTCGCTCTTCGTCACCCTGTTCAACCGCACGCTCTGGCGCCCGCTCTACGTCTTCGCGGAACGCCGCCTGCGCCTCGACTGACCCCTTCCGCTGGAGGATCGCACCATGGACGCCACCGTCATCACCCGGACGCCCCAGACTGGCGGGATCGTGCCGCTCGTCAGCGCTGCCCAAATCTGCCAGACCTACGACAAGGGCGCATCGGGCTCGCTCATCGTGCTCGACAAGGTCGATGTCGAGCTCAGGCCCGCCGAGATCGTCGGCCTGCTCGGCCGCTCCGGGTCGGGCAAGTCGACCCTTCTTCGCGCCATCGCCGGCCTGATCCGGCCAAGCAGCGGCATCGTCACCTTTCAGGGCAAGCCGGTGACCGGACCGACCTCGGGTGTCGCCGTGGTCTTCCAGAGCTTTGCGCTGTTCCCCTGGCTGACCGTGCTGGAGAATGTCGAGCTCGGGCTGGAGGCGCAGGGCGTGGTCCCGGCCGAGCGGCGCAAGCGTGCGCTCGCGGCAATCGACCTGATCGGCCTCGACGGCTTCGAGAGCGCCTATCCGAAGGAGCTTTCAGGCGGCATGCGCCAACGCGTCGGCCTAGCGCGTGCGCTCGTCGTCCATCCCAAGGTGCTGCTGATGGACGAGCCGTTCTCGGCGCTCGACGTGCTCACGGCGGAGACCCTGCGCACCGACCTGCTCGACCTCTGGTGCGAAGGGCGGATGCCGATCGAGGCCATCCTGATGGTGACCCACAACATCGAGGAGGCGGTGCTGATGTGCGACCGCATTCTGATCTTCGGCTCGAATCCCGGCCGGGTAATCGCCGAGATCAAGGTCGATATGCCCCAGCCCCGCAACCGGCTCGACCCGACCTTCCGCATGCTGGTCGAGGATATCTATGCCCGCATGACCGCCAGATCGGGTGCACCGGTGCGCGAGGGCCTTTTCCCCGGCACCGGCATCTCCATGTCGCTGCCGCGCGTCTCGACCAATCTGATGGCCGGCATGATCGAGGCGATCGCGGCCGATCCGTACAAGGGCGAGGCCGACCTGCCGCCGCTTGCGGCCGAGCTGCATCTTGAGATCGATGATCTCTTCCCGGTGGCGGAAACGCTCCAACTCCTGCGCTTCGCCGATCTGGAGGGCGGCGACATCAAGCTGACGGCGCCTGGCCTGCGTTTCGCCGACAGCGACGTCGACGAGCGCAAGCGTCTCTTCTCGCAGCATCTGGCGATCTACGTTCCGCTTGCGGCCCATATTCGCCGCGTGCTCGACGAGCGGCCGAGCCATCGTGCCCCGGCGCGGCGCTTTCGCGACGAGCTTGAGGATCACATGTCGGAAGACTACGCCGCCACGACCCTGAAGGCGGTCACGAACTGGGCGCGCTACGCTGAGTACTTCGCCTATGACGAGCAAGCCGACCTGTTCACGCTCGACGATCCCAACTGAACCCGGCGGGTCGCGATGGTCGCACCCCACCGCGGATCGGTTGGAGCGTTTTCGAGCGAAGTGGACGCCGGTTCTCCCGCGCAAACGCGAAGCGTTTGCGCGGGAGAAAACGCGTTAAAACAAAGATCTAGAGCAATTGAACGATCCAATCGGATCGGAGATTGCTCTAAGATATAGATCAAAGGCAGGTTCGCTGGGGTCGGTGCAAAGGTCGGTGCATGAGACGCAAAAGGCTGACATTTCCGATCGAAAGGCCCCTGCTTTGGCTGGGGCTTTCAGTGTTCGTCGCGGCCATCTTCGCTGCCGACACCGTCACGGACCGGGAAATCGCCTTCGCTGTCCTCTATGTTGCTGTCATCCTGATCGCGGCACAGTCCGGCCGGACGCGCTTCGTCGCGACCATCGGTATCGGATGCGCCGTCCTGACGGTCGTGAGCTATATCCTCACCACGCAAGGCGACCGTCAGTCAGGCTTGGTGAACGGCGCCTTGAGCCTGCTCGCCATCGCAACGACGACCTTTCTCGCGATCAGGAACGAGACCACCGAGGCGCGCGCCCGACAGGCCCTGGCGGATCTGGCCCATATGGCGCGCGTCACCACCATGGGGGAACTCACGGCCTCGATCGCCCATGAGGTCAGCCAGCCGCTTGCCGGCATCGTCGCCAATGGGCACGCCGCCTTGCGCTGGCTCGACGCATCGCCCCCTTCGCCCGATGAAGCCAGGCGCGCGCTCGGCCGCGTCGTGACGGATGCCGATCGCGCCGGCGAGGTCATCGGCCGCGTCCGCCGCCTCGTCACCAAATCTCCGCCCTCGCGCGACAGGGTCGACCTCGTCGAACTGATCGATGAGGCCCTGGTTCTGGCGCGCGCCGAAATCCGCCGGAACCGCGTCGTGCTGCGCACCGATTACGGCGTCGACCTTCCGCCCCCGTTGGTCGACCGTGTCCAGCTGCAACAGGTCGTCCTCAATCTCGTGGTCAACGCCGCGGAGACGATGGGTGGCCTGGAGACAGGCCCGCGTGACCTGCTCGTCAGCGCGGCCTCTGACGCCAGCAAGATCACGGTGAGCGTTCGCGACACCGGCGCCAGTCTCGCGCCAGTGGCAATCGCGCAGGTGTTCGAAGCCTTCTACACGACCAAGCCCGGCGGCATGGGTATGGGGCTGGCGATCAGCCGCTCGATCGTCGAGGCTCATGGCGGCACGATCTATGCCGCGCTCAACCATCCGCGCGGCATGGTGTTCGGCTTCACGCTCCCGCTGAACACGACGAGGACGGTCTAGGAATGAGCCAGGAGACCCCAACCGTCTTCGTCATCGACGACGATCCCTCCGTGCGGGACGGGCTCGACAGCCTGTTCCGGTCCGTGGGCTATGCGGTTGCATGCTTCGCATCGGTCCGGGAGTTTGCGCTGGTTCGCCGCCCCGACCAGCCGTCTTGCCTGGTTCTCGACGTCAGGATGCCCGGGCCCAGCGGCATGGATTTCCAGGCGGAGCTGGCAAAATTGCGCGATCCCCTCCCGGTCATCTTTCTGACCGGCCATGGCGATGTGCCGATGGCCGTGCGCGCCATGAAGGCCGGCGCCGTCGAATTCCTGCTGAAACCCTTTCGCGAGCAGGACCTGCTCGACGCGATCCGCGCCGCCATCGACATCGATCGCGAGAGGCGCGCGGGAGAGGCGGCGCTGGCCGAGATCAAGGCGTGCTTCGAGACGCTGTCGATGCGCGAGAGGGATGTGATGGCGTTCGTCGTCCAGGGCCGCCTCAACAAGCAGATTGCAGCCGACCTCAACCTCAGCGAGATCACCGTGAAGGTCCACCGTGGCCAGGCCATGCGCAAGATGAAGGCCGCAACGCTTGCGGATTTGATCCGCATGGCAGACAGGCTGACATCCCCGGGTGGACGAAGCTGAAAGGGAGCAGCCGGCCCTTGCCGCCCGCAGATCTTCGGTCGCCTCTGCATCGCGCACTGCTCTCGCTCTGATCGATATTTGGGCTTCGCCTTGACCCGTCATTGCGAGCACCCGGGTCTTGCCTTCGGCAAGCCCGAGTACAGGCTCCGCGAAGCAATCCAGGAGCTGCCGAGCGAGACCTCCTGGATTGCTTCGTCGCTCAGCTCCTCGCAATGACGATTCAAGGCATAGGAAAAACGCTCACGGCTAAAGATCCGTGCTTTGCGGCAGGATCACGAGATCGCGGATCGTGACGTTGCGGGGCCGGCTGAGCATGAAGAAGACGGCTTCCGCCACCTCCTCGGCTTCGATCAGGCCGCCGGCCGCGCGCTCGGCTTCGAGCTTTTCCCGAGGCCAGTCCGCAATCAGCGCCGTCGCGACCGGGCCGGGCAGGACGGCCCCGACACGCAGGCCGTGCGGAATGACCTGACGACGGACGGTATGAACGAAGGCCTGCACCGCGTGCTTGGAGGCGGTGTAGATCGGCTCCCACACCACCGGGACGACGCCGGCAACCGAACTCGTGACGATGATGTCGCCGGTCTTGCGCGCGATCATATGCGGCAACACGGCGTGGATGCTGCGGAAGGTGGCGTTGACGTTGAGATTCAGCATCCGGTCCCAGGCGTCAGGATCGCCATCACTGACCGGCCCGCCGACATAGGAGCCGGCATTGGCATGGAAGATGTCCAGCTGGCCGGTCCTTGCGAGAATCTGCGGCATCATGCCGGCGACCGAAGCGGCATCGGTCAGATCGACGACGAGCGGTATCGCCTCCGCGCCGAGCGGGCCGCATATGCGAGCCAGCGCTGCTTCGTCGCGATCGACCAGAATGACGCAGGCTCCGGCTGCGAGCAGGCGCTTTGCGCAAGCGAGCCCGATACCCGAGGCGGCGCCGGTGATCGCGGCGGTTTTTCCGGCCAGTTGCTGCGTCACGTGGTCCACTCCGATACTGCGTGATCTTCGGTTGCGCGCATCAGGTCGCGCGCCACGCGCGCGGCGTCCTGCAGATGGTCGAAGGCGGCAAAACGCCTGTCGTGCAGCGCGGCAATAGTGCCGCCGGCTGGTGTGAAGGCGCTCGCTGCCGGGGCCATCTCGGTCATGGCCTGGGCGAGATCCTGGAAGGCGCCGGCGGCAGTCGCACCGAGCATCGCCGCGCCGAGCAGGACGGGGTCGACATCGTCGGGTACGAGCACGGGCAAACCGGCGCAGTCGGCCAGCACTTGCCGGATCAGGGGATGGCGGCCCGCGCCGCCGCTGAGCACGATCGCCTCGATCATGGCGCCCTGGGCGCGGCTGGCCTTCAGAATCTGCCGCAGCCCGTAGCCGATACCCGTAAGCCCCGCGACATAGAGCGCGACGAGGTGGTCGAGATCGCGCTCCATGCCGAGACCGGCGATCAAGGCGCGCGCCTGCGGATCGGCATGGGGCGAGCGATTGCCGAGGACATCAGGCACGACGACGAGGCTCCTCGCCAACCGCACGGCATCGGAGAGCTCGTCGCTCCGTCCAGCCGCGCGGTCTGCCAGCCAGGCGGGCAGCGAAAGACCATCTTTCGCGGCCAGGCGCTGCGCCTCCGGCGTGGCCGGATGGAAGCCGATCAACTGCTCGATCGCCGCGCCAGCGGCGGACTGGCCGCCTTCGCTGAGCCAGAGTCCCGGCACCATCGCCGAGAAATAGGGGCCCCAGACGCCCGGGATGAAGATCGGTTCCCGGCTGCTCGCCATGGTGCAGGCCGAGGTGCCGAAGACATAGGCCATGCGGGTCAGAGCCGTGCCGTGGGGCGAACGGACGCCGACTGAGCCGAGACCGCCGGCATGTGCGTCGATCAGCCCGGCCGCAACGGCCGTGCCCGGCTTCAAACCGAGATCGGCCGCGGCCTGCACCGTGAGGCCCTGGCCCAGGGCCGTGCCACCGGGAACGATCTCGATGCCGATGCGCTCAAAACCTTGCTCGGCCAGATCGCCGAGCCCGATCTGGTGGAAGTAGCCGGCGTCCCAGCGCGCCTCATGCGCCAGATAGGTCCATTTGCAGGTGACCGTGCAGGATGAGCGCGCCAGCGAGCCGCTCGCCCGCCAGGTCAGGAAATCGGCGAGGTCGAAGAACTGCCAGGCCGCATCATAGCTCTCCGGCAGATGCTCCTTGAGCCAGAGCAGCTTCGGCGTTTCCATCTCGGGCGAGATCGTGCCGCCGACATAGGCGAGCACCGGATGTTTGATGCGGTTGATGCGCTCAGCCTGCGCCAGCGCGCGGTGATCCATCCAGACGATGATGTCGCGGCTCGCATCGCCATGGGCGCCGACAGGCAGCGATGCCCCGTTCTGTCCAAGCACGACGAGCGAGCATGTCGCATCGAAGCCGATACCGGCGATGGCCTCTGCTGCGAGCTTCGCTTGCGCCATCGCCGCGCGCACGCTGGCGCAGACGGCGCGCCAGATATCCTCGCTCGACTGTTCCGCGATATCCGGCCCGTCCTGATGGAGCGCGATGTCGCGCTTGCCCGTCGCGAGCATGCGCCCGTTCCGGTCGAAGATGCCGGCACGGGCGCTGCCGGTGCCGACGTCGATGCCAATGAAATGCTCGGTCATATCCTCGCTATCCTGTCGGCGGGGGCGGCGATGGCCGCCCCGTGCAAGAGCGGTCAGGCTGCGGCCCGGTTCGGTGATCCGGCGCGGCTGCCGTCGGGGTTGCGCAGATAGACGCCATGGTCGAGCTGCTGGCGGCGCAGCTCCTCGATGTCGATATCGGCCGGTGGGCGGTTGCCGCGCACCGAAATCTTGGCGGCCCGCCCGGCGGCCTCGCCCATCGCCATGCAGGTCGCCATGACGCGGATCGCGCCCATGGCCTCATGCGTGGCCGAGATGCTGCGGCCGGCGACCAAGAGATTGCCGATCTTCTGGGGAACGAGCGACCGGTACGGGATATCGTAGCAATCGCCGCACCAGATCAGGGTGCAGCCATCATCCGAGGGCCGGTGGATATCGATCGGATAGCTCGCCACGGCGATCGCATCGTCGAAATGCGTGCAGGCCAGCACGTCCTCCTGCGTCATCACATATTGCCCGAGGATGCGGCGCGTCTCGCGGATGCCGAGGAAGGGCGCCGTCTTGGTGAAATAGGCCTTCTCGAAGCCCGGCACATAGTTGATGAGATAGGTGACGATATCGTCGATCTGGGCACGCCCCTCGATCTCGCCCTTGGTCAGGCTGCGGGCGTTGGTGCCGTCGGTGCCCTTGACCCGGGTCATGTTGATCCAGACCTCGCCCTTCTTCAGGCCGGTGATGATGATCGTGCGCTCATTGGGAATCGCCAGGCCGCGTTCAGCCTTGGCCTTGGCGATGAGTTCGCGCATGCCGACGACGATGAACTGGCGGTTCTGGCCGAAATACTCGGCCGGAATGAAGTCGGTGAGGTAGGTGCGCGCTTCCGGGGGCGCATTTGCGATGCTCATCCGCAGCGCGTCGGTGTCGACGCCGGCGAGGCAGAACATCAGCGTCGGCGGCTGCATGCCGCCATCGGCATTGCCCTTCTCGGTCGGCACGCCGGCGCTGTAGGCGACATCGGCGTCGCCGCTGCAGTCGATCACGACCTTGGCGAGGATGGCGGTGCGGCCGGTTTTGCTCTCGGTGATGACGCCGCGGATAATGTCGTTCTCGACCAGCGCGCCGGCAAAGAAGGTGTAGAACAGCACATCGACGCCGGCTTCGATCAGCATCTCCAGCGCCACGGTCTTGACCGCTTCGGGCTCGACCAGCGTGATGCCCATATGCAGCGGGCAGGGCCGGTGCTCGCTTGCACCGTCACGCTCCCGGCGCAGGCGTTCGATGAATTTCTGCGGCAGCCCGTCGATGATCTGGTTGCCCTTCTGCCCGAGGAAGCCGAGCACCGGCAGCCCGATCGTCATGTTGCCGCCGACGAAGCTGCGACTCTCGATCAGCCCGACGCGCAGGCCGTCCTCGGCGGCGGCGAGCGCGGCGGTGAGGCCCGATGGCCCGCCGCCGACGACGAGCACGTCGTATTCGGCCGAGACGGGGATGGAGCGCGCCGGCTCCTCGATGAAGCGAACCCCGGTCATGGACATGAGGCGATTTCCTTCCACTGGCGTTATGTCGATTGGCTATGCAGAGGCCGGCGCCGAGGCGCCGGCCGTTATCATTGGGATCAGGCCGGCATCATCGGCTTGATGCGCTCGATGATGGCGGAGACGGCGTCCTTGACCGGCTTGCGCCCGAGAACGGCGAGCTGGACTTCCTCGAGGAAGGTCGCCTGGGCGCGCGCAGCCTCGGGAAATGGTGGGAAGGCGCCGCGCGCCGTCGCCAGGACCTTGGCCTCGACGGCTGCGAGCGCGTTCTTCGCCTTCAGCCCCGCATCGGCATAGGTGGAGACACGCACCGGCCCATTGCCGTTGATCGCCATGCCCAGCGTCACGCGCTTGCTCGAGACCTCCTTGATGAAACTCCAGGCGAGCGCCTTGTCCTTGGCGTTCCGGGGGATCGCCATCGCCCAGGCCTCGACGACGGAAGCCATCGGCACCTTGCCCTTGATCGTCGCGGAGCCGGGGAATTCGATCGCCTTGATCTTGCCGGGGAACTTGCTCTGGTCGGGGTTGTTGAGCTGGGCGGCGCGGGCGAAGGGCAACGGCGAAAAGGCCGCCCTGCCTTGCTGCATCCAGGTGACGTGGTCGTCATTCTTGGTGGTGGCGTAGCTACGCGGCAGCGCACCGGCCTCGAACATGCCGCGCAGAGCCGAAAGCGCGGCTTCCATCGCCGCGCGATCGGGGACGAGCTTGAGATCCGCGCTGATGAAATCGCCGCCGAAGGCGCGTGCGAACATCACCGGGAAGACGGCGAGGTCGCTCGCCAGCACCATGCCGGTGACAGGCGTGCCGGCTTTCGAGGTGAAGGTCGTCTTCTTGCACTGCTCGATCAGCTCTTCGAGCGTCGTCGGCGGTGCCGAGATGCCGGCCTCTTCCAGCAACGCCTCATTGTAGAACAGGCCCTGCGTGGCATGGCGGACGGGAATGCCGATCAGCTTGCCATCGATCGTCATGCCCTGCACGAGGCCGGGCGCGATGTCTGCGAAGTCCTCGATCGGATCCTGCTTCTGATAGGGCTCGAGCGGCTCGAACAGCGCCGCGATCTGCGATGTCGGGCGGTTGTCGATGAGATAGCCGACGCCGTATTCGGTCTCCTTCAGGCTGGCCTCGCGGAAGAGCCGATCCTGCAGCGGGTTGGAATCGAAGGTCGTGAAGGCGATGTCTGCATCCTTGGCCTTGAGCCAGTCCTTCAGCAGATCGCCGTCGCCGGAACCCAGCACGGTCTGGTGGACCTTGTGACTGAGCACGTTCAGCGTCTTGCCTGCGGCAAAGCTGGGCCGGGCGGCGAACGCGGCCGCTACGCCAATGGAACCGGCGACGAATGTGCGGCGGGTCAGTTTCGTTTCGGGCTTCTTCGACATGGTTTCCTCCCTTTTATGGTTGGCTACCCCTTCGTCGAACCGGCAGTGAGGCCGGCCACGAGGTAGCGGTTCATGAAGACGACGAAGAGCAGGACGGGCACGAGCTGCACGGTCGAGGCAGCAAAGAGGATTCCCCAATCGACGCCATCGATGGAGCCGATCATCTCGGAGATGACGAGCGGCGCCGTCTTGGCGCGCGTGGCCGTGAAGACGAAGGCGAAGAGGAACTCGTTCCAGGAAAACACGATCACGAAGACCGCGACCGCCAGCACGCCCGGCATCGCCAGCGGCACGATCACCTTGCGCAGGATCGTCAGGCGGCTGGCGCCGTCGATTGAGGCCGCCTCGTCGAGCTCGCGCGGGATCTGGTCCATGAAGGTGCGCATCAGCACCGTGCCGAGCGACACGAAGAAGGTCGCATAGAGCAGGATCAGCACAAGATGCGTGTCGTTGAGGCCGAGCGTGTTGACGATCGGGAACAGCGGCAGCGTCACCACGATCGGCGGGATGAGGCGCACGATGATCAGCCCGGCGATGCTGGCGCCGAACCATCGCCCGGAATGGCGGGAATAGACATAGCCCGCGCAGGTGCTGGCGACGATCGCGAGCAGCGTCGCGCCGACCGTGATCAGCAGGCTGTTCAGCAAGGCGTCGAAGAAGACGCCCCAGGACCGCCAGAGCTCGGCATAATGCTTCAGCGTCGGGGTGAAGATCCATTTCGGCGGCACCGCGAAGATGTCCTGCCCCGGCTTCAGCGAGGAGACGGCGATGAACAGGATCGGGAACAGCGACCAGAGCAGGATCGCTGCGACCGCGGCCGCCTTGCCCAGCCCGATGAGCCAGCGCTCAGTGCGCCAGGAATCAGTGCGCCAGGAAACGGTGCGCAAGGAATCAGTGCGCATGGGTGAGCCCTCCCCGCCTGAGCAGGACGACATAGGCCCCCGCCAGCACCAGCGAGATCACGACCATGATCCAGGCGGTCGCGGCGGCCGGGCCGAAGGCGTTGAAGCTGAAGGCCTCCTGGTAGAGATAGATCGCCACGACCTCGGTCGACCGCGCCGGCCCGCCTTTCGTCAGTAGCCACGCCTCCGAGAACAGGCGAAAGGCGAAGATGTAGCGGAACAGCAGCGCGATCAGCATCGCGGGCGCAAGCAACGGCAGCGTCACCCGCCGAAAGGCCTGCCAGCGCGTGGCGCCGTCGATCCTGGCCGCCTCGTAGAGTTCGGCGGGGATGGCAAGGCGCGCGGCGTAGACGATGACGAAGGTGAAGGGCAGGTGCAGCCAGATCGTCAGGAGCCCGATCAGGGTCATCGCATGCGATGGCTCGAACGACCAATCCAGCGTCGGCAGGTTGAGCGCGCGCAGCGCCAGCGTGATCGGCCCGGCATCGGGATCGAACAGGAAGCGCCACATCACCACGGCGGTGACCTCGCTCACCGCGTAAGGCGCGAGCACCGCGACGAGCAGGAAACGGCGGAACGGCAGGCCGCTGGCGAACAGCAGCGCCATGCCGAGCCCGATGGCGAGTTCAAGATGGACCGCGACGACGACGAGCACGACCGTGTTCAGCAAGGCGTGGTGAAAGGCCGGATCGGCAAGAACGCGAACGTAATTCTGCAGCCCGACGAAGCTCGGCGCCTGGCCGAAGCTCGACATGTTCAGGCTGAGCCACACCACATAAAGCGACGGCAGCACGATCACGCTCAGGATGAGCAGATGCACCGGCGCAAGCAGCGGCAGAAGCCGTGCTGTTGTTCGAAGCTGCACTATTTCCTCCGGAACTCTCTTGATCCGGGCTCTCTCGGCCCGGTGATCACGTCGTCATTGTCTTTCAGTGGCGTCCTTGTCTTTCAATGAACGGCGTTCAGCGCCGTCTTCGTCTCCTGGTCCTGCGACAGATTGAGGCTTTCGTTGTCGTCCTTGGCGGCAGGCGAAAGATCACGAACGGAATCGCGCACCTGCAGGCTGGTCTGCAGAACGCTGCCCAATCGCGGCGAGGCATCGCCGGACATGCGCAGGCGCAGGCGCTCCCAGGCCGTGGCGGCGATATCGGCGATCGGCTGACGGATCGCGGTGAGGCCGGTCTTGCGCGCGCTCATCCAGGGATAGTCGTCGAAGCCGACGACGGAGACCGGATCGGGGATATCGATGCGCAGCCGCGCAAGAGCCGACAATGCGCTGAGCGTGATGACATTGGTCAGGGCGATGACCGCGCTCGGCCGCTTATGCCGTTCGAGCCAGTGCACGAAAGCCTCCGTGCCACGCTCCGCATTCGATCCGAGCTCGATCACGATGGCGTCGCCCCCCCTCGCACGGATCAGCTCGGAAGCGCCGCGGACACGCTCCCGGATCGGGGAAATCGCCAGGTTTGAGGCCGCGACGACGATGTCGCGATGGCCCAGCTCCAGCAGATGGCGGGCGGCGATCTCGCCGGCCTCGCGATTGTCGATCGCGACCGTATCGACGATCGACCCTTCCGGCGGCACGCGGTCGGCAAAGACCATCGGCAGGCGCGCGAACTCGCTGTCCAGCCCGGCGGGGATAGCGTCCGAACACGGTACGACGATCAGACCCGAGGGACGCCAGGCCAGCAGCGTCCGCAATCGCGACTGTTCCAGCCCGGTATCGTCGCGCGAGCTGGCGACGACGATATCGTAGCCGTCCTTCTGCGCCATGACCTCGAGCTGCGAGACAAGCGAGGTGAAGAACACGTCGTCGAGATCCGGCACGAGCACGCCGACGACCTTGGCCTGGCCCGAACGCAGTTGCGAGGCCGCGCGGTCGACCTGATAGGACAGCTCGCGCGCCGCCCTCTGCACGCGCTCGTGCAGATCGGCATTCACCGGCTTGTTGCCACTGAAGACATTCGACACCGTGGCGATCGAAACGCCCGCGCGCGCCGCAACATCCTTGATCGTGACGCGCCTCTCCGACATGCGGTCCACAGCCTGTTAAACGTTTTACAGTAAAACGTTTAACAGGCTGTTCGCGGCTTTGCAAATATCTTGTTCATGGGTTCGATCCCTGGCACCGCACGATGGCCCCGTGCAAGCGAGATCCGGACCTTGCAGCCCTGGTTTCGATGCGCTGGGCAAATCCAATCTTGCGGTTCTGCAGCTGCACCGACAAGGATGTGGACGCTTTCGTGTCGTTGATCATTGCCGGTGAAGCCGTCGGGTATCCCCAGCATCGACGCGGAAGTGAAGGCGTGAGCGCGCCACTGTTTCGGGAGACGACCATGCAGCAGCCTGATCGCTATCTGATGGCCGGCGTGATGGGCTATCCCATCATGCATTCGCGCTCGCCCGTGCTGCATAATTATTGGCTGCGGGAGCACGGCCTGAATGGCGTTTATGTCCCGCTTGCGGTGAAACCCGAGGGGTTGGCGGCGGCGTTGCGAGCGCTACCCGCCCTCGGCTTTTCCGGCTGCAACCTGACGATGCCCCTCAAGGAGCTGGCGCTGTCCATCGTCGATCGCGTCTCCCCCATCGCGCGCCAGATCGGCGCCATGAATTGCGTCATCGTCGCCCCGGACGGAAGTCTCGAAGGGCACAATTTTGAAGCGTTCGGATACGCTGAGTCGCTTGCCCAGGACGTGCCGGGATGGACGGCGGATGCGGGGCCGGTGATCGTCATCGGCGCAGGCGGCGGCGCCCGGGCTGTCATCGCCGGCCTTGCTGATCGCGGCGCCACGGATATTCGCATCTGCAATCGCTCCGCAGCGCGGGCCGAGCAGCTTGCGGCGGAATTCAGTGTGAAGGCTCTCGCCTGGGATCAGCGGCACGACGCCATCGGGGATGCAGCCTTGCTCGTCAACACCACCAATCAGGGCATGGGCAAGGAGCAGGCGCTCGATCTTGACCTCGCCAAGCTGCCTTCATCGACCGTCGTCTCCGACCTGATCTACGTGCCCCGGGAAACGCCGCTGCTCGCAGCGGCGCGCGCGCGGGGTAATCGCACTGTGAACGGCCTTGGGATGTTGCTCAATCAGGCACGGCCGGCCTTCAAGAATTGGTTCGGCGTCATGCCCGAGATCACGCCCGGCCTGCGCGCCGCCATCGAGGCGACGCTCTGAGGCAAGAGCAGGATGCGAAAAAGTGGGAACCGGTTTTTCGCATTGATCCTGCTCTCACTCCCGGGATGAGAGACGGATTCAGATTTGAGATGGGATCACTTTGCGACCCCATCTGACATCATCCGGCTCTTGTCACGCGCCGAACTGGAACAGGCGCATCGGCGTATCCCACAGGAGCTTGGCTCGATCTGCGGCGCGTGGAAACAGCAGATCGACCATCCCAAGCAGCGGCCCGTAATCCATCCGCTCCGGCGCGCGCAGATGTGGCCAGTCGGAGGCCCACATGCAGCCATCGAGGCCATACCACTCGACCAGCGCCTCGATGAACGGCCAGACATCGCGGTGCGGAAAGCGCTCCTGCGAGAACTTGGCGAAGCCCGAGAGTTTGACGAAGCAGCGTCCGCTGGCGCCAAGGCGGCATAGCGCGGCAAAGCCCGGCTGTTTCAGCCCGTCAGTAATGATCGGCCTCCCGCAATGGTCGATCAGGATTTTGACAGTGCGATCCTCGATATGCGGCAGCAGGCCGAGAAACTGATCGCCTTGCGTCTGAATCTGCAGATACATGCCGAGCGCTTCGAGATGGCCGATCAGCGCAGCGATGTCGGCATAGTACGCGACGCTGTGATAGGTCGCGTTGATGGCGACCCCGACAATCCCCATCGCCTGCAGGGCCATGAGCGTTTCGCGATCGCACGCGTTTGGCACGACCGCGATGCCCTTATAGCTGCCATTGCCGCGTCTGATTGCGTCCAGCAGGCAGCGATTGTCGTTTCCGTAGCCGGAATTGGGGCCGACGATGAGGCAATGTTCGACGCCGTAGAAATTGCGGACAGCCGCCAACTGCTCTGCGGTACCGATCTCCTGACCCGATGGCTGGTATGTCACATCCGGCGCGTAAGGGAACCGCGCAGGGTCCAGGATGTGGACGTGGCAGTCGATCTTGCGTTCGTCAAATGCGCTCATGCCGACCACACCCATTTTGGGCGATATCTATCGGCAAGAGCCATCCCTTAACCAGCCATATTGCGGGCTTGTCTCAAGCCACCGGCGCTGCCTCCGGCTTCAACTCCTCGGCCGTAGGAATGCGGCCCTCGAACCAGCAGGCTGCGGCGGCGCGCGACATCGCCGCCCCATCATGGCCGATGCCGGGCACGGTGATCAGCGACCAGTTGCAGGCCAGGCCGCGCCGCGCCGCCTCCGCTTTGGCGAAGTCGAGGACGAAATGCGCCCGCGCATAGCGCATCGGCCCCTGCGCCAAGGCCTCGACTTGCGCCGGCAGGTTGGGATCGCTGGTGACGATGTCCTGGTTGCCGGCGAAGATCACCATCGGCCAGGCCAGCCAGCGCGCCAGCTCCGCCTCGCCGAGGCCGAGCCCGTCGAGGCCCTCCGGGAAGCGCCGCTCCAGCGTCGGCAGGGTGTACCAGCCCGAATTGGCGGCGAAGGCCGTCTCGAACGGCGTCTGCTCTTGCGTCGCCAGCAGGCGGTGGACGAACTGGCCGCCGGCGGAATGGCCAAACAGCCTGACCTTGTCGCGCTTGGTCACGCCGGCCTGGCGCAGCGCCGCCAGCACCCGGGCGGGCACGGCATAGAGCCAGTCGTCTTCTGCGGCGATGGCGCCGTCTGCGCCGACGACGAGACCGTTGTTGTAGCCTTCCGCCTTGGGGAAGTGGTCGTTGCCGAAGGTCGGGGCGACGATCAGCAAATTGTGCTTTTCGGCGGCGTCGATCCAGAAGTCGCGGTAGTCGTCGCCATTGCGCAGCATGCCATGCTGGACGAAAACGACCTCGTCCTCCGGGCGATGGCGTGCCGGCCGGTAGACATTGACCTGCAAGGGCCGCTGCGGGTGACGGGCGTCGATGAAAGGCAGGGTGCTGCGCCCCTGCGGCGGATCGAGAACGAGCGTGGTCATGCGGCTTTCGCTATCGTGTGCAGGTGGCAGGCCGCGCTGCGGCCAGGCGCGATCTCGACGAGGTCCGGACGGACCTCGCGGCAGACCGCCATGGCGTGCTCGCAGCGTGGGTGGAAGGGGCAGCCCGGGGGCGGAGCCAGCGGCGACGGCAATTCGCCCTTCAGCGGCTGGAAGCTGCTCTTGCGCCGCGCTGCCGAGGGAATCGCCTTGATCAGCGCGGCGCTATAGGGGTGCGCCGGCTCGGCGAAGATCGCGGTCGCGCTGCCGATCTCGACGATGCGGCCGAGATACATGATCGCGACGCGGTCGCTGATATGGCGGACCAGGCCGAGATCGTGGCTGACGAAAAGATAGGTCAGCCCGTGCCGCGCGCGCACATCCATGAACAGGTTGATCACCTGCGCCTGGATCGAGACGTCCAGCGCCGAGACCGGCTCGTCGCAGACCAGGAAATCGGGCTTCACCGCGAGCGCGCGGGCAATGCCGATGCGTTGGCGCTGGCCGCCGGAGAACTGGTGCGGGTAGCGCTCGCGATAGGCGAGATCGAGCCCGACTTCGCTCAGCGCCCGGTCGACCGCACCATTGAGCTCCGCCTTCGGCACGAGCTTGTGGACCGCAAGCGCTTCGCCGACGATGCGGCTCACCCGCATGCGCGGATCGAGCGAGGCATAAGGGTCCTGGAAGATCATCTGCACCTTGAGCAGGTAATCGAGCCGTTCCTTGCCCTTCAGCGTCGCGGCCGAGCGGCCCTTGTAGAAGACCTCGCCCGCGGTCGGCGGCAGGATGCCGGTGGCGATGCGCGCCAAGGTCGACTTGCCGCAGCCGGATTCGCCGACCAGGCCGAGCACTTCGCCCCTCCTGATGCTGAGATCGACGCCGTCGACCGCCTTGAGCGTCGCCGGCGGCGCGTGCCGGCCGATCGCGGTCAGGATGCGCTCGGCCATATTGGCCTTGCCGCGGAAATATTTGCGGACGCCGCGCAGTTCGAACAGGGGCTCGCTCATGCTGCCACCAGCTTCGGCTCGGGGGCTGCCGGCACGGGGTTGTGGCAGCGCAGGGTGCGGCCGTCATAGGCCTGCGGCGGTGGATCGCTGTCGGCGCAGATGGGCAGAACCCGCTCGCAACGTGGCCGGAACGGGCAGCCGGAGGGGCGCGAGTCGATGCGCGGCGCGACGCCGTCGATCTGGTGCAGGCGCGCGCCCGGCGCGACCATGCTGGCCGAGGAGTTGAGCAGGCCGAGCGTATAGGGGTGGCACGGCCGGTCGAGCACTGTCTCGACATCGCCGATCTCGACGATGCGCCCGGCGTACATCACCGCCACCCGGTCGGCGAGCTCGGCGACCACGGCAAGGTCATGGGTGATCCAGATCACCGCGGCGCCGGTCTCGCGCGAGAGCTTCTGCACCTCGTAGAGGATCTGCGCCTGGATGGTGACGTCGAGCGCGGTGGTCGGCTCGTCGGCGATGATCAGGTCGGGGTCGTTCAGGAGCGCGGTCGCGATCGCCACGCGCTGGCGCATGCCGCCGGAGAATTCATGCGGGAACTGCTTCAACCGGGTTTCCGGCGAGGAGATGCCGACCCGCGCCAGCGCTTTTGCCGCCTTGGCGAGCGCCTCAATGCGGCTGCAGTCGCGATGCTCGAGGATCGCCTCGCTCATCTGCTCGCCGATGCTGAGCACCGGGTTCAGCGTCATCAGCGGATCCTGGAAGATCATCGCGATCCGGTCGCCGCGCAATTGGCGCAGGCGCTCCTGCGAGGCGGCACGCAGATCGGTGCCATCGAACAGCACCTCGCCGGCAACGACCTCGCCCGGCGGGTCGATCAGTTGCACCAGCGAGAAGCCGGTCACCGACTTGCCCGAGCCGGATTCGCCGACAAGGCCGAGCACCTCACCCTTGGCGACAGTGAAATCGACGCCGTCCACCGCCGGCCAGGCGCCATCCTGCGCATGGAACACGGTCTTGAGGCCGCGCACGGAAAGGAGGGGAGCTTCACTCATGTGCACACGTTGAAGTTCATGCGCGCACGTTGAAGCTGCGGCGCAGGCGGTCGCCGACGAGATTGAGCGACATGATCAGCAGCACCAGCGCGATGCCGGGGAAGACGGCGATCCAGTACTCGCCGGAGAGCAGGAACTCGAAGCCGTTGGCGATGAGGAGGCCGAGCGAGGGCTGTGTCACCGGCACGCCGACGCCGAGGAAGGACAGGGTCGCCTCCAGCGTGATCGCCGACGCGATGCTGATGCTGGCGACGACGAGCACGGCGCCGACCGAGTTCGGCAGCAGATGCGCCAGCATGATGTGGCGGGTCGGCAGGCCAAAATTCACCGCGGCCTCGATATACTCCTTGCGCCGCTCGACCAGCGCTGCCGCCCGCATCAAACGGGTATACTGCGCCCATTGCACCAGCACGATGGCGAGGATGACCTTGTCGACGCCGCGTCCGATCGAGGCCAGCAGCACGAGCGCGACCAGGATCGAGGGAAAGCCGAGCATGAAGTCGACGATGCGCATCAGCACGGCGTCGACCGCGCCGCCGAACTGCGCCGCGGCGAGCCCGGCGAGGATGCCGATCGAAAGCGCGCCAATGGTGGAGGCGAGGCCGACGAGCAGGCTGGTGCGCAGGCCGTAGAGGATGGCGCTGAACATGTCGCGGCCCTGGGCATCGCTGCCGAGCCAGTAGGTGAAGCCGGCCATGCCCTGCTCGCCGGGCGCCAGCCGGTTGTCCATCACGCTGAGCGCGCCGAGATCATGCGGGTTCTGCGGCGCGATCACCGGCGCCAGCAGGGCGAGCACCACCATGATGCCGAGCAGGATCACGGCGCCGCGCGTCGTCGGCCGGTTGCGCAGGCGGCGCAGGACCTTTTCGCGCAAGGGCGTATCGGCCTGCACCGGCCCGGCGAGGCGAGGAATCTCCCGGCTCATGCCTGCTCTCCGGCGAGTTTCACCCGCGGGTCGAGCGCGGCATAGAGCACATCGACCAGGAAGTTGACGGTGACGAAGAGCAGCGTTGCCAGGAGGACGTAGGCGACGACCACGGGCCGGTCGAGCTGGTAGACCGAGTCGATCAGGAGCTTGCCCATGCCCGGCCAGGCGAAGACGGTCTCGGTGATGGTCGAGAACGCGACGAGGCTGCCGAATTCGACGCCGACCACGGTGACGATCGGGATCAGGATGTTGCGCAGCACATGCCGATTGACGATACGCCGGGGCCGCACACCCTTGGCGCGGGCGTATTTCACATAGTCCTGCGTCATCGTCTCGGTGGTGCCGGCGGCGACGAGGCGCACGATCAGCGCGAGGTTCGGGATCGCCAGGTTGAGGGCGGGCAAGGCGATGTGCCTGAGCCCGTCCAACGTCAGCAGGCTGGTCTGGAGGCCGAGCAGCGAGACCGTCTCGCCGCGCCCTGCCGTCGGCAGCCAGCCGAGCAGCACGGCAAAGAGCAGGATCAGCATCATGCCCTTCCAGAAGCTCGGCAAGGAGAAGCCGAGCACGGTTCCGGCCATGACGATGCGGGCGCGCCGGCTGTCGGGGTTGAGGCCGATCATCAGCCCGAGCGGGATGCCCACGGTGAGCGCCAGCGTCATGGCCAGCAGCACCAGCTCGAAGGTCGCCGGCAATCGCGCCAGGATCAATTGCAGCGCCGATACGCCATGGACGAAGGAGCGGCCGAGATCGCCCTTCAGCGCGTTGCCCATGAAGGCCAGGTATTGCTGCCAGACCGGCAGATCGAGCCCGAGCCGCGCGATCAGCGCCTGCCGGTCCGCCGCGCTGGCCTGCGGCGAGACCAGGAGCTCGATCGGGTCGCCGATGCCGTAGACGGCGAAGAAGACCACGACCGAGACGGCGAGCAGCACGAGCACGCTCTGGATCAGCCGCTGCAGGACATAGGCGGTCATGGCCGGATCTCGAAAAGGCGATCGCCGGCTTACTTCGCCGGCTTCACCGACATGGCGAGCATGAACTGGTCGGCACGGCCGGCGACCGCCAACTCGGACTTGAAGGCCCAGATGCCGCTCTCGAAGTGGAGCGGGATGAAGGCGCCGTCGGCAAGGACGAGCGTCATCGCCTGCTGCAGCAATTCAGCGCGCTTTGTGTCGTCGAGCGTCGTGACCGCGGCGCGGATCACCTTGTCGAATTCGTCGTTCTTGTAGCCGCCATAGTTCGAGCCGCCGAGCGTCTTGGCCTCGTTGGGGGTCGGCGGCCACTGCCGCAGGAAGGAGGCGGCCTCGCCGGTCCCCGAGCCCCAGCCGCCGAGCGCGACGCTGAATTCCTTCTTGGCGCGGCGCGGGAAATAGATCGCCCGCGTCATCGCATCGACCTCGGTCTTGATGCCGATCTGGGTCAGGTATTGCGCCACGGCCTGGGTGATCTGGCTGTCGTTGATGTAGCGGTCATTGGTCGAGGACAAGGTGAGCTGGAAGCCGTTGGGGTAGCCGGCCTCGGCCAGCAGCTTCTTGGCCGCAGCCGGGTCATAGGCAAGCTTGGGCGGGTTCGCCAGCGTGCCGGACATGCCTGTCGGCAGGTACTGGTAGGCCGGCTCGGCGGCGCCATCCATGATCCGCTTGACGATGGCGTCGCGGTCGATGGCGAGCGACATCGCCTTGCGCACGCGGGCGTCCTTGAGCGGGTTCTTGCCGTCCTCGGCCTTGACGAAGGGGCTCTGGTCGCGGCCGACGTCGAGCTGGAAGTAGATCACCCGGGTCGAGGGCGTGATGACATGGCCGAAGCGCTTGTCGCCCTTGATCCGGGCAAGGTCGCGCGCGGCGGGGTTCTCGATCACGTCGTAATCGCCGGCGAGCAGGCCGGCGAGGCGCGGGCCGGCATTGGTCACCGGCACGAAGCGCACGCTCGCCCAGGGCTCGGCAGGCCCCCAATAGGTCGGGTTGCGCTCGAGCTCGATCGCCGAGCCACGCACATAGGACTTCAGCTTGTAAGGCCCGGTGCCGATCGCGGCCGTGCCGTCGTTGAAATTATTGACCGCAGGCCAGGGCCCGGTGACGCCGCAATTCTTGGCGACATCGTAGCTGATCGGGCCATGCTCGACGATGGAGGCCGTGAGGATCGGCAGGCCCGACAACAGGGTCGGCAGCAGCGGCTCGGGCTCGGTCGTGTTGATGACGAGCGTGTGCGCATCCGGTGTCTCGACCGAGGCGAAATTGCCGGTGATGTCGGCGAAGGAACCGGAGACCTTGGTCTCGTTCTTCAGCGTGCGGCAGAAGGTGAAGACCACGTCCTCGGCGGTGAAGGGCTTGCCGTTCGTGAACGTCACGCCCTGGCGCAGCTTGAAGGTCCAGCGATTCTTGCCGTCATTCTCCCAGGACGCGGCAAGGCCGGGCCGCAGCGCCTGCTTCTCATCCTGAAGCACGAGCCCGTCGAAGATATGCATCGCGAGCGCGTTGTTCGGGGTGAGGTCGTGATAATGCGGGTCGACGGCGGTCGGCTCGGAGGCGAGCGCGATGCGCAGCGTCTGCGCCATGGCAGGAGCGCTGAGCATATTGGCGCCCAGCATGCTGGCGCCGAGCAGGATGGTGATGAGCATGCGCTGACGCATCGGTTTCGTCTCCGTTCCCGTAGCTGATCGTTTTTTGACAGCTTTATTTTCACAAGCTAGAAAACATGAAAATTATCCGACGTCAATCAGCGGAAGAGCCATGTCACGCGCCCTGAAACCGACGACGGACCTCGCCAATCGCATCGCCCAAATCTACCCCTCGCTCAGCGAGGGCCATCGCAAGGCGGCCGACTTCGTCCTGCAGAGCCCGCTCGATTCCGCGACCGTGACGATCGAGGGGCTGGCCGAAAAGAGCGGCACCTCGACCGCGACCGTGACCCGCTTCGTCCGGGCCTTGGGCTACCGCAATTATGGCGATTTCCGCGCGGCCTTGTCGACGGCGCTCAAGGTCGCGATGGGGCCGGTGGAAGGTCTTGCCGATGCCCGCGCCACGGCCGGCTCGGTCTTCGCGACCATGGCGACGACCCTGCAGCGCGAGGCCAACAATCTCGACGAGGCGATCGCGACGCTGGAGGAGGAGACGGTCAACCGCGCCATCGCCCTGTTCCTGAAAGCGCGCCGCATCTTCATCGTCGGCTCCGGCGCGAGCTACTATGTCGGCGCCTTCCTGGAGGACGGGCTCGCGCTCTATCTCGACGCCGACGTCGTCTTCGCCTCCTCGCGTGGCGGGCCGGAACGCGCCGTCCGCCATATGCTCTCGGCCGGGCCCGACGACGTCGTCATCGCGATCTCGCTGCCACGCTATTCGCGCAACACGCTTGAGCTCGCCAAGTTCGCCAGGAAGCGCGGCGCCGTCCTGATCGCCCTGACCGACGGACCGTCATCGCCGCTGGTGCCGCTGGCCGACATGACCTTCTTCGCGCCGGCTCGCAACAGCTTCCTGCCGAACTCGCCGACCGCCGCCTTTGCCGTCGCTGGCGCGCTGATCACCACCCTGGCACGCGAGCGCCCAGATGCGGTCGAGGCGCTGAAGGGGCTGAGCGAGAGCCTGCTCTGGACCTTCCACTATTAGCCCTCCGCCTACCGCGATTGACCGCGAAATCCCGCTCCTGGGAGTCTGACCTGAAATGACGCCTTTATTTTCAAAGGCCTGGCCCTCAGCGACAACCTTGCCGTCATTGCGAGCGCAGCGAAGCAATCCAGGGGACGTAGAGCGAGCCCTCCTGGATTGCTTCGTCGCTGACGCTCCTCGCAATGACGGCAAGATACTCTAGTTGAGATTGAGCCCGAGCTCACGGATGAGCGGCACCCATAATTGTCTTTCAGACTGGATCAGCTGCGCGAATTCCGCAGGCCCGCCCGCCAGGGGCTCCACGCCCAACTCGTTCATCCGCGCGCGCAAGGCAGCGTCTGCCAGGGCGGCGGCGTGAGCCTTGCCAAGAATTCCGGCCACCTCGTCGGAGGCCTTCCCGGTCGTCATCAAACCCTGCCATGCATAGGCTTCGAACCCTGATCGGCCATAGGCCTCGTCGATCGTCGGGACGTCCGGCAAGGCCGCCAATCGCTTGGGCGAGCACACGGCGAGCGGGCGAACCTGGCCTGAGCGCATCAATTCGCCGCCTGCGGCATAGTCGACCATCCCGGTTTCGACGCTGCCTGACAGCAGGTCGGCGATCATCGGCGCCATCCCGCGATAGGGCACATGGGTCAGGCGCAATCCCAGATCCCGTGTCAGCCTCGCCATGGTCAGGTGATGCGGCGATCCTACGCCAGGCGAGCCGAAATTGAGGCCATCTGCCGTCGACTTGGCGCGCTCTGCAAAATCTTTCGCGCTCGCGATCGGCGATGAGCGTGCTGCGCTCAGGACGAGATGGAAGCGTGCGAGCAGCCCGACCGGCCGCAGGTCGCGATCCGGATCAAACGGGAGTTTTGCGAAAAGGGCGGTGTTGTTGACCAGCGTGCCATTGTCCGCGGTCAAGAGGGTGTAGCCGTCAGGGGGCGCCTTTGCCACCGCGTCCGCCCCGATATTGGTCGATGCACCCGGCCGGTTCTCGATGACGATCGCTTGACCCAGCTTCGCGCTCATCGCGCTGCCCACGAGGCGCGCGATGATGTCGGCTCCGCCGCCCGCGGCATATGGCACGATCCATTTGATCGGCCGGTCCGGATAGGCAGCGTAGGCTGGCGAAGCCAAGGCCAGGGCACTAGCGCCGGTACCAGTTGCCGCCAGGAAGCTTCTGCGTGTCAGTGTGTTGGTATCGGTCATCATCTCCCCCTTTGTGATGTTGTCTTGTAAAACTCGGTTGCGTGGCCCCAGGATTGACTGTGATCGCCGGCCTCGATGCCGGGGACGGCTGACTTCATGGGCCTGCATCACGGCGCCGCCTGGATCTGTGCGCGGCACTCGCCAAAGCCGATCGCGGCGAAGCCGGGCCGGCGGCAGCGGGCGCGTAAGGTAACCTCGTCGCCATCCTCGAGGAAGCGCCGTTCCTCGCCACCTGGCAACAGGATCGGGTTCCGCCCGCCCAAGGTCGCTTCCAGGAGCGAGCCGGCCTCAGTGGGCGCAGGGCCCGATATCGTTCCGGTTCCGATGAGATCGCCGGGCCTGAGGTTGCACCGACGTGGGCTTCCGCCGCGGTCGGCCCTGAGAGATTGGCCGATAACGATGCCTCTGTTTTCAAAAGCTTGAGCATCAAGGACAAACGCGCCGTCATCCCGGACAAGCGGCGAAGCCGCGCAGATCCGGGATCCATGCCGGAGCGCTCTTTCCCTTCTCCCCTCGCGGGAGCAAGGTGGCGCGCAGCCCGAAGACCAGCCAGCGCGGGGAACCCTCGCCCGTAGGGAGAGGGCAGGGTGAGGGGTCGGCCGTCTGACGTATTGATCGCGAGCTAACCGCAGCCTCGCTGTGAAGTTTCCACGCAACTGGTCCAGGGGCCGACACCTCACCCCTGCCCCTCTCCTTACAGGAGAGGGGTTCCCCGCGCCTTTCGTCACAGCCGTTTGCTCTTGGCTTATTCCCTGCAGCGCTACGCCGCAGGGCGCTTATCGCGGCTCGCGACGTCCCGGATCGAAATGCTTGGCGAGCTTGGCTCCGTAGTGTCCATAGTCGCGCTGCAAGGTGCCGTTCTCAGCGGCGTAGGGGGTCACGGCCTGCGGGAAACGGCTCTCGAACATGAAAGCGAGGGTGTTCTCGAGTTTGTGGGGCTTCAACTCGCTGTTCGAGGCCTTCTCAAAAGCGTCGACATCGGGACCATGCGGCAGCATGCTGTTGTGGAGGCTGATGCCGCCCGGCACGAAACCGCCTTCGGTCTTGGCGTCGTAGACGCCGTAGACCAGCCCCATGAACTCGCTCATCACATTGATGTGGTACCAGGGCGGCCGGAAGGTGTTCTCCGCCACAAGCCATCGGTCGGAGAACAGGACGAAGTCGATATTGGCAGTGCCGGGCGTCTCCGACGGCGAGGTCAGCACGGTGAAGATCGAGGGATCGGCGTGATCGAACAGGATCGGGCCGACCGGCGCGTATCGACGCAGATCGTATTTGTACGGGGCATAGTTCCCGTGCCAGGCCACGACATCCAGGGGTGAATGGGCGAGATCGCAGGCCCAAAGGTGTCCGCCCCATTTGACCATCATTGTGCCCGCCGCATCGCGGTCCTCATAGGCGGCAACGGGCGTGAGGAAGTCGCGCGGATTGGCAAGACAATTCGCGCCGATGGGCCCACGCTCCGGCAGCGTCAAGGCGCCACCATAATTCTCGCAGATGTAGCCGCGTGCGGATCCCTCGACGAGTTCGACAGTGAACTTGATGCCGCGAGGAATGACGACGATTTCGCCGGGCTCGATCGCGATCACGCCAAATTCGGTTCGAAACCTCAGCCGGCCCTGCTCGGGCACGATCAGCATCTCCGCATCGGCATTGTAGAAATACTGGTCCTGCATCGAGCGTGTGGCGACGTAGACATGGGCCGCCATGCCGCTTTGCGCGCTGACGTCGCCGCAGGTCGTGATCGTGCGAATGCCCTCGATGAAGGACGTCGGCTCGCTCGGGATCTCCTGGGGGTCCCAGCGCAGCGGCCCGATCGGCAGATCCGCTGCCGGATGCGGCGCCGAACACCACAAACCGGGAGCCATCCTGGTGAAGCGTCCCCAATGCGCCACGGTCGGGCGGATCCGATACAGCCAGGATCTCTCATTGGTGGTGCGCGGTGCCGTAAACGGCGAGCCCGAGATCTGCTCGGCATAGAGGCCGTAAGGGCATTTCTGGGGCGAGTTGCGGCCGACGGGCAGGGCTCCGGGCAGCGCCTCGGTCTCAAAACCGTTGCCGAAACCCGACATGTAGCCCGCCGTGATTCCCGAGCCCGACGCGATCTGGCCGAGGGGCGATGGTGCTTGAGCGGTCATGGTCGCCTCTTTGGTTCGCAGTGTTTGGGTTGCCGGTGTTTGGGTTGGCGCTGTTTGGGTTGGCGGCGTCAGATCTTGAAGCAGATGGCAGCGCGGTGCCTCACTCGGCATCCGCCTGCTTGTCAGGGGCGGCATCAGTAAAAGCCGCGAGCGCCATGCAGCTCACTTCTGCCGCCAGCAGGCGTGGCACGCTCGACAGATCGCAGCTGAAGCGGCGGGCGTTGGAAAGCTGCGGAACGAGACAGATGTCCGCCAGAGTAGGCGAGGCGCCAAAGCAGAACGGCCCCGGCGCGCCGACGAGAAGAGCTTCGCAGGCCTTCAGCCCGTCCTCGATGACATCGCGAGCCCAGCTCGTGACCGCGGCCTCGGGTAAACCGAGTGCCCGGAGCCGCGCCAGAACCCTCAGATTCTGCACGGGATGGATGTCCGCCGCGATAGCCAGTGCAAAGGCCCGGACGCGCGCGCGAGGCAGCGCATGCTCGGGTAGAACAGGCGGCACCGGATGGGTTTCCTCCAGCCATTCGCATATCGCCAACGACTGCGTCAGAACGCCTCCGGCCAGCTCCAGAACAGGAACAAATCCCTGCGGATTCAGCTGAAGGAAATCCGGCGCACGCTGCTCGCCATGGCGCAGATGGTGCGAGACATGCGTTGCCGTGAGGCCCTTGAGGTTGAGCGCGATGCGCACGCGCCACGCCGCACTCGAGCGAAAATACCCGTGGAGGGTGAGCGCCCCCGCTCCCGGCCGGCCCGAAGGCGCGGTCTTTGCTGGGAGGCCTGAGCGATCCGGATCTTGCGCTGTGCCGTCGCGCGCCACGACTTCCCCCTAGAGCCGGATGATTTCAGTCGGGATCACGAGGTGATCCCGACTGAAATCTGAATCCGTCTCTCATCAAAGAGTTAGAGCAGGATCAATGCGAAAAACCGGTTCCCACTTTTCGCATCCTGCTCTAGGTGCAACGAGAAACGTTGGATACGATATCAATATCCCGACCGTTTAATATCATTTCATATGAAATCAAACAAGCCACCTGACCGGAAATTTTCCCAGAGGGGCGATGGGAAGGATCCGGACATGCCTGCCGTTTCGGACGAGCCGCTGGTGCTGGCGCGCTTTCTGCCCTACCGATTCTCCATCCTGGCCGAGCGCATCAGCCGCGCCTTCGGAGCGCGCTACGGCGCCGCCTTCGGCCTCGGCATCCCCGAATGGCGGGTGATGGCTGTGCTCGGCGAGTTGAACAGATGCTCGACGAAAGAGATCATCGCCCGCACCGAGATGGACCCCGTAAAGGTCAGCCGCGCAGCCGGCCGGCTGGTGGATCTCGGCCTCGTCCAGCAAAAGCCTCACCCCGAGGACAAACGCGCGCAGATGCTGAACCTGACCCGCAAGGGGGGCGATGTTTACGGCAGGATCCTGCCGATGGCGCGCGCGCTCGAGGCTGAATTCACCAGCGTGCTGGATGCCGAGGAGCGGCGCGCCTTGGATGTCATCCTGACCAAGCTGCATGTCAGCGCAGGGCGCCTCCAGGAAACGTCTTGAGGACCGGGTCGTGTCGGTGCCCGCGCCACGGCCGGGCCGGAGGACGTCGTCATCGCGATCTCGCTGCCGCGCTATTCGCGCAACACGCTCGAGCTCGCCAAGTTCGCCAGGAAGCGCGGCGCCGTCCTGATCGCCCTGACCGACGGACCGTCATCGCCGCTGGTGCCGCTGGCCGACATGACCTTCTTCGCCCCGGCTCGCAACAGCGTCCTGCCGAACTCGCCGACCGCCGCCTTCGCCGTCGCCGTCGCCGTCGCCGACGCGCTGATCACCACGCTGGCACGCGAGCGCCCGGATGCTGTCGAGGCGCTGAAGGGGCTGAGCGAAAGCCTGCTCTGGACCTTTCACTATTAGGCGGAATGGCCGGTTTCTGGGGGTGCTCGAGATTCGGATTTCTTGGGGCCCGGCCCACTCGCATTGGGCGCCGGCTTTGGCTTCGGCCGCGCCGAACTCTGCAAGGCCTTTTCTCCCGCGGCCGCGTTGACCCGGCTGTCGCGGTCAGGCACCTGGCTGAACGGGCGCCTCGATGAGTCAGACTCGCTTCAGGCCGACTGCCTGAAGCTCGGCTTCAAATTCCGCGAGGCAGTTATCGGGTACAGCGAGGACGAACAGATCCCGTGCCCGGGTCAAAGCCACATAACCGATCCGGCCTTCCTCGGTGCCTGTTCCATTCAGTAACGCCCGAACATGCCCCTTCTGCGCCACATAGAGGACCGCTTCCAGGCTCTCACCCTTGACTTTATGCACGGTCGAGGTGCGAAAGGTCGCGCCGACATCGATCGCAAGGCCGGCCACCGCGATTAGAGGGCGCGCCTCGAGCTTCGTCTTGGCGAGCCTGCGGCCGAGATTGTCCGCTGCCTCGAACCCGAAGTTCCCGACCATGGTTGCGATCAGGGCCTGCGCTCGGGCGACGAGCAAGGGATGCCATCCGCTGTCGGCGACGAGCGTGGCCGATGGAAGGCCTGTCGCGGGATCGCGCACGAACGACCAGATCAGCTGGCGCAAGCGACGCATGTCGTCATCCTCCGGACGCGCGAGCTGCGCCGACAGAGAACCATGTTTTGCGGCGAGCAGACCGCTCAGGCCCAGGCAAGTCTGAATGAAGGCCCGATGGAAGTTCTTTTTCTGGTCGCGGCTGATCGCGGCGTCGGCAAGACATCGCACGACCCCAATGCCCTGGCCGTCGAGTTCGCCGGCCCATTCCGCGGTCATGGGCTTCGACCGGCATAGAACGACTCCATGTGCCGGATCGATGCCCGCCGCGCCCAACAAGCTTCTGAAGGATGTCAGCGCATGATCCCGTTCGGCCGCCTTGAATGGCATATAATAGGCGATCGTTCGGCCCATGGCCGCGGCGCGCTTGGCCGTGTCGGCGCGCTGGGTCAGCTTGTTGGCAACGCCCACGATATCGGGCAGCGATCGGTAGTTAACCGACAGATTGTACCCGGACACGCCGGGCCGAGTGCCATAATCCTGCAGGAAAGCACCGTCGGCGCGCGCAAACTCGTAGATGCCCTGATGGGGGTCGCCGATCAGGGATACATGTGAACCGGCGTCTATCAGAAGCTGGAGGATCGCCTGATGCTCGGGACCGATGTCCTGAGCCTCGTCGACGAGGATGTGAGGATAGCGCCGCGCCAGCGCGCGAAGAACAAACGGCTTTTCGCGCAACACGCGCAGCACCCAGTAACGGCCTGCCGAGTGACTATACGCGCCAACCGCCGCAAGTTTGGCCAAGGCGGGTTCGGCCCATTTCGCCGGGAGCGCCGCAGCGCCTCGCCCGATCGAGTAGCGGAATCCCGCACCACCGCAGGCGACCTCGATACCCGTTGTCGGTCGCGAGATTTTGCCATCATAGACTTTGAAACCAGCCAAGAAGCCTTCGCGGCCTTCGACGAGATAGGGCGCCCGATCGCACTTCATCACCCGGTGGCCGTGCGGCCGCAAGACGTTGCTCGTGATGAAGCCGTCCATTGTGTCGATCTCAACCGCGGAGGATCGGCCGATCACCGGCAGGCCGCGCAGCAGTGCCGCATATTCCTTGCGGAACGTGTCAACTGCTACATTCGAGAAGGACAGGAGTGCGATCAGGCCCGAGCCCTCATGCCGCTGTCGCATGGCGGCGAGCCGATGGACGGCCGTTTTCGTTTTGCCGCTGCCCGCGCAAGCCATAACCGCGATCGGGCCGAGCGGCAGGTCGACGATGTCGCGCTGCTCGGGCGAAAGGTCATCGATCATTGGCAGGCATGCTCGATCGCATTGAGGATATAGCGGGGCGACTCGATCTCGAACTTCTCGTCCTGTATCTGAGCGGCCAGCGCCTGCGCGAACTTCCCCTTGGACACATTGCCACTGCTGCGCTCGAACATGCCGCGAAACAGCGTTTCGGCTTTTGCTTGATTACCTTCAGCGGCCTCGACCGAGATATTGAGATCCGCACCGATCTGCGGATGGATATCCGCGAGCGCCGCCAGCATGGTCGGCCGGTTCTTGGCGATCAGCGCGAGATCATATTCGAAGGTTTTCTGGCCATGGAATACCTTCACCAACCCGCCCTGCGCCTTGAGCATCGACTTGGTCGTATCCGATGGATCGACAGCATCGTCCGCCGCCGGATAGAGGGCGACCGTCTTGCCCTCGATCTTGGTACTCGGATCGGCGTCGGTGATCACCGACACCGGGATCGGGATCGCTTTTTCGCCGAACAGCGGCATGAAGCAGTCGAAGTTCAGACCCTCAACGCTGATCAGGCTGACGCCATGATCGCGCAGGTCATACCCGTGGCGCTGGGCGAGAACGTTGACCAGCAGCAGTTCGGCGGCGCCCTCGACGAAAAGCGCACGCCTGGCGAAGAACAGCTCGGCCCGGGTGACATCGAGGTACCGTGCGAGCTTCTCACGCTTGCCCTTTTCAAACTTCACCGATCGCGGGTGGAATGCCGACGCCTTCCTTGCGCCCGCATCGACCAGACAGACGATGGAGTCGAGGTCGGCGATGCTGGCGAAATTGGGCGAGTGGCTGGTCACGAATACCTGCACCGGCTTCTCGCCCGGCTCGCCCTTGTCGATGCTCGACAAGTAGCGCAGCAAAACCGCCTGAAGCTGCGGATGTAGGTGTGCCTCGGGTTCCTCGACGATCAGGCTGCGAAATGCCGCATCGGCATTCTTGGCGAGTTCGCTCAACACCACCGCCATGAAGATCAGATTGTTGTAGCCGAGGCCATTCCGCTCGATGTCGAAAGCGTCGACGACGAGCGAAACGCGTGCTGCGAGTTTGCCAAAATCAGTGCCCGCAAGCCCGACATCAACCACCTGAGCCAGCTTGGGACCTAGCATCGTCAGGTGCCGGCCGGAAATCGCGCCATGGGTGTCCTGGATCGGCTTCTGAGCCTTGAGCTTGTCGTCCAGCTCTATGAGTGCCGCCCCGATCGCATCCCGTCCAGGCTCGTCGGAGAGCAGGTGGAGAAGGCGTGAAAGCTGGCTGTTCCGGCTTGGCCGCAGGCCCTGCTCGGCGTCACGCAGCGGCTGGAGATAGACGCTGCGCAAGTTCTCGAGCATCGACGACGTCATCGAAACTTCGTCGAAATCCCCGCACCAACGGCGTGGCTTCAGACGCCCCGACTTATCGGCATCGCCATAGGTCACGCCCATGATCGCCTCTGTCTTGCCGTCGGCCCCCTCCCGGATCGCGTGCATGAACTCGGCCTCGTCGTCGAGGCTCAGGTCCCGGAAGACAAATTCGAACCGGATCTCGCCGGAAGCCACGCCGCCCTCCGGCAGGTGGATATCGTCGCAGCTGAAGCGGGGATAGGGATCGTCGGCCCCCGCAAGCAGCGCCCGCAATGCGTCCACGACCGCCGTCTTGCCGATATTGTTCGGCCCAACGATCACGTTGAGGCCTGGCCGAAACAGTAACGTAGCCTCCCCAACGCGCCGGAAGTTCTTGATCGTTAGCTGCGCCAGAAACACGTTCCCACCCCCAAAAGCGTTCTTCTCCACACGCTTCCTATCCCAAAGAGCGGTCACCCGGTAGCAGTGCAACCCATGATCGTGCCCCTGGATGTAGAGCTTCGATTAGGTGCTCTCAATTTGCCATGCGCGATCCTGAACCAAAGCGGGCGATAGCGCGCTACCCCCGGTGCTGCGGCTGAGTATTCAATTTCCGCTTCCACAGCGGTCGTCGTATCTTCTCTACCGACGCAACGCTCACGGCGACCCTATGGTCATCTGATCACTCGCGTGAATCATCCGCCAATTTGAGAAGCTCGGGATAGCCAGATGACTTACGTTCCCGTTGAGCGCGCCGCAGAGTTCGCAACGCGCTTGCTCGGCATTTTCAGAGAACTTGGATTCGATTCCGCGCCGTTAGAGGGCGTTGAAGCCGGAGTCATTTCTTTATGGGATGTGCTCGAAAACCTGGCTTCGCCGGGCGATCCTCATAATCCAGCGATCGCCGAAAAATACGTTTCAGGCGCAGGGCTCCACGATTTAGCTGCGAAAGTTGTTGCGGTTTGGGATCACAAACTAGAAGCTCGATCGTTTCTGGCGCCGCATATCAAGTTGCTAGCTGAGGCTCACTACACTGGGCAGAATGCATCAAACCCGCGCTGGGACCGCAAGGACGGCATTGCCCGCGAGCAAGGTTCAGCTGACAAGGTCATAGAGCTCTATTGGGCCTGTCTCTGCATCCTCGCTGATATGTCGGTTGAAATCGACGATCCCGAAGCGTCGTCCGGAGGGCGAAATCCAGACGTGATCGCCACCGCAGCCGATGGAACACGCTGGGCCTTCGCTCTCAAGACGCTTGCACGAGTTCCTCATCCTGCAACGGCGGCGAAGAACCTTATGTGTAACATCAAGAAGGCATGTGAACAGATCGAGCGAGCTGAGTGTGACAAGGGGATTGTCGTCGTAAATCTAAAGAACGTCCTCGATCACGATGCACTGCGGTCTGCAGGGACGTTCGCAAACGAACAAGCAGCTCAATGCGCCATCAATGCGCAGATATCTCAAATCTTGGAGCCGTTCTACGCCAACGAAGTCGTCGAATTGGAACACTGCTTCGCGCAGCGCGGTAAAGTTGCCCCAATGGTCGCACTTGTCGCTCACTCGACGGTGTTTATGCAAACCCCCGACTCATTCAGTGCGTTCGCCCAAGTGAATACGATGATGGTGGCCACTCTTCCTACCCGAGATGAGCCTAAACCCGGCACATTTATGCGCGAGGCGTGCGCCCTTGCTGAGGATCTCAATCGGCTGGTTTGGGCGATCAAGTGAGGCATTCTCATGCACCCGAACCGGGCTTTCCAGATCCGGGCTGATGACGCCATTCCCTTCTCGTGCCGCGGGACGCTATCGATATCATTATCCGACGTAAGCTGATTTAAAAATAACAAGAGCACCCAGCGTGTGTCACTATTTTACTGAGATATTGTAGGATAGTAGTTTCGTAAGCACAAATTGTCTTAGACAACGCCGCATTTTATGATACTTTGATATTTAGAATTTGGACAGGTGATCATATTATTCTGTATATCTCAGAAGATATCATGAATTATTGTTAGGATATATTCAGAAATATGTAGCTATTGCTGCATATTTTGGAATGTTATCCGAGGCCTAAGATCAATTCGAGGTGCTGTTCCCGGAACTAGCCAACTTGCTTTCGGGGCACCGCCAGATGCGTGAGGCCGCTCGGTAGGTCTGCATTGGGTCGGGAGCATCGCAAAGGTCCGCTTCCGGGCGCTCACCCAGAGTCCAAGAACGGCTTAGTCCTATGGCGCGTGCTTACGTCGCGCGGCTGCGTCCGCAAGCAAAACTTATCCTCGCCCTAAACCCAGTCCGCCGGGATAAGTGCGCCATCCGCCTCCCACCAATCATGCGCGACGTGAGAGACGAACGCGGGATCGTCGGGAAAGCGGGCGTGGTCGGTCAGGATCACCTGGAAGGCACCGTCGAGCGATCGCGTGGTCTCGATCAGCCAATGGTAAATCCGGCGTACCTCTTCAAAGTCGGTTTCCGCGTCGGTCGCTTGTCCACCTGGGAAATAGACTTGAGAAGGCTGGTCGATCGCCAGAAATCGCAGTGTCGGACGGCCCCTTTGGATGAACCAGCTGTGGAGCGCCATGTGGCCCAATAGGTGATACCAGACCCAGTTCTTGCCGCTTCCGAAGCGGGAAAAATTGACCGTGCCCTGTTCTGTTTCGTTCACCAGATAGGGGCCGCGGATGTCGAAAGTCAGCAGGCCCTTCGAATAGCCCAAGCCAAGCGCCTGGGCCCAGCGGGTGATGACGCCTCCGATGCTGCCCAAGAAGGTCGCGGTCTTGGTCTTAAGGCTAGTGAAATCTGTTTCTTCTTCCAACTCCTCGATCGCCGACTGAAGGGCGGCTATCTCCATGCTCAAGCTGGCTCGGTCCTCGTCGCCACTTGTGGAGGCCACGCGCAGGAACATCTGGATCATGCCGCCCACCCTGGAGGTCGTGTTGCGGTGCTCCAGAGTCCCGCGCACCCGAACATCCTCGTCGCGCAGCCTTAGAATTTGGGCGCGCGCCGCGGCCATCTGATCGTTGACGTCCGTCAGTTGGGTGCGGCGCTCGACCAACGCTTCCTGAACTTGGGTGCGATCGAGCACGACGAAACCAAGCTCGTGATCGAGTACCTGCAACGAACGTCGAAGTTCCAAAGCCTTCGGAGGCGGGACGACCATATCGGCCTGGCAGAGCGGGCAGAACTGTCCATCCACGTCATGGTCTCTGATTAGCTCAAGGCTCCTTAGCCGGCGCCGCTGCTCGTTTGCCGAACCATAGACCTGATCTTGGTCGGACTCGAACTCCTCCAGGGATCCAATCTGCCGCTTGAGACTGTCGCGGCGACGATCCAGCTCGGCGATTTGCCGCGCCAGCACGGCCAACTGGTCGCTACCCGCCATTTCGGTCTGGGATCGACTGAACTGTTCGGCCTGTTCGAGCAATTGGTGGAGGTTATCGGGTGTGGCTGACCGCGCGAGATCGCCGGCCAGTAAGCCGCATTGCTGGGCCTCGGCTATCAAGTAGGCGGCTTCGTCATCGCGGCGCGCTTCGGCCGTCGCCGCCTTGTCCAACTGTTTTTGGAGGTCTCGCTGCCGCTTGCGCTTTGCCTTAAGGTCCGCCTGTTTGGCTATGACATCTTCGTTGATCGCCCCAAGGTAGTAGGGGAGGGTGTCGCGGACGAGTTGGGCGATGCTGGGATCGCTTTGGCGGTGGAAAAACAGATCGGGGTTGGCGATCTCGTTCTGCTTTTGCAGGGAATAGATGATCCCCGACCTGAAGGTCAGCTTCTTGCGCGAGACCTCTCCGTCGGCGCGAGGGATCAGAGTCGCGCCAATCCCAAGCTTGGCGCTGATTCGGTCGAGCAGATCGTCCCGCTTATAGCTGGGCTGTAGATCTTCAATCGGCGGAACCTGGCTGAACCCGCCCGGCGCGATGTGCCACAGCGGGCTGGCGCGCTTGGAGGAGTCAACGCCGGGGCGGGCAACGAACAGTCGCTCACCGTTGAAGTCCAGCTCCAGGCCGTACCAAGCCACGGAATCCTGGATCACGCCGGCTGGCACGCCTAGCTGGCGGGCGCCCAGGCAGTAGTCGATGATCGCTAGAATGGCCGACTTGCCCCGCTCGCTAGGGCCGGTGACGATGTTCACCTTGCCCAGGTTGAAGGGCAGGTCCCGGATCAAACCACGGTGGCTATATAGGATAATTCGACGAATTTGCATCATTAGGGCCTTAGGCCAAAGGCTTCGAGAATGGAGGCCGTTGCTCCGCTCTTGGCCAACCAGCGGCCCGCGAAGCCAGCGTTGTTCAGATGACCTGCAAGGGCGGTACGGACATCCAGCTCAAGCGCTCCGTGCGCGGCGCCCTTACGAAAGCGTCCCCCATCCCCGGCTCGGATGTGTTCAGCGCGCAGCCCATACACAATCGCTTCACGAACCGCCGGAACGAGCGAATAGGCCGCCACTGACATATTGGCGGCAATCGCCGGGTGCTTTTTCGACCAACTTACCAAGCTGCCGGCCAGGCGGCTTGGGCGCGCTTCGTTGAACTCTGGACTCAAGGCCAACGGCGCGACCAGAAAGAGCAGGGAGAAAGGCATGCCAAGCTCGCGCGCCTCGCTCACGTCCTTTTGCTCAGCCTCGAACCCGCGGCAGGCCGCGCCGAGCACGAACATGAGGAAGGCCGGGTTGAAGAGATTGCCGTAGTCGGCCGAGCGCTGCGCCCACTTGGGGAAAGGCGGCCTCATGACAGTGGTTTCCCAACTCCAAAGCGCCCTTTCCAGTGAGGATGCCACCCGATCGCCGGCCGATCGCCGCTGGCGAGGATATGGTAGGAGCCGCGCGTTAGGAACGAGGCGTTAAACCCCTTCAAGCCAACCGGCGCTGTGCCCAGTGTGTCCTTGAGTACCCTCTGGCCGAGTTTTTGATAGGCCTTTTCCGGTTCAGAGTTGCGGGCACAATCGTCGCATTCGGTTTCGGCCGTACCAAAATGCACGCTCCAGGCGCCGCGAAGATCGCTTTCGAACCGATTGAGGTCAGCCAGATCGACACGGAAGTCTTCGATCCAGCGTTTGCGATGGGCGTCGGCCTTGTAGAAGTCGAGCATCGCCGACGCCATCATCTCGCCGTCCACGTGATGGCCAACGGCGAGAATTTGTTGGACAAACGTCCGCTCACGGAGTGTCGCGACCTGAGTTTCGTCCAAGACCTCATCGGTGTCATAACGGGGCAGCCCCGACAAGTTGAGGGCTTGGGACAACTCGGCGATCTTTCGCTCCAGGGCCTCGAAGGGGATGGGACGGCCGCCTTTGCCCTCCAGGTGCTGGATGCACGCGCCATACCACCAACCCACGATGCCTTCGACAAACTGGGGATGAACCTCGTCGGTTCCGCCCGAGGCGCGCAAGCGTTGATCGATCTTCTTTCTAAGATCGATGATTGCAGGCGACGAGCTCATAATCGTCATGTTGTTGACTAGGCGTATCCGCTTTTCGGCCGGCAAGAGGAGAAAAGCCTCGGCACCCTTCTTCAGCGCTCCGGCATCTGACAAATCCGCGTCATTGGAAATCTCGGCCGCCAGCGTTTCGAGTCGGTTGAGCGCCTTGGTTGGGTCTCGCTTCAGGTCTCCGCCCTTGGGCGCCAGGGAATGGGCAACAGATTCCACATCGCCCCCTCTGGGCGAGGTCGTCATCAGAATGAAGCTCGTCTCGGACGGATCTAAACCGCCCTTGATATGGCTAGACCACACCCGCAGCGTCTTCCAAAGGTCCTCATGTCGATCTGTGATGCTGCGAACCGCGCGGCCCGGCGTCTGTCGATGGAGTTTGAGCTGGAGGAGTTCCTCGGGGGAGCCCTGTGCGCCTTGGACGACAACGTCATCGACCGTTTCAATCGAGATCTGGACGGTCAGCCTGTCGCGATCGAGCAGGTGATAGAGCGCATATTCGCATTGATAGATGTAGCCAAGCATCGAGTCGCCGGCTGAAAACTTAGAGTAACTAAGGTCGCTCATTGGGTTAGCCCGTCCGATCGGAATCGCACTAACACAACTCCAGCGTCAGTGAAGCTTCGCCGATCATGGGTTCACCGGTCAACCGCAAACGCTGACGGCACCTCCCTAACCAAATTAGCCGCGAAGTTTACAGCTACATCTTTTAGCGTGCTTCGGATTTCAGGTATTGGCCGGAGGCGGTCCCAAAAGGTCCGCTTTCAGACATCGGTCCAAAGTCGGCTCATGTGGCGCACTGCCGAAGCAGGTTATCGGATCTGTCTCGCCAGCCCTGCATGTCGCGCTATAAGGTGCTCATGGCTTTCGGCGTCTTCATCCTCCGTCACGATTCGATCTACGACGACAGCCCCGCCGAGCGCTATCAGTTCCCGCGCCAGTATCTCGGCCGCGTGCAGGCCTGTATTGGCGGCTGGATCATCTATTACGAGCCGCGCAAGGTCGCCGAGACGCGCGGATATTTCGCCGTTGCCAGGGTTCAGCAGGTGATCCCGGATCCTGCCGCGCCTAACATGTTCATCGCGATCATCGAGCCAGACAGCTATCTCGACTTCGCCCGTCCTGTCCCATTCACCGATGTTAATGGCGTCGTCGAACGCGGCATCCTGAACGAACAGGGGCAGATATCGGGCCGAGCCCAGGCGGCCGTGCGCGCAATCTCGCCGATCGACTTCGATCGTATCCTGGCTCTCGGCCTCGACGAGCACGAGACCCTGCTCCCGCGCGTCGATCAGCCCCTTTCCGGCTTCGCCGAGGAGCAGACGCCCTTCGCGTTCGACCAGGAGCGCGAACGGCTGACGCTGATCACGTCGCGGCTGGTTCGTGATCGGGTGTTCCGGCGTGTCGTCCTGCGCGCCTATGACGAGCGCTGCGCGGTGACTGGGCTGAAGCTCATCAATGGCGGCGGACGCGCCGAGGTCGCAGCCGCCCATATCCGCCCCGTTGCGGCACATGGTCCCGACATCGTCAGCAACGGCATCGCCCTCTCGGGCACAGCTCATTGGATGTTCGACCGTGGCCTCATCAGCCTGTCCGACGATCTCGACATCCTGGTATCGCGCCAAGCCAACGACCCGGATGGGATTCGTAGCTTCATCAACAGAACGGGACGCGCCTTCGCGCCGATGCAGCTGCGCGAGCGACCGCACCCACCTTTCCTGCAGTGGCACCGCGAGAACTGCTTCAAGCAGTGAGATCGCGCCGAGGACGTCGCCTGATCTTGTAGCCACGCGGCAACCGCGGACTTTCGAAAAGCCGCGCCGGTCTCCGGCTCGCTCGCGGCCCCAAAAAGCAAAAAGCGCCAGGAAACCCGGCGCCTTTGGCAGTCTTCGATGTTAGAATGTCCTGGAGCGGGAGAAGGGATTCGAACCCTCGACCCCAACCTTGGCAAGGTTGTGCTCTACCCCTGAGCTACTCCCGCGTCCGGACATGGTCGCGTCGTTGCCGGCGCGAGGCCGGCTTATTGCCTCAAAGCCGGAGCCAGTGCAAGCCTCTTGTTGCAAATCTTCGCGCACCGCCTTGAATAAGCGCTGGGCCGCCGCCTGTCGACCACGCGCAAAAGCAAGATAACATCCTGAAATAATGAGAATTATGGCGACGAAAGGCCGAATTGACGGTGGTTTGAATGCACCCCTTCGCGCTGTGCGAAACGCATTGTTCGGCACGCTCGCTCTTGCGCTGGCATCGGGATTCGCCCTGCTTCTCGGTGCACTGCCCTATGGCTCCGCCGCGCAGCCGTCCCGGGACGATGTCGTGACGATCCATGTCGCGACCAACGGCTTCCATACCGATATCCTGGTGCCATCAGTCACCGCGATCAGGGACTGGCGGCCGCTGCTTGAGGCGTCACCGATCACCCGCGCAGCTTCGGACGCGCCAATGATCGCCTTCGGCTGGGGTTCGCAGAGCGCCTATACCGAACTCGGCGCGATCACCGACCTGTCGCCGCGCCTGCTTCTGAAGGCTGCCGCCTTCGACGCCTCGGTCGTGCATGTGCAGCCGGTTGCAGCCGTCCGGGCGGGTCCGAACCTTCTCAGCCTCAACGTCACGCAGGCGGGCTACCGGGCCCTCGTCGATCATATCGAGCAGAGCCTGCAATACGGACCCGGCGGGTCGCCGATCGTGCTGGAGGGGCTCACGCACGGCCTGGGCGATGCGTTCCTGCGGGGGCGCGATCGCTTCTGGCTGTTGCGCAGTTGCAATGTCTGGGTCGGCGAAGGCCTGCGCAAGGCTGGATTGCCTGTCGGACTGTGGACGCCGCTGGCGCAATCGCTCATGTGGTCGCTGAGCTGGAAAGCTCCAGTCGTAGCGAGGCCGTGATGACTCCTCTAACCCCAGACGAACTCTGCGCCCATCTCTCCGCCCAGGGCCTTTCCTTCCACCGGCTCGACCATCAGGCCGTGTTCACGGTCGAGGAATCGGCGTCGCTGCGCGGCAAGGTTCCCGGCCTGCACTCCAAGAATCTGTTCCTCAAGGACAAGAAGGGCCGGCTCTTCCTGGTCTCGGCACGCGAGAACGCCCGCATCGACCTGAAGCGCCTGCATGAGGTGATCGGCGCGAGCGGGCGGCTGTCCTTCGGCTCGGCCGAATTGCTGCTGGAGAAGCTCGGCGTCACGCCGGGCTCGGTCACCGCCTTCGCCGTGATCAACGACCGCGGCCGCGAGGTCACCATGGTGCTCGACGCCAATCTGATGACCGGCGGCGAGATGAATTTCCACCCGCTGATCAACACCGCGACGCTGCGCATCGGCCGCGACGATATGCTCGCCTTCCTGCGCGGCACCGGCCATGAGCCCCTGATCGTCGATTTGCCGGTGCCGGATGATGTCAGCTTGAACCACGCCGTCATTCCGGGGCAGGCCGCGGGCCTGATGCACGGCTCTCCCCTCGCGGGCGAGATGAAGCGAAGTGCCGAATGAAGGGCGCGGGGAACCCTTCTCCCGCATCGAAGTCGGGTCTACCCGACTTCGACACTCTGGATGCTGAACTCGGGCAGGCCCGAGTTCAGTGAGAAGGGCAGGGATGAGGGCAGGCCAGACAACCAGATCGCACAAGCGGCTCCGCTTCGTCTCCTGGGCTTTCAGGATGAAGCCGGCACTGCGGCTCAGTCTCGCCCCAATAATCAGCGGCAGGCCCTCATCCCTGCCCTTCTCCCATCCGGGAGAAGGGTTCCCCGCGCCTGTCTCATTGCGTCCCCGCCCGCTGAAACCCTCAGACGCTGGAGCTGGATGATTTCAGATGGGATCCAAGAATGAGAGCAGGATCGATGCGAAAAACCGACCCCCACCTTTTTCGCATCCTGCTCTTGCCTCCCGATGGACAGAAGCGCTCATCCTCCCCATCTATGGGCGGGATTGCGGCAATGGCCCGGTCCACCTAATTCCGACGACCTGATAGCGACGAAGGACGACCCATGCTGGTCAATGGCGATGCGGCCGAACAACCCGGCCTGATCAAGGACACCACGACGCAAGCGTTCCGCCAGGATGTCGTGACCGAATCGATGACACAGCCCGTGCTCGTCGACTTCTGGGCGCCCTGGTGCGGCCCCTGCAAGCAATTGACCCCGATCATCGAGAAGGCGGTCAAGGACGCCAAGGGCAAGGTCAAGCTCGTCAAGATGAACATCGACGAGCACCCGCAGATCCCCGGCCAGCTCGGCATCCAGTCGATTCCCGCCGTGATCGCCTTCAAGCAGGGCCAGCCGATCGACGGTTTCATGGGCGCGCAGCCCGAAAGCCAGGTCAAGGCCTTCATCGAGAAGCTGGTCGGGCCGGTGGGGCCCGGCGAGGCCGAGGAGTTGATCGCGGCCGCCCAGGCCGCCGTCGAGACCGGAGACGCCGCTGGTGCGAGCGAACTCTATGCCGGGGTCCTCGAACTCGAGCCCGAGAATCTCGCCGCCATCGCTGGCCTCGCCCGCCTGCATCTCGACATGGGCGATCTCGAAGGCGCCAAGGGCATCCTGGCCATGACGCCAGAAGCCAAGGCGGCCGACCCGGCGATCGCCACGGTCCGCGCCGCGATCGAGCTCGCCGAACAGGCAGCCTCGCTCGGCGACACCGCCGAATTGGAAGCCAAGGTCGCGGCCGACCCGAAAGACCACCAGGCCCGTTTCGACCTCGCCGTGGCGCTGAATGCCCGCGACCGGCGCGAGGAGGCGGTCGATCATCTGATCGCCATCATCAAGGCCGATAGAGCCTGGAACGACGACGGCGCGCGCAAGCAGTTGCTGCAGTTCTTCGAGGCCTGGGGCCCGATGGACGAGAACAGCCAGGCCGGCCGCCGCAAGCTCTCGACCCTGCTGTTCTCGTAAGCCGTCCGGGATCTCGCAAGCATCCAAGATCTCTGAGTATCAAGGAGCCACCGCAGATGGGCATGAATGCCGTCTACAACGGAGCCGAGGATTGCCCGCTGGTGATCCCTGTCTTCCCGCTGGCCGGCGCCCTGCTCCTGCCGCGCGGGCAGATGCCGCTCAACATCTTCGAGCCGCGCTACCTCGCCATGGTCGATGACGCGATCCGCACGCATCGCGTCATCGGCATGATCCAGCCCGAGCCCGAGAACGGCCGCCAGACCGGCGAGCCCGGCCTGCTCCAGGTCGGCTGCCTCGGGCGGATCACGCAATTCGCCGAGACCGGCGACGATCGCTATGTGCTGACGCTGACCGGGATCAGCCGCTTCCGGATCGTCGAGGAGCTCTCGGTCACCACGGCCTATCGCCAGGCCCGGATCTCCTATGACGATTTCCTGATCGACTTCACCGCCCGGGCCGGCGAGGACGAGGTCGATCGCAACGGCCTGCTCAAGGCGCTGCGCGCCTTCGCCAAGGCCAATGAGCTCAAGATCGACTGGAAGGGCGTCAATGAGGCGCCCAACGAGGCGCTGGTCAACGCGCTCTCGATGATGTGCCCCTTCGGCCCGCGCGAAAAACAGGCGCTGCTGGAGGCGCCCAGCCTGAAGAACCGCGCCGAGGTGCTGGTCGCGATCACCGAGATCGAGATCGCGCGCGGCGGCGGCGCCCCGGAGACCACGCTGCAGTGAACCTGGCCGTCGCGAGCGCGGATGCGCAAACCATCAGCTATCCGCCCCGCCGCGCCGTCACGGCCTGGCTGTTCTTCGATTGGGCGGCCCAACCCTTCTTCACCCTGATCACCACCTTCGTCTTCGCGCCCTTCTTTGCGGCTGCTTTGGCCTCGGACCCGATCGCGGGCCAGGCGCTCTGGGGCTATGCGACCGGCTTCGCCGGGTTGTGCATCGCCCTGCTCTCGCCGCTGCTCGGCGGCATCGCCGACCGCACCGGCCCGCGCAAACCCTGGATCGCGACCTTCGGGGCGCTGCTGGTGCTCGGCTCCGGCATGCTTTGGTTCGCGGTGCCGGGCGCAGCCTCAGCGGTGCCGATCGCGCTGGCCGGCTTCGTCATCGCCACGATCGGCGCCGAATTCGCCACCACCTTCAACAATGCGATGATGACGCGGCTCGTCCCGCCGGAGCGATTGGGCTGGCTCTCGGGCACCGGCTGGGCGATCGGCTATCTCGGCGGCCTGCTCTCCCTGGCGATCACGCTGGCCTTGCTTGCAGCCGACCCGCAGACGGGCAAGACCCTGGCAGGGCTGACGCCGATCCTGGGTCTCGACGTTGCCTCTCGCGAGGGCGACCGCTTCTCCGGACCGCTCACGGCGCTCTGGTTCATCGTCTTCGTCACGCCGATGTTCTGGTTGACGCCGGATTCGGCCAAGACCGGCATGCGGCTCGGCGAAGCGGCCAAGGGTGGCGTCGGCCGGCTGAAAGCGACGCTTACCGAATTGCCGCGCCTGCCCTCGCTCGGCCGCTTCCTGCTCGCCAATATGATCTATCAGGATGCGCTGGTCGCGCTCTTCGCCTTTGGCGGCATCTATGCTGCCGGCGTCTTCGGCTGGCAGACCATCGAGCTCGGCATCTTCGGCATCCTGCTCACCGTCACCGGCACGCTCGGCGCCTGGCTGGGCGGCAAGCTCGACGACGCGATCGGCGGCAAGCCCGTGGTGCTGGGAGCGATCGCCTGCCTGCTGCTGGCCTGCCTCGGCATCCTCTCGCTCGGGCGTGACCATATCCTCTTCGTGGTCACTGCGGCTCCCGCCACGCCCGGCGACGGCCTCTTCGCCTCGCTGCCGGAGCGGGTCTATCTCGGCCTGGGGCTCCTGATCGGCCTCGTCGCCGGCCCCTTGCAGGCCTCCTCGCGCAGCCTGATGGCGCGGATCGCGCCCGAGGGCCGCGTCGGCGAGTTCTTCGGGCTGTTCGCGCTTTCGGGGAAGGTGACATCCTTCATGGGGCCGACGCTGGTGGCGCTGGCGACAACGATCTTCGACAGCCAGCGCGCCGGCCTGGCCGTGCTGATCGCCTTCTTCCTGGCAGGCGGGGCGCTGCTGGCCGGCGTTCAGGCGCCGACACGACGCGGCGGCTGAAGGGCGCGGGGAACCCTTGCATCGAAGTCGAATGACGCGGGAACCTCGCGGCAGAACCCTCTCCTGTAAGGAGAGGGCAGGGTGAGGTGTCGGCCGTTACCCGGAGAGGCCGAGCCCTCACCGTCGCGCGCGGTTGGCTCGGCGCGTTACTGGTCAAGGGGCCGACACCTCATCCCTGCCCTTCTCCTTACAGGAGAAGGGTTCCCCGCGCCCATCACCGCTGCGGAGCGGTCGACTCTCAAGGCGACAAGCCCAGCCGCCCGAGCGCCTCGCGCGCCTCCTGGAGCTGCGGATCGAGTTCGAGCGCGCGCTGGTAATCGGCGATCGCCTCGTCCCGGCGGCCGAGCGCCTCGCGGACATGGCCGCGCGTGTCATAGGCATAGGCCGCGCTCGGCGCCTTCGCCACAGCGCTGTCGGCGGATGACAGGGCCTCGGTGGCGCGGCCGAGCTTGAACAATGACCAGGCCCTGAGATTATGCGCCGTTGCCTCGTCCACCCCGCGCGCCAGCGCCCTGTCGACATCGGCCAGCGCCGCCGCAAAATCGTCCTTATCCGCCATCAATCTTCCGCGCTCGTAAAAGGCCGCGGCGAGCCTGGCCTGGCCGATATCGATCACGGCGTTGAAATCGGCGATCGCCGCCTCGGTGTCACCCTTGCGGGCGCGCAGCCGCGCCCGCTCGAACAGCACGGCGCCGGGGTTGCCCGGATCCAGCTCCAGCACGCGGCCGAGATCGGCGATGGCGCGGTCGAAATCATCGAGCCTGGCGCGCAGGAAGGCGCGCGACCAGTAGAGCCGCGAATTCGCCGGCTCGCGGGCGATCAGGTAGTCGTAATCGGCCAGCGCCTGATCGACCTTCTGCTGGCGGGTCAGGATCTCGGCGCGCAGGCGCAGCGCCTCGACCGTGTCGGGCGCGCGCAGCAGGGCCTTGTCGAGATCGACGAGTGCTTCCTCGGCGCGATCCCGCTGCACCAGGACGCTCGCGCGCGCCGTGAGAGCGCCGGGCGATGCCGGATCGAGCGCGAGCGCCGCCTGCGCATCGGCAAGGGCGCCATCGAGATCGCCGCGCTGCGCCTTGGCCTGGGACCGGCCGACAAGGCCTGGCGAGGCCTGCGGCGCCAGCCGCACCGCATCGTTGAAATCGAGGATGGCGCGGTCGAGATCGCCGCTCCTCCGATAGGCCTCGCCGCGCCCGGTGAGCACGGCGGCGTCAGTCGGGCGCAAGCGCAGCAGATTGGTGTAGTCGGCCACGGCGCGCGCCGGCTCCTTCAAGCGCAAGGCCGCCTCGGCCCGCAATTGCAGGGCCTCGGTCGAGCCCGGCGCCAGGCGCAGGGTTTGCGAGAATTCGGCGACCGCGCGCTGGTCGTCGCCCTTCAGGGCCAGCACCTTGCCGCGCTTGACATGCACCGAGGCATCCTGCGGCACGAGCCTGACCGCCTCGTCGAGATCCTTCAGGGCGTCGTCGAGCCGGCCCTGCTCAAGGCGCAGCACGCCGCGATTATAGCGGGCATTGGCGAATTTCGGGTCCAGCGTCAGGGCCTTGTCGAAATCCGCCTCGGCAGCCGTGAAATCCCGCTTGAGGAAGAGGGCAGCGCCGCGATTGTCATAGGCCTCGTGGAAATCGGGCTTGAGCCGGACGGCCTCGCTGAAATCCGCGATGGCGAGATCGAATTCGCGGCCATCGGCATATTCGACGCCACGGTTGAAGTAATGCAGCGAGTTGCGCGGATCGCGCGCGATGATCAGGCCGTAATCGGCGATCGCCCGGTCGCGCTCGCCCTTGTAGGAATAGGCCACGGCCCGGTTGGAGACATAGCGCAGAGTGTCGGGGTCGAGCGCGATCGCCGCGTTCAGCTCCTGGATCGCCCGCTCCTGGTCGCCGCGCTGGCGAAACAGATCGGCAAGACGGCCATGCGCCCGCGCTCGGATCGCCGGCGCCTCCCGCGCGATGCCGACAGTGGCGCGGCAATGCTTCCACAGCCCGGCCTCGTCGCGCGCCGAGAAACAGGCGCGCGCCTCGCGGCTGCTCTGGGCAGATGCGGTCTGCGCCGCGCCCAGCCCGAGCAGCAGGGCTGTCGATGCGAGCAGTATGGCCGGGCCAATCAGGCGCACACGCTTCACTCGTTCTCGCATGCCCTCTCCTGGGTTGTGGCGCCGCTACCGGGAGCCGCCGGGCGCGGGCGCCAGCGGCGTGCCATCTCCTCGCCCTTGCGGATCTGCGCCGGCGTCAGCTTCGGCTTCAGCCCGTCGAGGGCGCTGCGCGCATCCGCACCGTTCTGCGCGGCAGCCAATGTCAGCCACATCAATGCCTGCACCGGATCGGCCGCGACGCGGGTGCCGTCCCGGTAGAAGGCGCCGAGATTGGTCTGGCCGTCGACATTGCCGCGCTCGGCGGAGAGACGGAACAGCCGCAGCGCCTCGCCGAGATTCTGCGCCACCACGGTTCCGCGCATATGCATGACGCCGAGCGCATTGAGCGAATAGGCGAAATCCTGGTCGGCCGCCTTGCGGAACCAGCCGAGCGCGGCGGCATCGTCGCGGGCAACGCCTTCGCCGCGCGCATAGCGCAGGCCGAGATTATACTGCGCTGCCGGGTCTCCGGCCTCGGCCGCCTCGCGATAGAGCGCGACCGCGACGGAAAGATCGATGGGCAGGCCGAGCCCGCGCTGATAGGCGAGCGCCAGCGAGGTCTTGGCCGGGGCGCAGCCGGCAGCCGCCGCCTTGCGCAGCCAGTCGACGGCCTGAGCCGGATCGCGCGCGACGCCGCGACCGTTCTGGAGCAGTTCGGCGAGCCCGCGCTCGGCGTTGACATGGCCTTGCTCGGCCGCCTGGCGCAGCAGCCCGGCGGCACGACGCTCGGTCTCAACATCACCGGGACGCGCCTTCAGCAGGGCAGCCGCCAGATTGTATTGTGCGACGGCATAGCCCGCCGCCGCGGCCCGCTCGTAAAGCGCGAGCGCCTGGCTGGCGTCAGTGCGAACGCCGTCGCCGCGTTCATAGGCGGCGGCGAGATTATTGACCGAAGGCCAGTGATCGAGCGCCGCGGCGCGGCGGTAATAGGCCAGCGCCTTCTGCTGGTCGTGGCGCACATCCAGGCCGTGCTGATAGGCTTTTCCGAGCGCGAACAAGGCCGCCGCATCGCCGCCATCAGCGCGGCGCTGCAACTCTGCGAGATCGGGAGCGGCGCTCGCCGGCGCAGCGAGCGCGAGCGAAACCGCAAGGCATAGCCAGGCCAGGCGCAGCATGATTCCCAAGCAAGCGGCGAAAGACGGCGATTTTGGGGAGAGGGTCGGCCGCGTCTCCAGCGAGCGCGGCCGACCCATGATAGCGCGTCTCACCGCACCAGGATGTTCCGGAACTGCCAGGGATCGCTCTCGTCGATGTCCTCGGGGAAGAAGCCCGGGCGGCCGTCGAGCGGCGTCCAGTCGGTATAGGCGCCGGTGACCGGACCGAGATAGGGCAACTGCACTTCGAGGCAGCGGCGGAAATCCATCTCGTCGGCCTCGACGATGCCGGCCTTCGGATTCTCCAGCGCCCAGACCATGCCGGCGAGCACGGCCGAGGTCACCTGCATGCCGGTGGCGTTCTGGTAGGGCGCGATCCGGCGCGTCTCCTCGACGGAAAGCTGCGAGCCATACCAATAGGCGCCCTTCGCATGGCCGTAGAGCAGCACGCCGAGCTCGTCGATGCCGTCGACGATCTCGTCCTCCTCGAGGATGTGCTGCTCCTCCTGCACCTGGCCGGCATTGCCGAACATCTCGTGCAGCGAGAGCACGGCGTCATTGGCCGGGTGATAGGCGTAATGGCAGGTCGGCCGGTAGACGGCTTGGCCCTTCTCGTCGCGCACGGTGAAATAGTCGGCGATCGAGATCGACTCGTTATGGGTCACCAGGAAGCCGTATTGCGGCCCCGGCGTCGGGCACCACGACCGGACGCGGGTGTTGGCGCCGGGCTGGAGCAGATAGATCGCGGCCTTGCAGCCGGCCTCGTGCTCGCGGCCGTTCTCCGGCATCCAGGTCTCATGCGTACCCCAGCCGAGCTCGGCCGGCTGCATGCCCTCGGAGACGAAGCCCTCGACCGACCAGGTGTTGACGAAGACGCCACGGGGCTTGGGGTGCTTGGCGCGCTGCGTGTCGCGCTCGGCGATATGGATGCCCTTGACGCCGACCTGCTGGGCGAGCTTGCCCCACTCCTCGCGCGTCGTCGGCTCAGCCACCTGCAAGCCGAGATCGGCGGCGATGTTGAGCAGGCCCTGCTTGACGAACCAGGACACCATGCCGGGATTGGCCCCGCAGCAGGAGACCGCCGTGGTCGTGCCGGCCGGGCGGGCATGCTTGGCGCCGATCGTCGCCTCGCGCAGCGCATAGTTGGAGCGCTCGGCCGCGCCCTTGCTGTGGTCGAAATAGAAGCCGAGCCAGGGCTCGTTGACGGTGTCGATATAGAGGGCGCCGAGATCGGAGCAGAACTGCATGATGTCGAGCGAGCCGGTATCGACCGACAGGTTGACGCAGAAGCCCTGGCCGCCGCCGGTCGTGAGCAGCGGCTCCAGCAGCGTCTTGTAGTTCTCCTGCGTCACCGCCTCCTGAATGAAGCGGATGCCACGCTCGTCGAGCAGGTCACGATCGGCATCGTCGGGCGCGATCACCACGAAGCGCGACCGGTCGTACTCGAAATGCCGTTCGATCAGCGGCAGCGTGCCGCGGCCGATGGAGCCGAAGCCGATCATCACGATCGGGCCGGTGATCTTTCCGTGTACAGGCCAGTTGCTCATTCTCGGGTTGTCTCCTTCGCGATTGCGCGTCGTTGGTGGAAATGGCCTTGCATGGCCATCGCCGGCTCGTAGGGGGGAAGCGCTCCCTGAGTCAAATCCTGACCGGCCGGTTTTGCTAATGGGCTCCGGGATAATCGGCATCGAGCACGAAGGGATACGGCCCCGCGAAACGCTCGACATAAGCGGTGTGACTGACGAAACCCGCGCCCTCGCGCCAGCTATGCAGCAGATAGGCCGCCGGCTCCATATGGAAGGTCGCCGCACCGTCATCGCTCAGATCGAGCGTGACCTGATGCGTCACGCTGGGCGCGATCTGCGCGATGGTGCCGGCGAAGCGCGTCACGATCGGCCGGTGGTGATGGCCGCAGACGATGCGCTCGACATTGGGATGGCGCGCAACGATGGCGGCGAAATCCGCCGCGCCTTCCAGGAGGCGGATCGCATCCATATGCGCGATGCCGCAATCGAAGGGCGGGTGGTGCATGAAGATCGCCACCGGCTTGCCCTGCGCCTCGGCCAGGGCCTGTTCGAGCACGGCAAGCCGCGCCGAGCAGAGCCCGCCAAAGCTCTGCCCCGGCACCAGCGTGTCCAAGCCGATCAGGCGCATCGGCCCAAGATCGGCAACGAACTGGATGAAGCCGCCATCACGCAGGGTATGCGGATCGAGCTTCAGCCCGGCGAGCAGCGTCTCGCGGCGGTCGTGATTGCCCGGCAATAGCAGAACCGGCATATCGAGCCGGCTCAGCAAGCTCTGCAGCAACTCATACTCCTCGGCCAGCCCGCAATCCGTCAGGTCCCCGGTGATGACGAGGACGTCGGGCCGCGGCCGCAGGCTTGCGACCGCATCGAGCGCGCGCTCGGTCAACGCATTGGTCTCCGAGACGCGATAGGCCGGCTTGCCGCGCGGGCGGATATGCAGGTCGGTGATATGGGCGATGAGCATGGCTGGTCTCTGAGATGGCAGCTGCGCCGTCATGGTCGGGCTTGTCCCGACCATCCACGTCTTCGTCTGCCGAGGCTGGTGTTCAAGACGTGGATGCTCGCCACAAGGGCGAGCATGACGGTTGTGCGCGGGAAGGCCGACGTCAGTTCGTCGGCAGCTTCAGCGCGGTCTGTTCGACATAGGGCCGCATGACCTCGTCGGCGGTCTTCTGCGCCGCGACCAGCGCCTCCTTCGGCGACTTCTTGCCGGAGAGCACGGCCTGCAATTCGTCCTCGATCGCCTTGCGGACGGGGACGGTCTTGTAGGTCGCGAACCACGGCTTGGCGAAGGCGAGCTGCTTCACCGCGATGCCGGCGTCCGGGTTCTTGGCCAGGAACTCCTTCATCTCGGGCAGGTCGTAGGCGGCCATGTTCGGCGCGAAGTAACCGGTGGCGCGGCTCCACCAGCCGGACTTCTCGGGCGCCGTCATCCAGTTGATCAGCGTCCAGGCGGCCTCGCGGCGCGCCCCCTCGACGCCCGTCGGGATGACGAGCGAGGCACCGCCGATCGGAACCTCGTTCTTCACGTTCTTGGGCACGAAGGCGACCTTGTAGGGGAATTTCGCATTGCCGCGGATATGGGTCAGCGAACCGGTCGAGAGCAGCACCATCGAGGACTGGCCCGAGAGGAAGGCGCTGGAGACGGCGCCGCCCGCCTGCACGCCGGTGGGGTGGACCTTGGCCTTGGCGACGAGGTCGGACCAGAAGGTCAGAGCGCCGAGCATGGACGGGGTATCGTAATAGACCTCGCCGCCGTAATCGACATTGAACCACTGCCCGCCATTCGACTGGGTCAGCGCCTGCAGGATCCAGCCGCCATAATCATAGTTGGAAGGCATCGTGATGCCCCAGCGGGTGACGCGGTCGCCCTCGCGCTTGGTCAGCTTCTTGGCGGCGGCGGCGAGCTCTTCCCAGTTGGTCGGCAGCTTGTCGGGGTCGAGGCCGGCTTCCTTGAAGTGGTCGGCATTGATGTAGAGCAGCGGCGTCGAATTGTGGAAGGGCACGCCATAGACCGAGCGATCGAGCACGGCGTTGCCGTAGAGCGCCGGGAAGAACTGGCCCATGAACTGGTCGTTGGTCTTGCCGGCGGCCTTGATCAACCCGTCGAGCGGCTGGATCTCGCCCTCGATCTTGAGGTCGAGCAGGAAGTTCGCCGACATGATCGCCGCCGCCGGCGGCTTGCCGGCCTTCATCGCGGCGCGGGTCTTGATCAGCGTCTCGTCATAGCTGCCGGTATAGACCGGCGTCGCCTTGATCGCGGGATGCGTCTCGTTGAACTCCTTGATCATCGCAGCCATGTCGCGGGCGAGCTGCCCGTCGACCGGGACCGGGAAGAACAGTTCGATCTCGGTGGGAGCCTGCGCCAAGGCCGGCGCAAAGGCCGGAGAAAGCGCGAAGCTCGCGGCGAAGGCCGCGCCTGCGAGGACGGAACGACGCGTGGTCGTCATGCGAGTGGTCGTCATGGTGGCTACCTCTTACTTGATGCCGGATGAGACGAAGGAATTGACGAAGGCGCGCTGGAACAGCGCAAACGCGATCAGGAGCGGCGCGCTGACCAGGAGCGTGCCGGCCGCGATGACGCCCCAGGCCTGCGCGCCCTCGGCGCCGCGCGTGAAGCTCGCGAGCCCGACGGTGAGCGGGCGCAGATCGGGCGAATTGATCACCATCAACGGCCAGAGGAACTCGTTCCAATGCGCGGTGACGGAGACGATCGAGAAGGCGATCAGCGAAGGCTTCGCCAGGGGCAGGTAGATGAAGCCGATGCGCTGCCAGACATTGGCGCCGTCGATCAGCGCCGCATCCTCGAGCTCGCGCGGGATCACCTTGAACGCCTGGCGCATCAGGAAGGTGCCGAAGGCCGAGGCGAAATAGGGCGCCATCACGCCGAGCAGGCTGTCATAGAGCCCGAGCTTGGCGACCATTACCAGATTGGGCACCATCAGCACGACCGGCGCGAGCATGAGCTGGAGCAGGAAGAGATAAAAGCAGATCGTGCGGCCGGGAAACTCGATCCGCGCGAAGACATAGCCGGCTAATGTCACCGTGACGAGCTGAACGGCGAGGATGCCGAAGCTGATGATCATGGTGTTCAGCGTGTAGCGCGGGAAATCGGCCGAGCCCCAGGCCTCGGCGAAATTGGCCAGCGTCGGAATGTAGCGCGGCACCAGCGAGGCCATGCCGGCGCCGACGCTCTCGGGGTTGAAGGCCGCGACCAGCATCCAGATGAAAGGCACCATCCAGAGCGCCGCGATGGCGAGCGTGGCGCCATAGCCGAGCCTGGGCGAGATCTCGCGATTGGCGACGCTCATGCCTCGCGCTCCCCGAAGGAGCGTTCGAGCGTGCGCAGCGAGGAGGCGGTGATGGCAAGCAGCAGCGCCAGCATCACCAGCGTGCCCGCCGCGGCGCGACCCGCATCATAGCTCTCGACCGCCTGCTGATAGACATAGAACAGCAGGAGATTGGTCGAATCCGACGGCCCGCCCTTGGTCAGCACGAAGACGTGGTCGACCTGCGTCACCACATTGAGCAGGCCGATGACCAGCACGAAGCCGATCGTCGGCTTGAGATAGGGCAGCGTGATGTAGCGCAGGCGCTGCCAGGGGCCGGCGCCGTCGAGGATCGCCGCCTCATAGGCGTCCGCCGGCACGGCCTGCAGGCCCGCCAGGAAGAACAGCATGTAGTAGCCGGCGTTCTTCCAGATCGTCAGGCCCATGATCGAGTAGAGCGCGACATCGGGATCGCCGAGCCAGTTCGGCCCGCTCAGAGCAAGCTTGGCGAGGTGATAATCGAGCAGCCCGACATTGGGCAGGAACAGGAACAGGAAGATCGAGGCCGCAGCGACCAGCGGGATCAGGACCGGCAGGAAGAACAGCGCTCGGACAAGCGTATTGACCCGGTTCGACTTGGCCAGCGCCATGGCGAAGCCGAGCGCCAGGACGAGACTGGGGACCACCGTGCCGAAGGCGTAGACCAGATTGTTGGCGAGCGCCTTGCGGAAGGCCGAATCGGCAAACAGCTTGAGGAAGTTGTCGAGCCCGACATAGACCTGCGGTCCACCGATCTTTCGCTGGTTGTGCAGCGCCTGCCAGGCGACCTCGAGCACCGGCCAATAGGTGAACAGCGCCAGGAACAGGAGCGAGGGCGCCAGCATCGCGAAGGCGAGCATGGTCGTGCGCCGCGGCCGCCATTTCGCGACCCGCCACTCCCTCGCCATTCCCGTCACCAGTACCGCGTCCGCCATCATCCCACCTTTGGCGGGGGTCATGGCGGCGATGGGCGACGGACAGGTGACGACGCCATGACAGTGGCGTGACATATGCGCATGGTCCCGAAGACGCCTCTCTCGGCACGTCAAGCGGGTTAGTGCGACATCGTGATGGACATCACCCGCGGGTGGCGTCGATCACCGCTTCGACGTCGGTCACCACTGCTACATTCTGCAGTGCGTAGTTGACCGAAGCCGTGTGCCATTCGGCGTTCATCGTCGAGCACGCGTCTTCGGGAACGATCATGAAGTAGCCCTTGTCGGCGCCCGTCCGCGCCGTATGCTCGATCGACATATTGGTCCAGGCGCCAGCGACGATTACGATGTCGCGGCCGAGGGCCTTGAGCACGGTTTCCAGCCGCGTGCCCTCCCAGGCGCTCATGCGCTGCTTCTCGACGACATGGTCGCCGGCTTGAGGCTCCAGCCCCGGCACGGGCGCTGCACCCCAGGTTCCGCGCACCAGCGCATTGGCGTCGGCCAGCCCCTCGAAGAGCGGTGCGTTCATGGTAACGCCCGGTGCGCCGGGCTCGACGATGAACCAGACATGGATCACCGGTATGCCGCGCGCGCGCGCCGCCTGTGCCAGCCGCGCCGCGTTGGCGATCGCGTTCTGCTGCCGGCAGTGCTCCGGCGAGCCCGAAACCGCGAAGGCCCCGCCCTCCATGACGACGTCGTTTTGCATATCCTGGACGATCAGCGCGCAGCGCGAAGGATCGAGGCCGTACCCGGCAGCGGCCTTCTTGACCCCGCTTGTCGCGACGGTCGCCGCAGGGATGACGCCTGACATCGGTTCCTGCGCGCGCCCGCCCCCACCGCCGCGACCGCCTGGGCTGCCGCCGGCCTTCATGAACGGCTCGATGCGCGGGCCGACCTTGGTCTCGACGGCATAGAGCGAATGCGTCGATGTCAGGAACAGCGTGCGCCAGTCCTGCCCACCCCAGGCGAGGTTGCCGACCAGTTCCGGCACGCGCAGCTTGCCGATCAGCTCGCCCTTGATCGTGTAGACCCAAACTCCGCCGGGCCCGGTGACCCAGAGATTGCCCTGCGCATCGCATTTCATGCCGTCGGGCACACCGGGCTCGCTGGACGAGACGATGCCGGAGGCGAAGATGCGGTCGGGACCGAGGCGCCCGTCCGCCAGGATGGGGAAGACGCGGATGTTGTGCTGCACCGTGTCGTTGACGAAGAGCCTGTCCTCCGTCGGGCAGAAGCACAGGCCGTTGGGCTGGTCGAAGAGATAGCGGTCGACAAGGAGTTGCGGCTCGCCGCCCCCCGGCGGAATGCGATAGACCCCCTGAAAGCCGAGTTGGCGTGGCCGCTCGACGCCGAAGACCGGCATGCGGCCATACCAAGGGTCGGAAAAATAGATCGACCCGTCCGATTTCACCACGACGTCGTTGGGGCTGTTGAGCTCTACGCTCTCGAAATGCGACGCCAGCACCTCGCGCCGCCCGTCCGACCGCTCGCGGATCAGGCTCGAGGTGGCGTGCTCGCAGACGATCAGGTTCAACTCGGCATCATAGGTCATGCCGTTGCATTTGTTCGCCGGGCGCATGACCTCGCGCACGCCGCTCCGGTCCCAGCGCCGGCGCACATCGCCCGGCATGTCGGAGAACAGCAGGTGCTGCTCCTGCGGGTGCCAGACCGGGCCTTCGCAGAATTCGAAACCCGTGCCGAGCTGGCGAACCGGGCCCCAAAGATCGACGAGATCGGCGAATTGCGGCTGAACGGCGACATGCGTGGTCATTGCCGGGGTCCGCTCATGCCGCGAACCAATTGCGCGCCGGCAGCGACTGCACCACCGGCCCCGGCACCGCCATGTCCATGCGCCCGACGACCGCGCCATGCTCGATCTTGGCCGGCTTGTCGTGCACCGGCAGCAGGAACCGGCCCGTCGCCAGCAGCTTCTTGATCGCGGCCTTCTCCTCGCGCTTCGAGACGCCATGATTGCCTGTCGTACGCGGCTCGTTGGCGTGGAGTTCGTGGAAGGGCGTCACGATCTGGTCGTTGAAATCGTAGATCACGTCGCCGCAGATGATGGCGCGGCCTTCGGTCGTGTCGACATGCACGTTCATCGAGCCCTCGGTATGGGCGCCGGCCGCCTCCAGATAGCAGCCGGGGAAGAGCTCGATCATCCCCGACAGCTCCAGGTCCTCGAAGCGCAGCGCGTCGCGGGTGTGCAGCCGGTCGATCAGGTGCTTGATGTCGGGCGCCGGGTATTGCGGGTGCATCAGGCCCGAGACCGAATATTCGAGCTCGCGGCGGTTGACGAGCACGGTCGTATTCATCGGGAAGAGTTCGTCCTTCCCGGCATGGTCGATATGGAGATGGGTGTGCATGACATAGCGCACGTCGCCCATCCGCACGCCGTGTCTCGCGAGCTGGTTCTCGATCATGTTCTCGTGGAACTGAAGGCCGCGCATGCCGAGGCTCTCCATGATCTGGTTGTGGCGGTAGCCGGTATCGACCACCACCGGCCAGGGACCACCGAGGACCAGGAAGCCATAGGTCGGCACCCGCCTTGTGCGGCCGCAATCGCGCCCGAGCACGAGGAAGCTCGCCTCCAGCTCGATGTCGCCATAGTCGAGGATCTTGATTTCGAGCGCCATGGGTCCCTCCCCTCAATCTTGTCGCAGGCGGTAGACCCGCCGCGCGGTCTCTCTGAACACGGCCTGATGAGCCTCTTCCGGTACAGCCGCGAGATGCGCCGAGATTAGTTCCGGATAGGTCGTCCAGAGTTTTTCGATCGGAAAATTGGACCCGAACAGGCAGCGTTCGGGGCCGAAGAGCGCCAGCGTCTGAACGGCTATCAGGCGGATATGCGAGACGTCGTTGCGGCGCAGGAAGGTGCCGAGTCCGGAGAGCTTGCTGACAATGTTGGGCTGGGCGGCGAGCAGCGTCATGCCGTCGCGCCAGGCGGCGAGGCCGCCGGGGCTGAGATCCTCCAGCATGCCGGCATGCTGGAGGACGAAGATCACGCCTGGACAGGAAGCGGCGAGATCAGCGGCGCCCGCCATCTGCCCGGCAAAAACCTGCAGGTCGAAGCTGAAACCGTAATCGGCAAGGCGGGCGACATTGGCGACGAGGCGCGGATCGCGGGCGAGATCGGGCCCGCTGGAGAAACGGTAGAGTGTGTTCTCGTGCCAGTGAAGCTGCATCCGGACACCGCGGACACGCGGATTGCGGGCGAGCGCATCGAGCTGCGACCTGGCGTCATCGGCCAGCATGTCGGCATAGGCGACGATCGCGATCGGGAAGCCGGCCTCGTCGGAGGCGCGCGAGACGTAATCGACCTCGTCGAGATAGCGCACTGGGGCCCAGTTCGCCTGGACATAGACCGCTTCGGTGACGCCGGCGGGCCGGCAGTCCTCGAGATATTCCGTGACGGGATAGTCGCGGCGGATCGGCTCGTAGGGGCCGAAGATCCGCGGCTGCATCGGACCGACGAGCCAGGGCAGATCCGCCTGCCGCCAGATGTGGAAATGGGAATCGACATATCCAGTCATGCCGCTTGCGAGCCTCCGAGCGAAAGAATGTGCCGGCAGATGCGCGCCGTGCTGGCGCCGTTGCCGAGGCTGGCGAGGCGTGGCGCAATCAGGCGCAGCGCCTCGGTCTCTGGCCGATAGGCAGGGTCGGCTGCGAGCGGCGTCAGCCAGTCGATGCGATGGGCGCGCTGGCTGAGCCGCGCGACGGCTGTGACGAGCGCCGCGGGATCGCCGCGCTCCAGCCCGTCGGAGAGCACGATGACGACCGCGCCGCGCGCGTAAGACGCGAAGCGCGGCACGGCGAGGAAGGCTTGCAGCGCATCGCCGATGCGCGTGCCGCCATCCCAGTCGGCCACGAGCCCGGCGGCCTCCGCCAGCGCCTGTTCCCGACGCTTGCGCCGCAGCGCCTTCGTGACGCGCGTGAGCCTGGTCCCGAAGGTAAAGACCTCGGCGAAAGGTGCTGACTGCACGATAGTATGGGCGAGTACGAGATTGGCGTCACTGCGCTGCTTCATCGAGCCGGAAACGTCGATCAGCAGCAGGATCGGCCTTGGCCGCGCGACGCGACGCAGCTTTTTCAAGCTCATCACCTCGCCATCATGGCGGATGGCGGCCCTGAGACTGCGCGCAAGATCGACCGTCGCACCGCGCCGTGCGCCGCGCTGGCGATAGCCGCGCCGGCGCGGCAGCGCCTCCGGTAAGGCCCTGCCGAAGCGGCGCAGGGTCTCGTTCTCATCGAGTGGTTTCAGCAGGCGCATCGACAGCGCCTCCGCGCCGGTCGCCGCCTGGCCGGTCTCGTTGATCTCCTCGCCCTGCAGGATTTCGCGGGAGCCGGAGTCCTCCTGCACCGACATTTCGTCATCGGACGCGAAATCCTCGTCGCCAGGTTCGGCGATGGCGCCGAGGAAATGCGCGTCGAACAGCGCGTCGAAGCGCTCGCGCTGCTCAGGATGGGGTGCGAGGGTCGCGACCGCCGCCTTGCGGACATGATCGAGGCTGCGCGGCCCCAGCAGCTCTATGGCGCTCAGGAAGGAGACAGTCTGCTCCGGCGCGACGGCGAGACCATGCTGCCGTAGCAATGCGGGGAAGGATACGAACAGCCGGGCGGCGGGTGGGAGCGGTGCTATCATGCCGCCAGCCCCGGAATAAACAGCGGCAGGCGCGGGCGCAGATGCGCGAGATCCTCCTCGTCCTTGATCGCCGTGCCGAGCGAGCGGCGGAAGGCCTCCGGCCAGGATGCACCGGTCTGCGCGAGCGCGGTCGCAGCTTCCGCCCAGTCGACGGCCTCGGCCACGCCGGGCGGTTTGGCCAGCGGCTCCTGCCGCAGCAGCCCGACCGCGTGGACGACGGCGCGCGCCGTACCTTCCGCAACCGCCGAGGAGCGCAGCATGATGATCTGCGCCTCCCGCTCCGGCTCGGGATAGGCGATGTAATGGTAGACGCAGCGCCGTCGCAACGCCTCGTGAAGCTCGCGGGTGCGGTTCGAGGTCAGCACCACGACCGGCCGCTCGGCCGCACGCAGCGTGCCGCGCTCGGGAATCGAGATCGAGAAATCGGAAAGGAATTCGAGCAGGAAGGCCTCGAATTCATGGTCGGATCGATCGATTTCGTCGATCAGAAGCACGGTCGATTCCGGCCGCCGCAACGCCGTCAGCATCGGCCGCTCGATCAGGAAATCGTCGCGGTAGATGTCCAGCGTCTCGCCTTCGCGCGCCTGCCGGATCGCGAGCATCTGGCGCGGATAGTTCCATTCGTAGAGCGCGGCCGAAGCGTCGATGCCCTCGAAGCATTGCAGCCGGATGAGCTGGCGGCCGAGGATGCCGGCGATGGCCTTGGCTGCCTCGGTCTTGCCGACGCCGGGCGCGCCTTCGAGCAGCAGCGGCTTGCCGAGCGCGAGCGAGAGGTAGCCTGCCGTCGCGATGCCGTCATCGGCGAGATACATCGCCCCCGTCAGGGCCTGGGCAAGATCCTCGGGGCTGGAGATGCCGGCTACCGTCGTGCGCAGGACCATGGCGTCAGCGCCAGTTGACCGGGCCGCCGCGACGCGGGCCGGGCTTGACGCCGCCATTGGCCTGGATCGCCCGCAGGATCTTTTCCGGCGTGATCGGCAATTCGTCGACCCTGACGCCAATCGCATTGTAGACCGCGTTGGCGACCGCGGGCAGCACCGGGTTGGCGCACATCTCGCCCGGCCCCTTGCCGCCGAACGGCCCGTCCGGCGCCGGTCGTTCCAGCACCGTGACGTGATAGGGCGCGATCTCGCCCGGCCCCGGCATCAGATATTCGTTGAAGTCGCGCGGGCCGTGTTCGGGGTTTGGGTAATAGGGCTCCGGCGTCTCGTAGAGCGCATGGCTGATCCCCATCCAGGCGCCGCCGACGAGCTGTTGCTCGACCATGCGCGGATTGATGACACGGCCAAGCTCATAGGCGCTGGTCATCCTGAGCACCTCGACCTCGCCGGTCTCGTCATCGACCGATACATCGGCGACGAGGCAGGCATGCGCGAAATCGGTGTTCGGATTCATCTCGCCGGTCTCGGCGTCGACGGCCGAGAGCGGGATCAGGAAGATGCCGCGCCCGGCGATGGTCTTGCCCTGCTTGAACTGGGCGGCTTGCGCCGTCGCCTTGACGGTGATCGTCTTCGAGGGCGCGCCCCGGACATGGATGTTGCCGCGACCGTCGGTGACGAGATCGCTGGCATTGACCTCGAGTTCTTCGGCTGCAGCCTCGAGCAGGACGCCGCGCGCCTCGCGCGCCGCGACGATGATGGCGTTGCCCATGCGGTGTGTGCCGCGCGAGGCGAAGGAACCCATGTCGTGCGGGCCGGTGTCGCTGTCGGCGGTGTCGACGAAGACGTCCTCGATCGGCACGCCCAGCGTCTCGGCCGCGATCTGCCGCGAGACCTGCTTCATGCCCTGGCCGAGATCGATGGCCGAGAGCGCGACGGTGAATTTTCCGTCCGGATTGGAATGGATCAGCGCCTGGCTCGGATCGCCGCCGAGATTCATGCCGATCGGGTAGTTGACCGAGGCCATGCCCCTGCCTTCGTGACGGGCCATCTCAGCGCCTCCTCGTGCCGAAGACCGAAGAAAACCGGACCGCGCCATGCTGCGTCTGCGCGGGAGCCGCCGGTGGCGCGCTCGGCGAAGGCGGGGGCGAGGAAGGCTGCGCAGCCGGATTGCCGACCGGCTGATATGGCGAAGGCGCGTAGGCAGGCGGCGGCGGAGGTTGTAACGCGGCCGGCGCAACCGGTTCGTAGCGCGGCACCTGCGTCGGCACGACACCTCCGTCGCGCGCACCTTCCATGACCGGCCGCTTGCTGAGCGGGATGCGCGCCGTTCCCGCTGGAAGCGTCTGTGTGGCCGTGCTCGTTCGTGTATCCGGCCGGCCGATCTGGCCCTTGGTGTCGATCACGGTCGCCGGGATCTGGCCACGTTCGCCGGCCCCGCCGGTGAGCGAGGATTGCCGTTTCGCCTGCTCGGAAAGCGGCCAGTTCGCCGTCTCGCCCACGACCTGCACGCATTCGATCAGCGCCGTGTTCTTGGCAACCCGTCGATGCGCCTTCATGTCCCCGTCGCGATAGGCGTGGAGGATGCGGAACTCCATCGGGTCCATGTTGGCCGCCTCGGCGAGGCGGTCCATCTGGACCTCCAGCGCGAAATCGACCGCAGTGACGCCAAAACCGCGCATGGCCGTCGAGGGGCAGCGATTGGTGTAGGCGACATAGACGTCCGAAGCGACGTTGGGGATCCAGTACGGTCCGGGCAGATGCGCCGTGCACTTGATCGCGGCGTAGCTCGACAGCCGGGTGTAGGCGCCGGCGTCGAAATAGCTGCGGATGGTGCGGGCGACGATGCGCCCATCCCGCATCAGCCCATCCTTGATGTAGATGCGCTCGGCCCCACGCGGCGAGCCGTAGAGCATCTCCTCCTCGCGATCGAGGACGAAGCGCACGGGCCTTCCGGTCTGCATCGCGCCGAGCACGGCCAGCGGCTCGGTCAGCGCATCGACCTTGCCGCCGAAACCGCCGCCGACCGTGCCGCCGATGAAGTGGAGCTGGTTCGACGGCAGGGCGACGATCTTGGCGGTGGTGTCGAGCGCGAAGAACAGGCCCTGCGCACAGGAATGCACGACGTAGCGCCCGTTCTGGTCCGGCGCAGCGATGGTGCCGTTCGTCTCGGTCGGCGCATGCTCGATCGGCGACATCTGGTAGCGGTGTTCCATCACGATGTCGGCGGAGGCGAAAGCGCGCTCGACATCGCCGAAGCGCAGCTTCTGGTGGTCAAAGCGCTCGTGATATTCGAAATAGTTGCCGGGATAGGTGTCGTTGACGACAGGCGCGCCGGGCTTCAGCGCCTCCTCGACGTCGAACACGGCCTGCAGCAACTCATAGTCGATCCTCACGAGCTTCCTGGCTGCCAGTGCCTCCGCCTCGCTGTCGGCGAGGATCGCCACCACCGGCTCGCCCTTGTAACGAACCTTGTCGACGGCGAGCGACGGTTCGTCGTCCTTGCCGAAATTGATCAGGCTCAGCAGTGTGTTCTTGTTCACCGGCACGTCGGCACCGCGCAGCACGCGCTTCACGCCGGGCGCGCGTTCGGCAGCCGAGATGTCGATGCCGCGAATCCGGGCATGGGCGTGCGGGCTGCGCACGACCTTGAGATGCAACAGCCCGTCGAAGGCGTGATCGTCGAAGAACCGCGTCCGCCCGGTGACATGGCCCGGCATGTCCTGCCGCTGCAGGCCCTTGCCGATGATGTTGAGATCGTCGTCGCGCTCGTCGGCGAAGATGTCCTTGCGCATTTCCATCATGGCCGTTCCCCTCAGGCTCGCCGCTGGCCTGGCGCGCTCGCAGCGGCCAGGATCGCAGCGACGATCGGCTCGTAGCCGGTGCAACGGCAAATATTGCCCGCGATCGCCTCGATCACCTCGTCGCGGCTCGGGCTCGGATTCTTCGCCAGCAAGGCGCGTGCGGCCGTCAGCATTCCCGGCGTGCAGAAGCCGCACTGGGCGGCGAAATGGTCCATGAAGGCGGCCTGCAGCGGGTGGAGATCGGGACCGTCGGCCAAGCCCGCGGCAGTCTCGACATGGCGCCCCTCGCAAGCAACGGCGAGCGTCAGGCAGGAGAGTTGCGGCTCGCTGTCGACGAGGACCGTGCAGACACCGCAAGTCCCCTGGCCGCAACCATATTTCGGCGAGAAATCGCCCAGGCCGCGCCTGAGTGTGTTCAGCAGCGTCTCCGGCGCATCGACGAAGGCGGCGCGGTCGGAGCCGTTGAGCCTGAACTGGACCGGTATCTTGGCCATGGCGCGCCTCCTCAGCGGGGTTCGCCGGCGAGCAGCCGGCCGAGATGGATGGGCAGCACCTCGCGGCGGTACCATTCGCTCGCGATCGCGTCGGTGGCAGGCTGGCAGCCTTCGAGCGCTGCCTGCTTCGCGGCCTGGATGGCGGCGGCATCAAGCGCCATTCCATTGAGCGCCTTGCCCTCCAGCACCCGCTCGACGCCGCGCGCCCGGATCGGCGTCGGCGCCATGGCGCCGTAGGCGACGCGCGCCTGCGTGACGCGGCCAGCCTGCGACGGCAGATAGGCGGCGATGGAGAGCACCGAGATGCCCTTCGGCTTGACCCGGCTGATCTTGCGGAAATGGAACTCGCCAGGATTGGCAGGACGCGCGAACTGAACGCCGGTGACGAGGCCCGATGTCGTACCGCGGTCGCGACCGGCGAGGAACTCGTCCAGCGGCACGCCGCGTCCCGTGCCGTAGCCCGCCTGCAGCACGACCTGCGCGTCGAGCGCCAGCAGCGCCACGGTGAAGTCGCCATAGGGACAGGCCGCGAAGAGATTGCCGCCGACCGTCGCCATGTTGCGGATGGCCGGGCCGCCGATGGCACGTGCGGGACCGTGCAGGAAGGCGAGCTCGCGGCTCGCCAGCAGTTGCGCCATGGTGACGCCGGCGCCGAGTTCGATGCGCGAGCCGCCGGCATTGACCTGCTGGAAGGCCGGATCGGTGATGCGCACCAATGTGCCCTCGGTCAAGCGCCCCTCATTGACGTCGCGCATCACCAGCGTGCCGCCGCCGATGAGCACGGCATGGCGGTCCCCGGAAAGGATGCCGGCGGCCTCGGCCATCGTCGCGCAGCTTCTCACGCCGAGCATGTCAGACGCCCTCCCTGGCCAGTTCGGGCAGGCGGCGCACCGCCTCGATGCCGTTGGTGTAGACCTCGTCGCCGACGATCCGGGCGAGTTCCGCCTCGCGGCCGGGCGGCGTGGTGAAGCGGCTTTCCCAGTGCCAGAAGGCCCGGTTGCCGTCCGTGACCGGCAGCAGCCGGACATGGGCGACGTAGTTGAAGAGCGGGATCGGCGTGTCGAGCAGGCAGTAGCTGAAGGTCATTTCGAGGTCCGAGAGCGTGAGGAGCTGCTCGCGCAATTCGCTACCGTCCTGCAAGGAGAAGCGGCGCACGCAGCCGATCCTGTCGGAAGGATGCCCGCGCTCGATCTCGCTTCGCGCCACGATCGGGTGCCAGCGGTCATGGCCATTGAAATCGCGCAGGATCGACCAGAGCCGGTCCACCGACGCGTCGATGATAGTGCTGCGGACGACGTGAGGCATGGCCTCATCCCCCGAATGCGCGCTTCAGCGCGTCGAATCCACCCTGGAAGACATTCGTCCCGATACCTTCGATCAGCTCGGCCTCGCGCTCGGGCGCGCAGTCGAAATCGGCGGACCACTCGATGAAGGTTCGCTCCTGGTCGGTGATCGGCGTCAGCCTGAGCGTCGCGACATAATTCGTCAGCGGCATCGGCGAATCCAGGATCGCGTAGGTGCAGAACATGTCGTAGTCCGACAGGCCCAGAAGCTGCTCTCGCAGGCGGTCGCCGCTACGCAGCGTGAAGGCGCGGATGCAGCCGACCTTGTCGGCGGGCTCGCCGTTCTCGATGCGGCTCTCGGCGATGCGCGGGTGCCAGTTCGGCAGGCCGTTGAAATCGCGCAAGCGAGCCCAGACCTTGGCAACGGGGGCGGCGATGACGCTGGAAACGTAGACGCGGGGCATGATGTCGTCCTCAAGCCTTCGTCTCGGGCGTGCCGTCGCCGCCACCGGTTCCGCCGCTGGTGTCGGCTCCCTTGGGCTTGGCTGGCTGCGCTTCCTTGGCGACGCGCTGCATGTCGGACGCCTCGCGCATCAGCCCGCCCATCTTGGCGAGATTGCCGCCCTCGATGCCGATCTCCTTCAGCACCTGGTCGATCATCGGAGCCTGCACGCGGTAGCGCAGGGCGGATTCGATGACCTCGTCGGTGGGCGAGCGCGCCGCGCCCCCGGCGCCTCCGCTCCCGCCGACGCCGGCGAGCCCATCGACATGAAGGATGCGGATGCTGTCGATCTTCTCCATCGGCTTGACGCTCTCGCGCACGATGCCCTCGATCTTGTCGAGGAGGCGGCGGCGGAAGAGCCCGTACCGGGCGCCGTCGCTGAGCACGTTCTCGGCCTCGTAGAGCAGCTTCTGCGCTTCGGCGTCGACGGCGCGACGGACCTTGTCGGCTTCCGCGGCGATGTTGGATTCCTCGGCAGCCTTCTGCGCGAGCAGGACTTCGACGGTCTTGCGCCGCCTGGCGCCTTCGCTCTCGCGCACCGTCTTGACCTGCTCCTCGGCCTCGACCGCCTTGGCGCGGGCGACCTCGGCGCTGGCCTGGGCGGCGGATTCCTCCAGCGACTTGGTGTATAGCGCAATCGCCTTGTCCATCGCGGCGCTCTCGACCTCGCGCTCTCGGTTGATTTCGAGCTTGCGCAGCTCGCGCTGACGCCCGACGCGGGCCTCGTCGAGCCCGCGATCCGACGAGATGCGGGCCCGCTCGACCTCCTCGTTCGAAGCGATCTGCGCCTCCTGCAGCGCCTGGGTGCGCGCGATCTCAAGCTGCTCCAGTGCGCGCCGCCGCTCGATGCGGGTGGTTTCGAGCGCCTGTTCGCGTGCGATATCGACGGTCTCGACCTGCTGCCGGGCAGTGATCTCGGCTTGCCGCAGGACGGCGTCGGCGTCGGTGCGCTCGACCTTCTTGGCGGCGAGAACGATGGCGCGGTCCTCTTCCGCCACCTCGACGGCCTTCTTCTGGGCGATCTGCAGCATCTCGCGCGATTTCACCGAGTTGATTCGCTCCTCATCCAGCCCGAGTTCGATAGCGATGCGCCGGCGCTCGACCGTGTCGCGCCGCTTCAGCTCGGCTGAGTCGAGATCGGTTTCGCGGTCGATTTCCAGTTCCCGCGTCGAGAGTTCGGCCGCGATGCGCTCGCCGGCGACGATGCGCTCCTGGCTGATGCGCGCCGTCTCGACCTTCTCGCGGGACGAGATCCCGGCGGCTTCGACGACTTCGGTGCGTTTGATCTCCAGAAGGCTCTTGCGCTGCTCCAGTGCAATGCGATCGGCCGTGATGACGTCGTCCTGTGCGATGCGGGCCTTCTCAACGGCCTCGCGAGCCGAGATCTCGGCCTCGTCGAGGGCGCGGTTGCGCGCGATGCCGAGCGCGCGCACGCGCTCCTCCTGTGCGATGCGGGCGGTATCGACCGCCTCGCGCGCCGCAATGTCCTCCTGCTCCAGCACCCGGGTGCGCTCGATCTCGCGGTTGCGGACATCCTGCTCACCGGCGATGCGCGCAGAGCTGATCGCGCTCTCCTGCAGAATGCGCGCTTTCTCGGTGGACTCGCGGGCGGCGATCTCGGCTCCTTCCAGAACCGTTGTGCGCTCGATCTCCTTCTGCCGGATGTCGCGCTCCGAGGCGATGCGCGCGACATTGATCGAATGATCATTGGCGATGCGGGACTTCTCGACCGTCTCGCGGGCAGCGATCTCGGCTTCCTCGACGGCTTGCGTGCGAGCGATCTCCTGCTGGCGGATGTCGCGTTCGGAGGCGATGCGGGCCTCGCTGATGGCGCGCTCATTGGCGATGCGCGACTTCTCGATCTCCTCACGCGACAGGATCTGTGCCTGCTCGGCCTCGGTGTCGCGCGCGGCGCGCTCGCGGGCGATCTCGGCGCGCTGCACGGCGCGCTTGATCTCGATCTCGCGCTGCTGTTCGAGCCTGGCCCCCTCGCTCTCGCGCTCGATGTCCAGCGCCTGGCGCTCTGCCTCCAGGTTGCGGGTGCGGATGCGGATCATCGAGTCCTGCTCGATGTCGTTGCGCAGCTTCCGCTTGTCCTCGATCTCCTCGATGATCCGCGTCAGGCCGGCGGCGTCGAAACGATTGGAGGGGTTGAAGTATTGCAGGTCGGTCTGGTCGAGGTCGGTGAGCGCGACCGATTCCAGCACGAGACCGTTCTGGTCGAGCGCCTCGGCGGCGGCGTCCTTGACGCGCTGGACATAGATGCCGCGCTGTTCGTGCATCTCCTCCATCGTCATTTCGGAGGCGACCGTGCGCAGAGCCGAGATGAATTTTCCCGAGAGCAACGCATTGAGTTGGTCGGGCTGCAATGTGCGCCGACCGAGCGTAGCGGCGGCGATCGCGACAGCCTCGCGCTGCGGCCGCACCCGGACATAAAACTCGGCATCGATATCGACGCGCATGCGGTCGCGGGTGATCAGCGCGTCGTTATTGGCGCGCGTCACGGCGAGCTGCAGCACGTTCATGTTGACCGCTGTGACGTCGTGGATGATCGGCAGCACGAAGGCGCCGCCATTGATCACAACCTTTTCGCCGAAGAGACCGGTGCGGACGAAGGACACCTCCTTCGACGAGCGGCGATAGAGCCAGTTCACCAGATAGACGACGATGGCGATGACAATCACCGCCACGATCAGCCAGAGGATCAGCGATCCGATCAGCTGCCCCGTCATGTCCTCATCCTCCCACCCGTCAATCGGGTCATTTCGACTTGCCGGTTTTGCGCGCCGGTCTCTTCGTCATCGGCTTGCGGGTCGTCTCTTGCTTGCGCGCGATCTGCTTGAAGGCTCTGGTCTGGTTGCGGATCGCGATCTCGACAGGCAGGCGCTCCATCGAGGAGGCGCCATAGAAGCCGTGGCAGTGCTTCGTGTTCTTCATGATGAAATCGGCATCGGCCGGCTCGGCGACCGGCCCGCCATGGACCAGCACGATCGCGTCCTTCTTCACGGAAAGCGCGGCTGCCGCCCAGGCATCGACCAATGCCGGGCAGTCTTCCAGCTCAAGCGCCGTCCCGGCGCCGATCGCGCCGCCGGTCGTCAGGCCGAGATGGCAGACGATGATATCGGCGCCGGCCTTGGCCATGGCGCGCGCGTCCGCCTCGCAAAAGACGTAAGGCGTCGTCAGCAGGCCCTTGGCGTTGGCGAGCGCCACCATCTCGACCTCGAGCCCGTATCCCATGCCGGTCTCTTCGAGATTCCTGCGAAAGACGCCGTCGATCAGCCCGACGGTCGGGAAGTTCTGGATGCCGGCGAAGCCGATCCGCTTCACCTCGTCGAGGAAGACGTCCATACGCCGGAACGGATCGGTGCCGCAGACGCCGGCGATCACCGGCGTTTTCTTCACCACCGGCAGCACCTCGGCCGCCATCTCCATGACGATGGCATTGGCGTCGCCATAGGGCATCAACCCGGAAAGCGAGCCGCGCCCGGCCATGCGGTAGCGCCCGGAATTGTAGATCACGATGAGGTCGATGCCCCCTGCCTCCTCGCATTTGGCCGAGAGCCCGGTGCCGGCTCCGCCGCCGATAATGGGCTCACCCGCCGCGATCATGGCCCTGAAGCGCTTGAGCAGGCTCTTCTTGTCAAAGCTCGTCACAGCGTCGCCCTCACGCTTCCGCCGGCCCGCTCGCGCCGGCGGCCGGCATGCAGCGAGCGGAACTGCTGCACCAGCGCCGCCGCGAAGGCGGGATCATTGATGTGGAGCGGCAGGCGAATGAGCTGCCGGCCGGGGCTCGTCCGCACCGTCTGCTCCAGCGCTTGAAAAAGCGCGGCATCCGCCGCCGGATCGTGGAAGGCCTGGCCCTGCGCATCGAGCGCCGAGACCCCACGCTCGGGGATCAGGAACCGGACCGGCCCCTCCATCTGGTTCAGCCGCTCGCCGATCCAGCGGCCCATGCGCGCATTCTCCTCCGGCGTGGTCCGCATCAGCGTGATTTGCGGGTTGTGCGGATGGAGCTTGCGGCGGCGATAGTGCTCCGGCACCGTCTCGGGCGCGAAGAAATTGACCATGTCGAGCGCGCCGACCGAGCCGACATAGGGAATCCGCGTGCGGATGATCGCGCCGAAGCGGTCTTCGGTCGCCGGCAGGAAGCCGCCCATCAGCATGTCGCAGATCTCGGTGGTGGAGACGTCGATGACCGCCCCGACGAGACCGGAATCGACCAGCTTTTCCATCGACTGCCCGCCGGTTCCGGTGGCGTGGAAGACGAGCGGCTCCCACTCGGGCTCGAGCAGCTTCGCAACCTGCTGCACGCAGGGGGTCGTGACGCCGAACATGGTCAGGCCGACCAGCGGCTTCTCTGGCTCAGGCCGGCGCGCCACGCCCTCGCGCTTGAGGTCCGCCAGCCGCGCCTTGGCCATCGCCGCCACCGCCCGCGCGCCATTGCCGAGCACAAGACGCGAGACGCGGTTCAGACCCTGCACATCGGTGACCGCATGCATCATCGCGATGTCACTCGCGCCGACATAGGCGCGCACGTCGCCCGAGGCCATGGTCGAGATCATCAGCTTGGGCAGACCGATGGGCATGGCCTGCATCGCCGGCGTCACCATCGCGGTTGCGCCAGAGCCGCCGGCGGAGATGATGCCGAGCACGCCCTCCTGCCGCGGCAGCCAGGCCGCGAAGGCCTCCGTCATGGCTGCGACCGCCGTGCCGCGATCGCTCGCGGAGATGCCGGTCGAGCCCCTGGCCGAGGCGAGCGCGACCTGCTGCGGGGTGACGTCGCCGCCAGCGCTGCGGCCGGACGTCGAGAGATCGACCAGCCTCGTTCGCAGCCCTTCGGCCCGGATCAGGTCGCGGATGTAGCGCAGTTCCTCGCCCTTGGTGTCGAGTGTGCCGGCAATGACGACATAGGGTTCCCCGGCCGCGGCGGCCGCGAGCGGCCGGATCGCGCCCACTGGTTCTCCATTGCGCGTCGCCAGCGTCGGGCGCGAAATGGTGCGGGCCTGCGCCTCGATCCGCGCCGCAGGCACCGGCTGCGACCAGCGCGTCGGGATGACCGGGTTGGCATTGTAGACCCGCGTCGGGCCTGCGGATGCAACCTGCGCGGCACGGGCGGCCCCGGCCTCGCCGGCTGAGGGCTCCAGTGCGCCGTCGGTCTCGTCATGGCCGTGGCGGCCGACCCCAAGAAGGCGCTGCTGCAACTCGCGATCGCCCGCGAGCGTCGCCGAGGCGATGATGCGGTTCACCCGACCATTGACCATGATCGCGACGGGATCGGACATCTGTGTGGCGACGCCGATGTTCTGCTCGATCACGAGGATCGCGACATCGCCCTGCTCGGCTAGCCGAACCAGCATCTCCTCGACATGGGCAACGATCACCGGCGCCAGACCTTCGGTCGGTTCGTCCATGACGAGGAGGCGCGGATTGAGCAGCAGAGCACGGCCGATCGCGAGCATCTGCTGCTCGCCGCCGGAGAGCTGCGCGCCGCCATTGTTGCGCCGTTCGGCGAGGCGCGGGAAAACCTCGTAAACGCGTTCCGGCGTCCAGGCCCCGCGCTTGCCGCGCTGCATCAACCGCAGGTGCTCATCGACGGTCAGCGAACGCCAGAGCCTGCGGCCTTGCGGGACATAGCCGATGCCGAGGCGGGCAATCTCGGACGGCGAGCGGCCGGCAATCTCCTGGCCGAAGAAGCGGATGGAGCCGGCGCTGATCGGCACGAGTCCCATGATCGCCTTGCACATTGTCGTCTTGCCCATGCCGTTGCGGCCGACGACGGAGAGGACGCCGCTGTGCAGCGTGAGGTCGACGCCCTGCAGCGCATGGGAGCGCCCGTAGAACACGTTGAGGCCGGCAATCTGCAGGATCGGCATGCCGGTGGCCGGGGGGGCTTTCAGTCGCTCAGCCATGAGCGCCTCCGAGGTAGAGTTCCTGAACCTCGGGATCGGACTCGATCTCCTCCGGACGCCCCTCTTTGAAGATGCGGCCGTTGTGCATCATCGTCACGCTTTCGACGACGCGCAGCGCCACATCCATGTCGTGCTCGATGATGATGTAGCCGATATGCCCTGGCAGCGAGGTCAGGATATGAACGAGGTCGCGCCGCTCCGTCGGCGACAGGCCCGCCGCCGGCTCGTCGAACAGGATGAAGCGCGGCGCACCGGAGAGTGCGAGCGCGATCTCGAGCTGGCGCTGCTGGCCATAGGCGAGTTCGCCGACCAGACGATCCTTGACCGCCGACAGATGCACTGCATCGACCAGACCTTCGGCTGCGTGGATCAGCGCATCGTCCCGACGCGGACGGAGAAGCGAGAAGCGGTTCCGCGACACGCCCCGGCACGCCAGGTAGACATTGTCGAGCACCGAGAGGCCCGCGAACAGCGAGGAGATCTGGTAGGTGCGGCGCAGGCCGCGGCGGATGCGCTCCTGCGGCGGGAAGGCCGTCACATCCTCGCCGAAGAAGCGGATGATGCCGGTACTCGGCGAAAAATCCCCGGTGATGCAGTTGAACAGCGTCGTCTTGCCCGCGCCGTTCGAGCCCAGCACCGCGCGGCGCTCGCCAGGCTTGACCGAGAGGGTGATGTCCGACAGTGCCGCAAGCGCACCGAACAACCGCGAGACGCCGCGCAACTCCAGCGCATTGGCCGAGCCGGCGGAGGCCAGCCCCTCACGTGCCGCGATGGCGCTCATGGCGCGCCTCCGCCGACACGCATCCCGGCGTCGCGGGCATCGCTGCCCCGACGATAGCGCTCGCGCAGGCGCTGCCAGATGCCGATCAGGCCGTCGGGCGAGAACAGCACGATGACGAGAAAACCGAGGCCGATCACGAGCTGATAGCGCTTGCCGTCGAGCCCTACCCCTTCCAGCATATCGAGCGAGAAGGTGCGCAGCAGCACATAGATCAAGGCGCCGATGAAGGGTCCGATCGGGCGGCTTAATCCGCCGACGACGGCGATGATGAGCATGTCGACGACTGGGCCGACGCCGGCCGTGCCGGGCGAGATCTGGCGCTGATACCAGACCAGCAGCACGCCGGCGCAAGCCGCAATGAAGGAGGCGAAGCTGTAGGCCGCGATGCGATGCGCGACGACATCGAAGCCCAGTGCCGCCATCCGGCGCGGATTGTCGCGCGTGCCCTGCAAGGCGAGGCCGAAAGGCGCTCGCGCGACGTAGACTACCGTGCCATAGGCCAGGATCGAACAGGCCAGCGTCAGATAGTAGAAGGGCAGGTTCTGGCCCCAGTCGATGCTGAGGAAGACCGGCGGCTTGACGCCGTTGAAGCCGCTGAAGCCGTTGAAGACCGTATAGTTCTGCAGCGTCAGGTAGTAGAAGGCCGACGCGATCGCGAGCGTGATCATGATCGTGTAGATGCCTTCGGTACGGACCGAGAGCGCGCCGCACAGCGTGCCGAACAGGGTCGCGACCAGGATCGCGACGGGCGCGGCCATCCACCAGGGCCAGTGCAGGCTGATCTGCGAAATCGCGCTGTCGCCGAGGATCGCGACGAGGTAGCCGGCGAAGGCCGCCACCGTCATCTGCACCAGACTAACGATGCCGCCATAGCCGGCGAGGAACATCAGGCTCAGCGCCACGAGGCCGAGGATCATTGAATAGGCGATGATCTGGACGAGCCAGAACGAACTCGCGAGCGCCGGCATCGCCAGAAGCAGAACACCTACGACCCAGAAGGCCGTGCCGCGACGCGCCAGCCAGGTCGGGAAGCTCTCCCGGGGGCGAGCGCGCTGCTCGAGGTTGAGATCGGCGATGGCCATCGTCAGCGCCTCGCCGCCAGGCCTTGCGGCCGTACCGCCAGCACCGCGACCATGATGATGAAGGTCAGCATCACGGCATAGGTCGGCATGTAGACCGAGCCGAACTGCTCCGCGAGGCCGACGATCAGCGCGCCGATCGCGGCTCCGGGGATCGAGCCCATGCCGCCGACGATGACGACGACGAGCGAGGACAGCAGGATTTTTGTGTCCTCGCCCGGCTGCAGCGACTGGAAGGTGCCGCCGATGACGCCCGCCAGTCCCGCAAGCCCGGCGCCGAAAGCGAAGATCATGACGAAGACGAGCTGAACGCGCACGCCTGTGGCCGAGAGCATGTCGCGATCATCGACGCCGGCGCGGACCAACATGCCGACCCGCGTCCGGTTCAGCGCGAGCCACATCAGAACACCGACGATGATCGCTCCGATCAGGATGGCGATGCGGACGAACGGGTAAATCATCATGACCGCCTCGCCATTGCCGCGCAGCGCGACGACGAAGGGCAGCTGAACGGGACCGGAGAGCCAGTCCGGCGCCGTGACCTGGAAGGTGTCGCCGCCATAGTTCCATAGCAGCAGGTCGGCGAAAATGATCGAGAGGCCGATCGTGACAAGCGTCTGGCGCAGGTCCTGGCCTTCCATCCAGCGGAACAGGAGCACCTGCATCAGCACGCCAACGACGCCGACAACGATGAAGGCCGCCAGAAGCGCCAGAAGCCAGGAGCCTGTGAGATTGCCGACGCTGTAACCGAGATAACCGCCGAACAGATAAAGCGAGCCATGAGCGAGGTTTACGTTACGCATCAGCCCGAAGATCAGGGTGAAGCCGCTGGCGACCAGGAAATAGAGCGCGCCGAGCGTGATGCCGTTGAACAGCGCGCTCAGGAAGACGCGCTTGCGGCCCAGCACCGCCTCCAACCCCGGCGTCCAGACCGAGAACACCAGCCAGACCAGTATGCCCACCGCGAAAATAATCACGAGCGACCAGACCGGGCGGCGTGCGATGAAATCAGACATGGGCTGCCCGCATGGGATGGACCGCCTGCATGTGGACCGCCTGCATGGGTGCGGGCCCGACCGTGCGCAGCACGCGGCGATAGTCCCGCGGCGCCATGCCCATATGGGCGGTGAAGAAGCGGGTGAAGACGCTCTGGCACGAGAAGCCGAGGCCATTTCCGATCCGTGTCACTGGATCCTGCGAGAAGACCAGCCGATCGAGCGCAGCATCCAGGCGGACCGTATTGGCGAAGACCGTCGGGGTGACGCCGACCTGCTGGCGGAAGAGCTTGAAGAAATGGGCGCGCGACAGCCCGGCCTCGCGGGCGACACCTTCGAGCGCGCCGTCATAGCTCGGATGGTCCTCGAGCAAGCGGCAGGCGCGCAGCACGCGGCGGTCGAGCGCGCCTTCCGGGGCGAGATGGGCGAAGGAGGAGGCAAGCTCCGGCTCGATCGGCTCGCTCGAGGCCTGCGCTAACGCCATCAGCACCGGACCGAGATTGAGATCGCGGCGCGGGGACAGCAGCATCTCCACGACCTTGTCGCGCCAGGCGGCAAGCTCGCGGGTGACAACCAGCTCCGACGACGGAAAGACCAGCCCTCCGGCCGGAGTCATACTTTGGGCTGCAAGCCATTCCGGCCTGAGGTAGACGACAAGGAAGAGGCCGAAGCGGCCGGCGCTCGCCGGCTGGAAATTATGCGGCTCCCACGGGTTGATGGCAACGCCCATGAAGGGGTCGACGCGCGTGCAACGGCCACCCACGGTCACGAGCCCACGCGATCCCTCCAGGAAGAAGATCAGATGGGCCTCGCGATGGGCATGCAACACCAGCGGCCGGTCGAGATCGTAGATCGAAACCCGGCCGAAGGGACCGTGGCAGACCGCGACTGCGCGACTCATGATGCCTCTCGAAAGCAAATCCGGCAGTGCGACTTGGGACTCATCAGGCAAGCCGCCCTCCATGCGCCCCCGCATTTCATCGGGGGCGCCGGCACCGGGACGTCACGGGGCGAAGGGGCGCGCATATCGCGTTGATCCCCTCAGGCAGTCTTCACGCGCCTATTTCTTGCATTCCGGATTGGTGCGTGATGGCAGCCCCACCGCTTTGAAGGCCTCCGGAGACAATCCCATCGTCTTCGAGACGTTCGGGACGATGCGAACGAACTTGTTGGTCAGTTCGCCATTCGGCAGTTCCGCAACTTCGGTGATGAAGGTCGTCGCTATCGCCTGCCGGTCGTCGTCGAGCTTGATCTTGCCGTTGGGCGCGTCCAGCTCGACCTTTGCCAGTTCCGTGCGCAGCTTTGCGCCACCGTCCGAGAGATCCGCATTGACCTTCGCCAGCCCCGTCGCAAGCGCGGTGAAGGCGTTGTAGTAATTGGTCGCAAAGAGAGACGGGCTGGCGAAGCGCTTGTCGGGCGGGAACGCGTCTTGATAGGACTTGACCCAGGCCTTCCAGCGCGGATCGTCCCAGGCATCCGCGACACCGCCCGAGGACGGTGTGCCGACCAAGAGCTTCTTGGCCGCGCCCTTCGACGAAAGCACGGTCTGGTCGACCATGATCGATCCGCCGACGAATTTCGCGTTGCCGCCGGTCTGGCTGTACTGGTTCAGGAAGTTGACGGCGTCGCCACCACCGAGACCCAGGAACACCGCATCGACGTCATCGGGGATATTGGCGATGACCGAACCGAAATCCTTGGTTCCGAGCGGCACCCATTGCCGCTGGGTGATCTGCCCGCCGGCGCTGCAATAGCCGAGCGCAAATCCGAAGACCTGCGTGTAGGGGAAGGAATAATCCTCCGCGATCACAGCGATCTTCTTGAAGCCCTTGTCCTTGAAGACGTACTCGCCGAGCCCCGCCATCCACATCGCGCCGTTGCTGTTGAAGCGGAAGTAGTTCGGCGACGGGTTGACATAGGTGGTTTCGAGCGCGCCCGAGGAGCCGTCGACGACGGTCACGTTCGGGACGGTCTTGGAATAGTCGCGGATGGCAATGCCTTCGGAACCCGAGAGTGGGCCGACGATGACCTGGACCTTATCCTGCTCGACGAGTTTTCGCGCAGCCCTCAACGCGGAATCCGGACTGGCATCGGTCGTCGCGATGATCAGTTCGACCTCGCGACCCGCGATCTTGTTGCCCAGTTGCTTCAACGCAACCTGGACGCCACGCACTCCATCCTCACCGCCCGACGTCAATGCGCCCGACAGCGTCGCCATCATGCCGATCTTGAGTTTCTCTTGGGCGCCGGCAACCGACGAGGCAGCGACGAGACTACAGACCGCCACGGCGGTCAAAAGCGCCTTTCGCATCGTATTTCCTCCCTGCGTGTCTAACCACGCCGAAGGTTTCAACGGCGAGGCCGATGGCGGCTTTTCGATCCGCTCTAGGGGGAAAGTAGCACATGGCACCCTACTGCCAAGGTCGCGGACATTGCTCAGGGTCTGCTTTTTGATGCCGGACTTTCTCGCCCGAGCCGGATGCGGCGATAACCCAGACGCTTGTGAAAACCCATCCTAATGCCAGATCAATAATACAAAATTTCATCGAAGCCGAACGGTCGCCTACATCTGTAGAGTAGTATTACAAAAAATAGACCTGAAATCAAAATTTTTCCAAAATCACAAATATTTGATGCCGACGCAATTATGATTTAATCGCACTTTCTCAACCAGATATCCTGTCTTTATTTTGGCGATCTTGCGAGTTTCGCTCAGAGCAATACAGAGCGAGAGATCCGGCTTCCAGAGCCGGACCGAACAGGAGCCCCTAAGAGCATTTCCGTCGTGGAAATGCACTGCCTTCCTTGTTTTATCGCATTTTCTTCACGCGAACCGGTGTCCACTTCGCTCGAAAATGCTCCAGAACCTGATCAGGCGGCGCGCCGGATCGGCTCCGCCAAGACCGGCACGACCAAGACCGGCGCGGCCAAGACCGGCGCGGCGTCCAAACAGCCTTTCGCGGTCAGCATGCCCCTGGCGCCGGCGAGTGCGCCTTCGCGCAATTCGAGCCCGAGGAAGCGCTCGCGCTCCACCGGGCCTGGCATGGCGAGATCACGCGTCAACGCGTCCGAGAAGCCGAAGCGCTCGTAATAGGGCGCATCGCCGACGAGCAGGATCGCGCCATGACCACGGCAGGCCGCACGCCAGATCGCGTCCCGCATCATCGCCTTGCCGACGCCTTCGCCCTGCAGCGTGGGCGCGACGGCCAGCGGCCCGAGCAGCAGCGCCGGGACGCCGCCGGCCTCGACATGCCAGAGCCGCACGGTCGCGACGACTTCGCCGTCGCACTCGGCGATCAGGGCGAGATCTTGGGCCGGCAGCCGGCCCTCGCGCAGGCGCTCGCTCGACTTCGCGGCCCGGCGCTCGCCGAGGCACAGATCGAGCAGGGCCTCGCGGGCCACGGCATCGGACGGGATTTCCTCGCGGATCGTGATCATGACGCACCTCCGGCCGGAGCGCCCGAGACAGCCAAGGCTGCGCAGACCTTCCCGGCGCCGCGCGAACGCGGCCACAAGACTAAAAGGGATGTGTGGAAGAGGGTCCGGCGGGAGCCACGGCCGCGGCGCTCCCTTCTGGAGGCGCGGACGCTCCGCCCGAATTGCGGGCGGCCTGCCGCTCATGGCAGGGCGCTTCGCCGGACCCGATTGGTGAGGGGCGCGGGTCTAAGCCGCGCGCCTAGTTCAGGTGCATGATGTGGTCCGAAAACCGGTTCCCACTTTTCGGCATCATGCTCCGCGTCAGATGACGTATTGCCTCAATGGCGGGAAGCCGTTGAAGGCGACGGCCGAATAGGTCGTCGTATAGGCGCCCGTACCCTCGATCAGCACGCGATCGCCGATCTCCAGGCTGAACGGCAGCATGTACGGGGTCTTCTCGTACATGACGTCGACCGAATCGCAGGTCGGGCCGGCCAGCACGCAAGGCACCGTCGCATCGCCGTCGCGGGCGGTTCGGATCGGGTAGCGGATCGCCTCGTCCATGGTCTCGGCGAGACCATTGAACTTGCCGATATCGAGATAGACCCAGCGCACATCGTCGCTCTCGGCCTTCTTCGAGATCAGCACGACCTCCGCCTCGATCAACCCTGCCTCGCCGACCATGCCGCGGCCCGGCTCGATGATCGTCTCGGGCAGCTGGTTGCCGAAATGCTTCGACAGCGCCCGGAAGATCGCATCGCCATAGGACGGCACGCCCGGAATCGGCTTCAGGTAGCGCGCCGGGAAGCCGCCGCCGAGATTGACCATCGACAGCGAGAGACCGCGGGTGGCGCATTCCTTGAAGACCGCCGAGGCCGAGGCCAGGGCGGAATCCCAGGCGTTCACATTCGCCTGCTGCGAGCCGACATGGAACGAGATGCCATAGGCGGTCAGGCCCAGGCGATGGCCGTGCTCGAGCACGTCCGCGGCCATTTCGGGCACGCAGCCGAACTTGCGCGAGAGCGGCCAGTCGGCGCCGGCGCCGTCGCAGAGGATGCGGCAGAAGATGCGCGCATCCGCCACGCCGACCTTCTCGGCCGAACGGGAGACCTTGTCGACCTCGGCCGTGCAGTCGACGGCGAAGAGGCGCACGCCGAGCTCCATGGCGCGCACGACGTCGCGCTCCTTCTTGATCGTGTTGCCGAAGGAGATCCGGTCGGCGGTCGCGCCGGCCGCGAGCGCGAGCTCGATCTCGACGACCGAGGCGCAGTCGAAGCAGGAGCCGAGCTTGGCCAGCAGCCCAAGCACTTCCGGCGCGGGATTCGCCTTCACGGCGTAGAACACGCGCGTGTCGGGGAGAGCCCGCGAGAAGGCATGATAGTTCTCGCGCACGACATCGAGGTCGATGACGACGCAGGGCCCATCCTCACGGCGGGTGCGAAGGAATTCACGGATGCGCTCGGTCATGAGACGCTACTCCTCCGGCGCAAGCGGCGCCGATGCGACGTGAAGCCGGCTAAGCCGTCAGCGATTCAAGGCGCGATGGAGACGCCGAGAACAGCCGAACAACTAAGTCCGGACTCTGATAACCGTCGCTTGGGGAGACCCCGCACGCCCGGCAATGAAGGACAAGCCTCTTCGGTGCTGGTCTTTGGAGGACCAGCGAGACCAAAAAAAGCCCGTTCCGTCGTTGCTTTAAGCTGCGTCCCCCGTGGAGATTCGGGGTTCGCCGGTTTCGCCTCCGGCTGCCAGTCGCTGTTCGGTGACAGTTCCCTTGGGAGGAACCGGGAGCGTGATTTGAGGGGATATCCATCCCCCTCCATCCGTCTCCAACACCTGGCGGCTGTCCGGCCTCTTGTCCGGATGCCCACCGACTGACACGCGGCCACAGGCACGTGCGAATTGGGTGAACGCGATATACGGATTGCGGACCGCGACTACAAGTTTTTTTTGACCCTCGCCTCGGATTTTTGCGCCTCGGATTTTTGACGAACGCGGTCAGCAGGCCGCGTTCGTCTTTCCCGCGAAGAACTCAGGCCCGCTTCTCGCAAAAGCGGATGCGGTTTCCGAACGGGTCCGGCACTTCGAGCATGCGCCCGCCCGGCCCCTCCTCCTGGATTCCGGGCTTGGAATAGGCGTAGCCCTTGCCGATCAGCTCGGCGCGATAAGCATCGACGCCCTGCATCCAGACGAACACGGTCGAGCCCGGGCTGGCATCGCCGTGATGCTCGGAGAGATGCAGCTTCAGACCGGAGCGCGAGAGCTGCATGTAGATCGGGAAATTCTCGCCATAGCGATGGTCCCAATCCAGGCTGAAGCCGAGGAAGCCTAGATAGAACTCCCTGGCCTTCTCGATATCGAAGATCCGCAGGATCGGAATGCCCATCTGCAGGCTGACGCCGTCGGCAGCGGCGCCCTCGCCAGCCGGCACTACACCAGCTTCGCCTATCTTGGCGGCGAGCACGTTCCAGTCGTCATAGCCGAACTGGCGGGCGACGATCTCGAGCGTCTCGGAGTGGGAAAGCGGGATTTGTCGAGCGGCCAGGGTCTCGCGAAGAGACTTGGCCATAAGCTTCGCATCGCGAAAGCTGCGCATCCTAGTGATCCTTCTCGTCGGCGGACGCAGCGATCAGGGCTCGCCTTGCTGATGACGTCCACCGGATCGAGCGGGATCAGGAACGGGATCTGGATGCATTCACCATACCCTTGCGGGCGCGAGCGGCTGGCTGCATCCGGCCAGGACGAAAGAGTAGAAATCCGCCTGCGAGATTGTCAACGGCGCGCGGCGCCGCAAGCTGCCGCGCCTATGCCCTAGACCGGCCCCAATTCATCGCCTAAGTCACTGTCTCGACACGCCTTCACAGGCAATCGCGATAGGGTTTCCGCCTAACATGATCCAGACCGACCGCCGCCAGATCCTGGCAGGCCTCGCCGCCCTTTTGAGCCTCTCAGCGGCGCCTTCCGCCTTGCTGGCGCAGCAGCCCGAGCCGCAGCAGCCGGCGCCTGCGCCGCCGCAGCCGCGCTTCGGCTTCGATGAGGTGGTGCGCCGTGCCCGCGAGATCTCCGGCGTTCCCTATGAACCCGGCCCGACGCTGCCGGAGCCGCTCTCGAGGCTCGACTTCGATTCGTGGCGCGATATCCGCTTCCGGCCCGACCGGGCACTGCTGGCGCAGAACGGCTCGCCGTTTCGGATGCAGATGTTCCACCCCGGTTTCCTGTTCACTCGGCCGGTGGTGGTCAATGTGGTGCGCGACGGCGTGCCGACGCCGGTGCCCTACTCCGCCAGCCTGTTCGACTACGGCAAGGTCAAGTTCGAGAAGCCGCTGCCGGTCAATCTCGGCTTCGCCGGCTTCCGGCTGCACTACCCGCTGAACGATCCGCGCGTGCTGGACGAATTGATCTCCTTCATCGGCGCGAGCTATTTCCGCGTCCTTGGCCGCGAGCAGCGCTATGGCCTCTCCGCGCGCGGACTGACCATCGGCGCGGGCGTGCCCGGCGGCGAGGAGTTCCCGATGTTCCGGGAGTTCTGGGTCGAGGCGCCCGCCGCCAATGCCGACCGCGTCACGGTCTACGCCCTGCTCGATTCCGCCTCCGTCACCGGCGCCTATCGCTTCCACATCTACCCCGACGTCGACAGCGTGGTCGACATCGCCGTCACCCTGTTCCCGCGCAAGCCCATCGAAAAGCTCGGCCTCGCGCCTTTGACCTCGATGTTCTTCACTGGCGAGAACGACCGCCGCTTCCATGACGATTTCCGCACCGAGCTGCATGATTCCGACGGGCTGATGATCCATTCCGGCACCGGCGAATGGATCTGGCGCCCGCTGCGCAACCCGCGCCAGCAGGCGGTCTCCTCCTTCGTCGAGCGCAATGTGCGCGGCTTCGGCCTGATGCAGCGCGACCGCGCCTTCGAGCACTATCAGGATCTCGACCTGAGCTACGAATTGCGACCGTCCTACTGGATCGAGCCGCTGGGCGATTGGGGCGAGGGCGTCGTCGAACTGGTCGAACTGCCGACGACCGACGAGACCAACGACAATGTCGTCGCGCTCTGGGCTCCGAAGGCGCCGCTCGAACCCGGCCGCGAATTCTCCTTCGGCTACAAGCTGACCGCGATGCTCGATTCAGCCGATCTGCATCCCGGCGGGCGCATCATCAACACCTATCAGGCCAAGCCCAAGGCGCTCGGCTCTGGCGAACCGGTCACCGAGGGCGCCCGCCGCTTCATCGTCGATTTCGCCGGTGGTGACCTCGAATACCATCTGCGCCAGCCCGACAAGGTCGAGATCGTGCCCTCGATCGCCTATGGCCGCATCGACCGTGCCTTCATCGTGCCCAACCCCAAGACGCAAGGCTTCCGCGCCTTCATCGACATCGTCGTCGAGCCCGGCCAGGTCGCGGAGATGCGCGCCTTCCTGAAGAGCGGCGAGAAGACCCTGACGGAGACCTGGAGCTATCCCTGGCGGGCGGAAAGCTGAGCAAGGGAACGTCATGGTCGGAACAAGAAGGGAAGCGGAAGAGCGCGGGGAACCCTTCTCCCGTGTGGGAGAAGGGCAGGGATGAGGGCAGGCCAGATAACCAGCCTGCGCAAGCGGTTCCGCTTCCTCCCTGTGCTGTCGGGATGAAACCGGCGCTGCGGCGAAGTCGCACCTCAATAATCAACGGCACACCCTCATCCCTGCCCTTCTCCCATCCGGGAGAAGGGTTCTCCGTCGCGGTTCCCACGAAAACTTATCCCCGGTCTCTCGGGCGGGCGTATGATGCTCGCACCTCGTCCCCGAGGGGCAGCCATCGCGAGGTATGCCGTTGGCGGGGATGGGGGCGGCGCCTGCGGGAAGGGGGCGGCACGCCCCCCTCCCGGGAGGCGGTAGTGTGCAGGGAGTTCTGCAAAATCTGAGGTTGGCCATGGCAGGTTGGTGATGTTCGACGTCACCTCACTCCAGCCGGAGCCCCACCATGACCAGAAGCGAGGCTAAGCCCGCGATTGCCGCCGTGAAAGAGCTTTTCTCGCAGCACCCTGATGGTTTGCGCGATGTCGTCAGAGCCGTGCTGCAGGAGGTTCTTGAATCAGAGATGACCGAGGCCGTGGGAGCGGCGAAGGGCGAGCGTAGCGAGGGCCGCCTCGGCTATCGTTCGGGCTCCTATGGCCGCACGCTGGTGACACGTGTCGGCAAGCTCGAGCTGCGTGTGCCGCAGGATCGGGACGGGCGTTTCTCGACCGAGCTGTTCGAGCGCTACCAGCGCTCGGAGCGGGCCTTGGTGGCGACCTTGGCGGAGATGTATGTGCAGGGCGTCTCGACGCGGAAGGTCAAGGCGATCACCGAGGAGCTGTGCGGCCACGCCTTCTCGGCCTCGGCGATCAGCGCGATCAACAAACGCCTCGACGAGAGCCTGAAGGCCTTTGCCGAGCGCCTGCTGGCCGAACCCTTCCCCTATCTGATCCTCGACGCACGCTACGAGAAGGTGCGCGAGGCCGGCGTCGTCATGAGCCAGGCCGTGCTGATTGCGGTCGGCATCGACTGGGACGGGCGGCGCCAGATCCTCGCCGTCGAGATGGCCAACCGCGAGAGCCGTTCAGCTTGGCGCGACTTCCTCGTCGGCCTCAAGGCGCGCGGCCTCAAGGGCGTCGAGTTCGTCGTCTCCGATGATCACCCCGGCCTGGTCAAGGCGATCGGCGAGGTCCTGCCCGAGGCGGCCTGGCAGCGCTGCTATGTCCACTTCCTGCGCAATGCGCTTGACCATCTGCCGCGCAAGCACGCCGACGACTGCCTCCAGGAGCTGCGCTGGATCTATGATCGCCGCGATCTCGCCGAGGCCAAGGCCGATCTCGCCGCATGGCTGGCCAAATGGTCGTCGCGCTATCCGCGCCTGACCGGCTGGGCCGAGGATGCCATCGAGCAGACCCTGACCTTCTTCAGGCTGCCGAGGCAGCACCACAAGCACCTCAAGAGCACCAACATGCTCGAACGCCTCAACGAGGAAATCCGCCGAAGGACCTATGTCGTGCGCATCTTCCCCAACACAGAAAGCTGCCTGCGCCTCGTGCGCGCGCTCGCCGTCGAAACCCACGAAAACTGGATGGAGGCAAACCGATACCTCAACATGGACGACCTCAGAGAGCACAAGAAAACCGCCCTCAGACAAGCCGCATGACCGCCGTCACAGCCAACCCATTTTGCAGAACTTGACGCACACAACCCGGGAGGCCTCGGGGCACCGCCTTCGGGATACTACGGCCCCTGCGCGAGGAACTCGCTGGGAGGTTAGACGGGACAGATTTCGTGAGCTGAGACGCGGCAAAGCGATCAGCCGAACTGGCATCGAGGCAAGCGGGACTGGAACCGGAGAGCTGAAGAAGCGCGGCCCGGAGACTGAAATCGCTGGAGGCGGAGCGCCACGAGACGCACGGAGGGTGACTCAATTCCTCCGCACCGCATCCTGGCTCAATGGATGCGGATTTATACCAACGCGCCTCGCGGCGCTCCGCCAGCCCCTCGCCAACCGCAGCGGAAACGCGAAGCGGGGATTTCGCGCTGCCGCTCTCAGCCGTCCGAAGCTGCTGCGACGACCTCGATCTCGACCTTGAACGCCGGCAACGTGAAGCCCGAGACGATCATCAGCGTCGAGGCCGGCGGCGGCGAACCGACATGAGCGTCGCGGGCTTCCATATAGCCCTTCATATGGGCGCGGTCGGTGACATAAGCGTTGATGCGGACGATATCGGCCAGCGTCATGCCGGCCTCGCCAAGGATTGCCGCGATATTGGAAAAGCAGAGATCGGCCTGGGCGCGGACATCGTCTGGAACCGTCCCGTCCGGGGCGATGCCGAGCTGGCCCGAGCAGAAGACGAGCCGCTGGCCGGCCGGCACTTCGACGCCATGGCTGTAGCGGGCGAAGGGTTTGGCGATCGTGGACGGCGCAAGCGGCTTCATGGCAAAGGTCTCCAGGCAGGCGGCGAGAGTTTTACAGCATCAGACCGAATACGATATTCGGTCTGATGCTGTAAAAGGCGCGCGACAATCTCCTGCTCATGCCATGTTCAGCCGGCGTGGCCATGATCGGAGACAAGACGTGCAGAATGATGATCGGATGGAACGCCGCATGACGACCAAGACCGCAGGCAGGCCTCGCAGCGCAGGCGCGGCCATGTTCCTCAAGGCCGCCGGCCTCGTGCCCCTGCTCGCCTTGACCGCTTGTGCGGGCTCGCAGCGTTTCAGCTTGGACGGACCTGGCCGATCAGGCATGCCGACCTACGATCCGCCGCCGCTGCAATCGGCGCCGCCGATCAGCTCGGGGCCCGTGACCTCGGAGCCGCTGCCCCCGCCGGGCGGCTATCCGACAGCCTCCGCGCCGGCCTCGCCCGGCGGCGCCTTGCCGCCGCCGCAGGACCCCTACTACAATCCCAATGCCGGCGCGCCAGTCACGGCCGCGCCGCCATCCGCCCAGCCCGGCGAGGTGCCGACCTTGCGTGGCGGCGGTGGCCAGGTCGCCACCCTGGGCGGTGGCGCCGGCCCGGCGCGCGGCGCGGTTTCGTCGCGCGATGGCGTCGTCGGCAACTGGACGGCGCGCGAAGCCACCGGCGGCTCCTGCAAGGTCCAGCTCTCGAGCGCGCCCGCGCTCGACCTCTACCGCGCCAACGCAGCCGGCTGCGCCAATCGCGACCTGCAGAAGGTCACCGCCTGGGACTATCGCGACGGCGAGGTCTATCTCTATCAGCAGGGCGGCTCGGTGGTTGCGCGCCTGCGCGCCAGCGATGGCGGCGCGATGAACGGCGCCGTGACGAAATCGGGCGCCGCGCTCTCGCTCAACCGCTAGGTCTGATCGATATTCGGGCTTCGCCCTAGCCGTCATTGCGAGCGCAGCGAAGCAATCCAGAAGGTCTCGCTCGGCGGCCCCTGGATTGCTTCGCTGCGCTCGCAATGACGATAGGGAAATGCTCTGGCGGCGCGAGCCGGTCAGGCGCGCGAGGAGCGCCCGAAAAACGCCGGCCGCCAGAATTTGCGCTGCAGCGACAGCGCCAGCGTGGCAAAGCCCTTGGCGTTGTCGAAGGCCTCGTCGAGGATGGTGAAGGGCGTCGGCGCTCCGGTCGCGATCGAGCCCTCGACATCGTTGTAGCCGCCGACGAGATCGGCCTCGAACTTGCGCGCGAGACGGCGCATCGCCGCATTCTCCGGCAGGCAGGTCATGTAGAGCGTGCGGATGCCGCGATTGCGCCCGGCCGTGATCAGGCGGCTGAACAATTGCTCGCCGAGCCCGCGCCGGCGCCAGGCCTTCTCGACGCTGAAGGCAGCCTCGCCGGTCTGGGTGGCGATGTCATCCAGCCCGCGCAATTCAGCCGCGCCGCGAACCTCGCCCTCTTCGACATAAGCATAGACGAGCCCGCCGACGCCGAAGGTCGTGGCGGCATAGTTGACGAGGAAATCATCGTTCACGGCCGTGCCGAAACGCTCGCGCCGCGTCACCGCGTCGAGCCGGAGCAGATGGGCGGTGAAGAGGTCGCGTTCCGTGGGCCAGAGCCGGCGGATTTCACCATGGCCGGTCACAGCGCCGGCTTGTTTGGAACTTGCCAATGTCATCTCCTGTAACAGCGCGAAATCGCTGCGCTACCGACCAGGAGGCGTGTCTTCCCTAACTCGGACATCAGATCGTATGTTGCAACGCACAATACAAGGGGTGCACTGCGGAATTTCACCGCCCGATCGTGATCACGTCGTCGGCCGTCGCCGCCAGCAGGGCCCGGTCATGCCCGATCAGCACGAGTCCGACCCCCTCGCCCGCAACGAGCTCCCGTAGCAGCGCGATCGTCTCGCGCTGGACCAGCGGATCGAGCCGCGAGGTTGGCTCGTCGGCCACGATCAGCGCCGGCTTCATCAGCAGGATGCGCGCCAGCGCCAGCCTTTGCGCCTCCCCGCCCGAGACGTCTCCTGGCCGGCGCCGCAGCAATCGCGGATCAAGCCGCAGCCGCTCGAGCAAGGGCGGCAGATCACGGGCGAGATCAAGCTCGGGCGCGACCTCCGCGAGGTCGGCAAGCTGCAGGCCGATGCTGCGGCCGGGCAGGAAGACGCTGGCGGGATCCTGATGCAGCTTCTGGTAGCGGCGACGCAGGCGCTTCAGTGCCGCACGATCGCGATAGGGGTCGGCGCCGGCCCAGCTCACCTGGCCGGCATCGGGCGCCTGCAGCCCGAGCAGGATATTGCCGAGCGTGGTCTTGCCGCAGCCGCTGGGACCGGTGAGGGCGAGCACGCCACCACGCGGGACATGGATGTCGAGCCCGTCGAACAGCGCCGGCCGGCCGCGGAAGCCGAAGCGCAGGCCATGGCCGGCAAGCACCGGAGCATCGACCGCGCAGCAGCGCAGGCTCGGCCGCCAGCGCGAGGGATCGGCCTCGATCCAGGCGCGGGTATAGGGTTGGCGCGGCGCTGCGAAGATGGCCTCGCTCTCGCCCTGCTCGACGATACGGCCCTCGCGCAGCACCGCAAGCCGTCCGCCGAGCGCGCGCGCCAGCCCGATGTCATGCGTGATCACCAGGAGCGCGCGCCCGGCCTGCTCAAGCGACAGCAGCAGGTCGCGCGTCTGGTCGAGCCTTTCGGGATCGAGCCCCTTGGTCGGCTCATCGGCGATCAGCAGCGGCGCGTGCCCGACCAGCACGGAAGCGACGAGCACGCGCTGCGCCATGCCGCCCGACAGCATCAGGGGATAGGCCTGCGCAACCGCGGGCGCGAGCCCGACGGCCTGCAGCGCCGCCACCGCATCGCCCCGCCCCGTCCTCTCGAAGAGCTGACGGCCAATGCGCATCGTCGGATCGAGCGCCGCGCGTGGCTCCTGCGGCAGCAGCATGGTCTCGCGCGACCAGAACAGCCGCAGGAGCCCGGCTTGCCCGGCATCGACCGCCGCATGGCCGTTGATCGCGATCGTCCCGCTCGCCGTGAAGCCTTGCGGCAAGAGGCCCATCACCGCCTGCGCGATCAGGCTCTTGCCGCTGCCGGTCTCGCCGATCAGGACCAGCGTCCCACCGGCCTCGACCTCGAGATCGACCTCGGCAACCACCGTCGCGCCATGGCCGTCGCGAATGGCGAGACCGCGGATGACGAGGGCGGGCGGGCTCATCGTTCGATCTCCTTGCCGGAATCGGGCTCCGACAAAGCCTGCCCAAGCAGGGTCGCGCCGAGCACGGAGATGAAGATCGCCAGGCAAGGCGCCGCCATCTGCACCGGCGCCTCGGAGATGTAAGGCAGGAGTTCGCTGATCATCGCGCCCCATTCCGGCGTCGGCGGTTGCAGGCCCAGCCCCAGGAAACCGAGCGCCGAGATCGACATGATTGCGGCCCCCAGCCCCAGCGTCGCCAGCGTCGTGGTCTGGCGCAGCACTGCGGGCAGAACGTGGCGGATCAGCAGAGTACGAGCCGGAAAGCCCGCCAATCGCGCCGCCTCGACATGGGGCTCCTTGAGCTCGCTTTGCGCGATGGCGCGCGCCATCCGGGCGAATTGTGGCCACAGCGTCAATTTGATGCCGATCAGCATCGGCAGCACGCCGCCGCCGAGAAAGCCGGAGATCAGCAGCGCCAGCAGGATGCCGGGAAAAGCCAGCATCAGATCGGCGAGGCGCATGATCGCCATGTCGCTCCAGCGCCCAGCATAGGCGGCGATCAGGCCAAGCCCGAGGCCGACCCCCGTGGCAGCGCTGACGCAGGCGAGCGCGATCCCCAGCGAGCGGCCCGCCCCATGCGCCAGGCGGGCGAACACGTCGCGCCCGACATGGTCTGTGCCAAGCGGATGCGCGAGGCTGGGCCCTTCGAGCGCATGCAGCAGATCCTGCACTGTGGGATCATGCGGCGACAGCAATGGTCCAAACATAGCCAGCCCAGCCACGACAGCCAGCAGGACAAGCGGGAAAGCGAGACCGGCCTTCAACCCATCTCCCCTCTCAGCCCTCATCCTGGCGAGCGTTCGGAACGAATGCGTCTCCAGGGATGCGCCAGCGCGCTCGGGATCATCCTGCGAGACGGAGCTGTGCGGCTCCTCGGAATGAGGCTTGGTGAGTTCGGAAAGCGCCTGGCTGCTCATGCCGCGGCCCTCGCGGCCTGGCGCGGATCCAGCGCGAGGCAGGCGAGATCGGCCAGCAGGTTGACGCCCGCATAGACCAGCCCGATCACCAGCCCCGCGCCCATCACCACCGGCACGTCGCGGGCGAGCAGCGCCTTGACCAGCAACTCGCCCAAGCCGGGATAGTTGAACAGCATCTCGACCACGACGAAGCCATCGACCATGTAGGCGAATTGCAGGGCCGCAAAGGTCGCGACCGGGATCGCCGCATTGCGCACGCCGTGATGGCGGAAGGCCGATGCGGCCGAGCGCCCCCTGATCCGCGCGAAGGTCATGTAGAAGGCGCCGCGCACTTCGACCACCGCATTGCGGATGATCCTGACCGAGAAGGCCGCCAGGCCCAGCGCCAGCGTCAAGGCCGGCAGGACCATATGCGCGCCCGTCCGGTAGCCCGCCGGCGGCAGCCAGCGCAGGCTGAGCGCGAAGATCGAGATCAGGCCGATGCCGACGAGGAAGCTCGGCAGCGAGGCAAGCGCCACGGCGATGCCCGTCGTCACGCGGTCGAGCCATCCGCCCGGCGCAAAACCGCAGGCGATGCCGAGCGGCAGGGCGATGAGATAGGAGACCAGCCAGCCGAGCGCGCCCAGGCCGAGCGTGAAACGACCGTGATAGGCGATCTCCTGCCGCACCGGCTGGCGCGAAACCAGCGACTGGCCGAGATCGCCGGTCGCGACGCGGCCGAGCCAGGCGGCGTATTGCACGGCCAATGGCCGGTCGAGCCCTTCCTCGCGGCGGATGCGTTCGGTCGTCTCGATCGTCACCCGCTCGTCGCCGACACGGGCCGCGGCAACGCGAAGCGCCATGTCGCCGGGCAAGGCATGGATGAAGGCAAAGCACAGCGTCGCCAGCAGCCAGGCCGTCAGCGCGGCCTGCGTGGCGCGCGTCCCGAGCAGCGTCAGCGCCGGCCTCATGACAGCGCCTTCGCGGCCGGGCTCTCGGAGGAGCCCTTGGCGCACTGCGAAAAGCGCAGCGCGATCTTGTCGGCGAAGGCGACGACCACCGCCGCGGCCACGATCATGGCGGCGCCGAAGAGGCCGAGCGGCTGGGGCGTCACCGAAAAGATCGCGAGATCGAAGAGCAATGCCCACAGCATCGCCGTGTATTCGAACGGCGCGAGCACCGAGACCGGCGCGCGCGCCACCGCCTCCGTCATGGCGATATGCGCCAGGCCGCCGAAAACGCCCGACCCGATGAGCGCGAGCAGGCCCAGGCCACGCGCATCGACCCAGCCGAAGGGCAGGCTCGCGAGCCCGGCAAGCGCGCAGACCAGCGCGAAATAGAAGGCGATCGTACCCGCCGGCTCCGTCTCGGTCAGCGTCTTGACCTGCACCTTGGACGCCGCCGTGGTCAGCGCCATGCCCAGGCCGGCGCCGATACCGATCAGCGTGCCGCGATCCAGCGCCGGCCCCTGGAAGGCCGGCGCCAGCATCAATCCGACGCCGGCGAAGCCGAGCAGGGCGGCAGCGCCCACAAGCCAGCCCGGCCGCTCGCCGAGCACGAGCACGGCCAGCGGCAGCACCAGCAGCGGGGCGAGGAAGCCGAGCGCTGTGGCGTTCGCCAATGGCAGATGCGCGAGCGAGATGAAGGACAGTACCATCGCGACACAGCCGAGCAGGCTGCGCTTGAGATGGCCGAAGGGCCGTTTCGTCTTCAAGCCCGATGGCAACGCACCGCGCCAGGCCAGGTAGAGCATGATCGGCAGCAACGCGACGAAGCTGCGATAGAACACGACCTGGCCGACCGGCGCCTCGATGGAGGCCAGCCTGACGCAGAGCATCATCAGCGAGAACAATACTGTTGCCGCCAATCTGAGGCCGATGCCGGAGGCCATGCTCATTTCCAGGCCATCCGTTCGACCAGATAGCGCATCTCATAGGGGTCGATCGCGACGTTCTTGATCCGCCCGGAAACCGCGACGCTGTGTTCGGTCCAGGAGACCGGGACGACGGGCATCTGGTCGTGCAGCAGGGCGATGATCTGCCCCCGCAGCTCGTCCTTGCGGGCGTCGTCGAAGCTCGCGAGATAGGCGTCCGTCAGGGCCTTGACCCGATCCCGGCCATCCCAGCGCGCCGTCCCCCAGACCGAGCGCTCGCGCGTGAAGTCGGGGATGATCGTCGCGATCGGCTCCGGCACATTGACATAGGTGCGCGAGACCAGCGTGAACTGCATGGTCCCGTCCTTGATCGCGGCGGGAACGCTGTTGCCGGGACCGACCTCGATGGCGACCTCCATGCCGATCCCACGCAATTGTGCCTGAATGGCTGAAGCCATGACCGGCAGCTCCGGTCGATTGACCAGCGTCAGGAGCTTGGCCGCAAGCCGGACACCATCCTTGACGCGGATGCCGTCGCCTGCCGCGATCCAGCCGGCGTCGTCGAGCAGCTTGCGCGCCGCCGCGGGATCATGGGCGATGGCGGGCAGACCCTGGCGATGCCACCCCGTCATGATCGGCGGCAGCAGCTGCGAGGCGCTCGAACCCGGATGGCGCAGGATCGCCTTGGCGATGCCGTCGCGGTCGACGGCCATGGCGATGGCGCGGCGGACGCGAAGATCGGAGAATTGCGGCAATCCGCTGTCGAAGAACAGCGCGCGGACCCGCGGAATCGTCAGGCTCTCCACCTTCATCTGGCCGGCGGCATTGATCCGCGGCGTCGCGGTGGGGCTGAGCGTATAGACGAGGTCGGCGTCCCCCGCGATCGCGATATTGGCGCGGGTGTCGCCATTGACCACCGCCGTGTAGCGCAGCCTGGCGATGGCGGGCCTGGTCCGCGCATAGCCTTCGAAACGGTCGAGCTCCAGCGTCGTCTTGTTGTCGATCCAGGTCTTGCCGTCGATCGATGCGAGCTTGTAGGGGCCGGTCGCGACGATCTTGATGACCTTGCCATCGGTGCCGTAAGCGGAGGGCGCGAGCACGATCGACGCGTAATCGCACAGGAAAGCCGGCAGCACGCTGAAGGGCGTCCTGGTGCGGATCACCACGTCGGCGCCATCGAGCGACACGCTGTCGAGCGGCACGGCCGAAAGGCTCTCGCCGATGAAGGACTGCTTCAGGCTGGCGGCCACGGCCTGCGCCGTCACCGGGTTGCCGTCATGAAAGCTCAGCCCCGCGCGCAGCTTGAAGCGCCAGCTCAGCTTGTCCTCGGAAACCGACCAGCTTTCGGCGATACCGCCGACGAGCTGGCCCTCCGGCTCGACCTGCACCAGCGTCTCCGCGACCCCGAGGCGGGTCAGGATATAGCCGATATCGGCCGGGTCGTTCGAGGCGTACTCCCAGGGCGCGACGACGCGCAGGACAGGTTCGCCCTGTTGGGCCATGGCTGGCGCGATCATGGCTGGCGCGATCATGGCCGGCGCGGTCATAGCGGGCAGGGCCAGGGCCAATCCGACCAGGGCGCGGCGCGATATCGTCGGCAAATTCATCAGGGCAATCTCCAATACGGTGAAAAAGCTCAGCCTGGCTTGCAGGCGGACAGGATGAAGGACTGGCCCTGGGCCGCGAGCAGGCGCAGCCGCTCGCTCCAGGAGGCCGTCGCGAATTGCCGGCGCGCGATGCCGCTGAGCGGCCCGATGCGCGGGGCCTCGAAGCCCACCTCGCGCAACATCGCCTCGAGCGCCGGCGCGCGCAGGCCGTCGCGGAAATGCACACCGTTCAGGATGCGTTGATGCGTCGCCTGATCCCAGGTCGAGGCGACCCCGGTAAGCCTGTCGATCAATCCCGAGAACCGCTTCAGCAGCACGGATCTGCGCGAAAGCGTGACCCAGTCGCCATCGATGACGACGAGCGTCCCACCGGGCTTGAGCACGCGCAACCAGTCGGCCAAGGCGCGGGCAGGATCGATCAGCGTCCAGACCAGATGCCGGCAGATGACGAGGTCATAGGCCTCGTCCGCCATCATCGTGTTTTCGGCATCGCCGAGGTGGAAGCGAACGGCCGCATTCGCATGCTTCGCCTGCGCCCGGGCGATCATCGGCTCGCAGAGATCGATCGCATCGACGCTGCAGCCGAGCGAAAGCAGCACACGCGTGATCTCGCCAGTGCCTGAAGCAAGCTCCAGCGCCCTGGCCCCGATTGCGACCGCGACATGGCTCGCGATTAATCGCGCCCAGGCCTCCAGCTCGGCATCGGAGCGGATCCTGTGGCCATAGGAGAGATCGAAGGTCTCGGCGCGTTTTGACCAATAGGCCCGGATTTCGTCCTTCAGGCCGAAATTCGCTCCTCTGGAGACGACCGCCTCGGCATCTAGGGGGGCAGCATTCGACATCCGTCACCGGCTTCCCATGGATGGGACGCGGCCGGTGCTTCGGCGCCGTTCGAACCCGGTTGCGCGACCAGAGCGCGCAAGTGAGCGACCGTCATCAGAGCTCCTTCCGGGGCACCCCGCCCGGTTGCATGGCTTCACGACGTCGGCAGGTCTCCTGGCTCGCGGGTCCAAGCTTCGTTCGGCCTTCCCGGGGCAAGCCCAGTGGCATGATCGAACGTCGCTCGCCGCTGACAGTTGCGGGGGCAGCTCCGGAATCGCGCGCCTGCGCGCGCCCACCGGATTCCCTTTTGATCTCTTTCGAGAACCGACTTCGCCAAGGAAGCACACCGCCCTGCGCCGCACAAGGCGCGATCGACCGGTCGCCATCCCTTCAGAACTTCGCGCTCAGGAAGGCGCGCACGCCGCGCCCTGGCGCCACGACATCATCCTTGCGAAAGGACACCGCGTTGCGGATCGTCTCGTTGAGCAGATTGGTGCCGTTGACGCCCGCAGTGAGCTCGATCGGCCCGAGCGGCCCGTCCTTGAGCTTGACCTTGTAGCTGAGCTCGGCGTTGAGCAGGTTGTAGCCGCTGGTCGGCGTCTCCTCGGGCGCGATCCGCTTCTGCGAGAAGGCGTGGATCAAATTGACCTTGGCGAACCAGGCATCGCCACCGCGCCAGAACAATCCGCCGCCGAGGCGTTGAGGCGGGATGCGCGGCACATTCTCGTCGCCGGAGAACTTCGCCCGGACGATGTCGTATTGCCCCTCGACCCCGAAGACGTTGGGACCGATCTCGAAGAGGTCGTATTGCGTCTTGAATTCGCCGCCGAGGAAGGTGGCGTTGCGCTGGGTGTAGACCACCTGGGTCAATTCGTTGCCTGTGCCGCAGCTGGCGAAATCATCGTCGCAGCGCACGCCGGTGACCCGACGATAGATGAAGCCCTCATAGCGCGTCGCATAGAGCGAGGCGTCGAAGCGCCAGGGACCTGCTGTGCGGCGCAGGCCCAGCTCGACCGTCTTGGCGGTCTCCTTCTTCAGATTGGGATCGCCAATCTCGAAGGTACCGGGCGCATCATGCGCGCCGCGCGAGAACAGTTCGGACGCCTTGGGCGCGCGCTCGGTATAGGAGCCGGTCAGGCTGCTGGTGATGCCGAAGGGCAGATCCTGCAACAGGCCGAGGCTCGCACTCATCGGCATGAAGCGGCGGCGCTTGGCGGCCGAGCTCAGCTCGTCGGGCGTCGCAATTTGCGTCGCCGCGCCGGTCTCGGGGTCGACGCCCCCAGCGCTCGTGAAACCGGGCAGATAACCGGCCGGAAAGTTCGTCGCGGTGCCCTTGACGTCGACATAGTCGATGCGGCCGGCGGCCTGCAGCTTGGTGCCGGGCCTGAGCTGCAATTCGTTGAAATTGTAGAAGCCGGCACTGTTGGTGTCGGCCGGCGGCAACAGCTCGCCGGCTTCTCCGGAGGTGCCGATCTCCTGGCGGCCGAGTTGCAGGCCGAAGGCCGAGGTCAGCCCGCCGATGCCGGTTTCGAGCGGCTTGAGCTGCGCCTCGACGCGCCCCTCGATCTCGCGATTCTTGAACACGGCAGCAGTCTCGAAACCGCCGCCATCGTTCAGCCCCTGCTCCTGATGCCTGTAGACGGAACCGCCGACCCAGAAGCGCAAGGTGTCGATGAAGCCGCCATCGATCTGGAACTCGCCCTTGCTCGCGAGCTTGGTCTGTTCGAGGTCGATGCGGGTGCGCGTCGCCCGCGCATCGGCGCCGGGGATGCCGTAGAGGCTGGTGAAATGCGACAGCGAGACGCCGATGAAGCCGCGATTATCGGGCAGGAAATAGGAACCGCCGATCGCCTGGCCGTCGGAGCGAACATAGCTGTTGAACTGGGTGCCGCCGGGGATGTGATAATCCTCGGCATTGCGATGATAGATGTCGCCATGGACGACGAACTGGCCCGAGCGCGCATCGATCAGCGCCGAATTCTCGATACCGCGATCGACCGATGACACCGAGGAGCGCGTCTCGGCATGGAAGCCCGGCGCGATCAGGAATGACGGGATGCGGTTGTTGTCGACGCTGACGACGCCGCCGATCGCCTGCGAGCCATAGCGCAGCGTGCCCGGCCCGCGAATGACCTCGACGCGCTGCGCCGCCAGCGGATCGATCGGCACGCCGTGATCCTCGCCGAGATCGGAGACGTCCTGCGAGCCGATGCCGTTTTCCTGGATGCGGACGCGGAAATTATCGAGGCCGCGAATGATCGGGCGGTCGGCCGCGCCCGGCGCGAAGCCGGAATTGGTGATGCCCGGCTGATTGGCGAGCTGGTCGCCGAGCGTGCTGCCGCCATTGCGCAGGAGTTCGCCGGCGGTCAGGAAGGTGACCGAGGAGAAGCTGCGGTTGACCGCTACCGCGTCGCCGCTTGGCGCAGCCGCAGCATCGGGCAGGCTGCGCGATTGGATCGGGCTTGGCGCCGTCACGGTGATCTCGGGCAGTTCGATGGCGGTTTGCGCCAATGCGCCGGCCGCAATGATGGCGCCAAGCGCGACGCCGGCACTGAGGATGCCGGCGCGCCGCGCCACTGCAAGGTCGATGGTCATGACAAGATCCGATGCGAAAGGGCTATGCGACCGCTCGTGAGCGGCGAGAGAAAGCTCAGGCCGCCTGCCGGTCCCAGGCGGGGAACGGGTCTTCGAGCGCGAGCAGGGCTTTCGAGAGGCCTGTCGTGGAGCTTCCGGTCAGGCAGGCGTCGAGCGCGGCGCGGATCACGGCCTCGTCCATCTCCGGCCCGCCGATGAAGACCAGCTCCTGCCGGCGGTCGCCCCAGATCTGCGACCAGTGGCGGCGCATCAGCGAGGCAAACTCCTCCGAACGCGGCCAGAGCTCCTTCGGCACCGCCGCCCACCAGCTGCCCAGCCCCTCGGTCCGCGTGATCCGCCCGGCGAGCGAGTATTCGCCGACCCAATGCGGCCGCGTCGCCAGCCAGAAATGCCCCTTGGCGCGGATCACCCCGGGAAAGCGATTATTCATCAGCGCGTGCAGCTGGCGCGGATGGAACGGCCGCCGCGCCCGGTAGACGAAGGAGCGGATGCCGTATTCCTCGGTCTCCGGTACATGGTCGCGGAAGCCGAACAGCTCCTTGTGCCAGAGCGGATGCGTTTCCGCCTTCTCCTCGTTGAACAGCCGCGTGTTCAGGACCTGGTCGAGCGCCACCCGGCCGAAATCAGCTTCGACGATCCGGGCATCGGCATTGAGCCCGCGCACGACGCGGCGCACCTTGTCGCGCTCCCCGGCCGAGACCTCGCCGGCCTTGTTGATCACCACGACATCGGCGAACTCGATCTGCTCGACCAGGAGATCGACCAGCGTGCGCGCATCGCCCTCGCCGGCGGTCTCGCCGCGATCGCCGAGGAAATCGCGGCTGTCGTAATCGGCAAGCAGGTTGATGGCGTCGACCACAGTCACCATCGTGTCGAGCCGCGCGACATCGTCGAGCGAGCGGTCCTCCTCGTCGCGGAAGGAGAAGGTCGCGGCGATCGGCAACGGCTCGGCGATGCCAGTGCCTTCGATCAGCAGGTAGTCGAAGCGGTTCTCGACCGCGAGCCGGCGCACCTCGCTCAGGAGATCGTCGCGCAAGGTGCAGCAGATGCAGCCATTGCTCATCTCGACCAGTTTTTCGTCGGTCTTGGACAGGTCCGCCCCGCCCTCGCGCACGAGATCGGCGTCGATATTGACCTCGCTCATGTCGTTGACGATGACCGCGACGCGCTTGCCCTCGCGATTGTTGAGGATGTGGTTGAGCAAGCTGGTCTTGCCGGCCCCGAGGAAGCCGGAGAGCACGGTCACCGGCAGGCGGCGGTCGGTCAGGAGCGAGGCTGGAAGCATGATGGGCCCGGGTGGCTGCAGAAGAGTTCTGTTACATTATAACATTACTCTCCTGTCAACCCGCGAATCACGGCTCCGCCCAGGCAGCCGGGAAAGCGCCCAAGAAAAAGGCCCGCATCGGATGATGCGGGCCTCGGTATCGTCAGCGGATGGGGCACCTTAGATCCGGATCAATATTTGGGCTTCGCCTTGACTCGTCATTGCGAGCGCAGCGAAGCAATCCAGGGGCCGTCGAGCGAGACCTTCTGGATTGCTTCGTCGCTATCGCTCCTCGCAATGACGATTCGAGCCATAGGGAAAACGCTCTAGCTAGAGCCGAATCCGATCAGGTTGCATCGTAACCTGATCGGCGCATGCTCTAGCGGAACAGCGCCAGCGATTTGGACAGGGTGATCCAGACGCCCCAGGCCAGCGGAATGCCGACCACGGCCCAGGCGAGCAGCGCCGTGCCGTCGAAGCCACCCTTGCCGATGCCGAAGGAGCCATGCGGGCCGCTCGCCGCGACGCTGGCGGTCCTGGCCTGGAGGGCCGCGACTTCCGCATCCCTCATGAACCATTTCTGCACCACGGGCCGGACCAGCAGATTGGCGATGAAACCCGCCACCAGCATGCCGGCGAGGATATACATCGTCCGGTCATAGACCTGAGCGCGCGGCACGCCGGCATTGATCTGCGCCTCGCGGATATAGTTGACCACGACCGGCCCGATGATGCCCGCCGTCGACCACGCCGTCAGCAGCCGGCCATGGATCGCGCCGACGAACTGGGTGCCGAACATGTCGGCGAGATAGGCCGGCACAGTGGCAAAGCCCCCGCCATACATCGACAGGATGATGCAGAAGAAGGCGACGAACAGCGCCAGCGACCCGGCATGGGCGGCCCAGGGCGAGAGCCCGTAAAGCACGATGCCCAGGCCGAAGAAGGTCGCATAGGTCAACTTGCGGCCGAGCTTGTCCGAGAGCGAGGCCCAGAAGAAACGCCCGGCGATGTTGAACAGCGAGAGCAGGCCGACGAAGGCCGCAGCGATCGTGGCGATCTGCTTCTTCTGCTCGGCATCGAGCGCCGCAAACCCGATCTCGGGCTTGCCGATCAGCGAGCCGGCGAAGATCTCCTGCAGCATCGGTGAGGCCATGCCGAGCACGCCGATGCCGGCCGAGACATTGAGGCAGAGCACGGCCCAGATCAGCCAGAACTGCGGCGTCTTATGCGCGTCCTTGAGATGGACATGGCCCGAGGTGATCATCGCGTTCTGGGTCGCTGGCGGGGTCCAGCCGTCCGGGCGCCAGCCTGAGGGCGGGATGCGGTAGCCGAAGGCGCCAGCCATCATGAAGACGAAATAGATCGCCGCCATCACCACGAAGGTCTGCCAGACGCCGACCGAGGTCGGGGTCTTGAAAGCGTTCATCAGGATGTCGGCCAAGGGCGAGCCGATCATCGCGCCGCCGCCGAAGCCCATGATCGCCATGCCGGTCGCCATGCCGCGCCGGTCGGGGAACCATTTCACCAGGGTCGAGACCGGCGAGATATAGCCCAGGCCCAGCCCGATGCCGCCGATGACCCCCGAACCCAGCCACATCAGCCAGAGCTGGTGGGTGTAGACGCCGAGCGCCGAGATCAGGAGGCCGCCGCACCAGCACAGCGCCGAGACGAAGGCGGCCTTGCGCGGACCCGAGCGTTCGAGCCAACCGCCCCAGATCGCGGCCGATGAGCCGAGCAGCACGAAGAACAGCGTATACATCCAGCCAAGATCGGCGACCTTCCAGTCGCAGGCCGTGGTGAAGAGCGAGCCGATCAGCCCGACATCGGCCGCACAAGTGACCGGCTTGGTGACGCCGATGGCCTGGCTGAGCGGCAGCCAAAACACGCTGAAGCCATAGGCCATGCCGATGCAAAGATGGATGCAAAGCGCCGCCGGCGGCACCAGCCAACGGTTGAAGCCGGCCTTCGCGATGATCCTCTCCCGGTCCAGCAGACCCGCGGCAGGCGCGACCTGCCCGATATCCTGTGCGATGCTCATGTCAATTCCCTTTTCCCCAAGATTCTCTAATCGGGCCGGGTTGCTCCCGGCTCGTTGAAATCGCCTTGTGCACGCCTTTTTCGGGCGCGCTCTGCTCCGCTATCCGCCCCGCGCCGGCCTGATCAGCGCCAAGGCGCGCCGCACAAGGGGTTGGAGTTCCTGGGAATCGCTGGTGAACGCGGCGAGGAAATCCTCGCGCATGCGCCGGCTCCAGAACTGGTTGATGTGGTCGGCGATGGCGGGCACCGCCTGCGCGTCGGGATAGGATTTGAAGAAATCGGCGATCTGCCCGGCCATGCGCGCGAGCTTCTCGCACTGCTCGGCCTTGTGGGCGTCCCGCGCCTCCGTCGACGACGCAGCTTCGCTCATCGTGCCTGCGTCTCCAGTTCCGGTGCCAGCGCCCCAGCGAAGACGATGCAGCCATCGTCACGGGCAACGCAGACGAGATTCAAGCCGAGCCGCTTCGCCCGCTCGATCGCGAGCGAGGTCGGGGCCGAGATCGAGACCAGCGTGCCGGCCCCGAAGATCGCCGCCTTCTCGACCATTTCGAAGGAGGCGCGGCTGGTGACGAGCACGAAACCACTGCTGGCCTCATGGCCGGCGCGCAGGCGCGCGCCGATCAATTTGTCGAGCGCGTTATGCCGGCCGACATCCTCGCGCGCCGCCAGAATCACGCCTGAAGCGTCGCACCAGACGGCGGCATGGACGGCATGGGTGAGCCGGTTCAAGGGCTGGTGACGCTCCAGGCTCGCCAGCGCCGCATGGATGGTGCTCCGCGCGATCGGTTTCCCCTCCCGCGCTCCCGCCCGCGCCATCGGCAGTTCGGCGAGCGTCTCGACGCCGCAGAGCCCGCATGAGGTCCGGCCCGAGAGATTGCGCCGCCGCGCCAGATGCTCGCGGAAACGGCCGGGCGCGAGATCGACGGTGACGAGGATGCCGTCCGGCTGCGGCTGGATCGTGATGCCCCTGATCTCGTCGATGCCGGTGACGATGCCCTCGGTCAGGCTGAAGCCTGCGACGAAATCCTCGAGATCCGACGGCGTCGCCATCATCACCGCATAGGGCAGGTTGCCATAGACGATGCTGACCGGCGCCTCGACGGCGACCTCAGCGCTCACTGCCAGGCCCCCGCCGCCATCGAAGCGGACCGGCTCGGCCGGCACGGCGCAGGAGGCCGGCGGCTGGGCGGGCGGGCTATTCCGCGGCATCGGGCAAGCGCCCCGCGATCTGGCGCAGCGAGATGTCTTCCTCGCGGTTGCGCTCCTGCCATTGCGAATAATAATTCGTCCGCCTGACCTCGACCGCCGTGACCTTGTATTCCGGGCAATTGGTCGCCCAATCCGAGAAATCCGTGGTGATCACATTGGCGCCGGTCTCGGCATGGTGGAAGGTCGTGTAGACCACGCCGGGCTGCATCCGCTCCGAGACCTCGGCGCGCAAGGAAATATCACCCGAGCGGCTGGCGAGTGCGACGAGATCGCCTGATTTGATGCCGCGATTCTCCGCGTCGAAGGGGTGGATCTCCAGCACGTCCTCGTCATGCCAGGCGGAGTTGGCGGTGCGCCGCGTCTGCGCCCCGACATTATATTGCGAGAGGATGCGCCCCGTCGTCAGGATCAGCGGGAAGCGCGCCCCGGTGCGCTCCTCGGTGGGCACGAATTCGGTGATCATGAACTTGCCCTTGCCGCGCACGAAGCGGTCGACATGCATCAGGGGCGTGCCGGTCGGGGCCTTCTCATTGCAGGGCCATTGCACCGAGCCGAGCTTGTCGAGCTTGTCATAGCTCACCCCGGCAAAGCTCGGCGTCAGCCGCGCGATCTCGTCCATGATCTCGCTGGGATGCGCATAGGCCATCTCGTAGCCAAGCGCCCGGGCGAAATCGATCGTGACCTGCCATTCGGCCTTGCCCGAGAGCGGCGCCATCACTTGCCGGACGCGGTTGATGCGGCGCTCTGCATTGGTGAAGGTGCCGTCCTTCTCCAGGAAGGAGGAGCCCGGCAGGAAGACATGGGCGTATTTCGCCGTCTCGTTCAGAAAGAGATCCTGCACCACGACACATTCCATCGCAGACAGGCCGGCGGTGACGTGCTGCGTATTGGGGTCGGACTGGGCGATGTCCTCGCCCTGGACATAGAGCGCCTTGAAGGTGCCGCCGACCGCCTCGTCCAGCATGTTGGGGATGCGCAGGCCCGGCTCCACGTCGAGCGGCACGCCCCACATCATCTCGAAGATCTGGCGCGTCGCATCGTCGGAGACATGGCGGTAGCCGGTGAACTCATGGGGAAAGGAGCCCATGTCGCAGGCGCCCTGGACATTGTTCTGGCCGCGCAGCGGATTGATGCCGACGCCGTCGCGCCCGATATTGCCCGTCGCCATGGCGAGATTGGCCATGCCCATCACCATGGTCGAGCCCTGGCTGTGCTCGGTGACGCCAAGCCCATAGAAGATCGCGCCATTGCCGGCGGTGGCGTAGAGCCGCGCCGCGGCGCGGACATCGGCCGCCGGCACGCCGGTGAACTCCTCGCTCGCCTCGGGCGAATTATGCGCCCGCGCGATGAAGCGGGCCCAGATCTCGAAATCGGCCAGGTCGCAGCGCTCGCGGACATAATCCTCGGCGACCAGCCCTTCGGTGACGACGACATGAGCGATCGCGTTGATCAGCGCGACATTGGTGCCGGGCAGGAGCTGGAGATGGTGTTCCGCCTTGATATGGGGCGACTTCACCATGTCGATCCGGCGCGGATCGGCGACGATCAGCTTGGCGCCCTGGCGCAGGCGCTTCTTCATCCGTGAGGCGAAGACGGGATGGCCGTCGGTCGGGTTGGCGCCGATCACCAGGATGACATCGGCCTTGGCGACCGATTTGAAATCCTGCGTGCCGGCCGAAGTGCCCAGCGTCGTCTTCAGGCCGTAGCCGGTCGGCGAATGGCAGACGCGGGCGCAGGTATCGACATTGTTGTTGCGGAAGCCGGCGCGCACCAGCTTCTGGACGAGGAAGACCTCCTCATTGGTGCAGCGCGACGAGGTGATGGCGCCGAGCGATTCCCGGCCATAGCGCGACTGGATGCGCTTGAACTCGGAGGCCGCATGATTGATCGCCTCCTGCCACGACACCTCGCGCCAGGGGTCGGTGATCTTCTCCCGGATCATCGGCTTGGTGATGCGGTCCTTATGGGTCGCATAGCCCCAGGCGAAGCGGCCCTTGACGCAGGAATGGCCCTCATTGGCCTTGCCGTCCTTGTAGGGCACCATGCGGGCGACCTTGTCGCCCTGCATCTCGGCCTTGAACGAGCAGCCGACGCCGCAATAGGCGCAGGTCGTGACCTTGGAATGCTCGGGCTGGCCCATCTGGATGACGCTGTTCTCCATCAGCGTCGCCGTCGGGCAAGCTTGCACGCAGGCGCCGCAGGAGACGCATTCGGAACCCAGGAAATCGGTCGGACCCGGAGCGACGCGCGAATCGAAGCCGCGGCCCGTGATCGTCAATGCGAAGGTGCCTTGCACCTCCTCGCAGGCGCGCACGCAGCGATTGCAGACGATGCATTTCGTCGGATCATAGGTGAAATAGGGGTTGGAGGTGTCCTTGGCCAACCAGTTCTCATTGGCGAGGCCATCCGCCGTCCTGGCGAAGACATGGTTCTCGCCCTCATAGCCATAGCGCACCTCGCGCAGGCCGACTGCGCCCGCCATGTCCTGCAATTCGCAATCGCCATTGGCCGAGCAGGTCAGGCAGTCGAGCGGGTGGTCGGAGATGTAGAGCTCCATCACGCCCTTGCGCAGCGTCGAAAGCTGTTCGGTCTGCGTGCGAACGACCATGCCCTCCTCCGCCGGCGTGGTGCAGGAGGACGGCGTGCCGCGCCGGCCCTCGATCTCGACGAGGCAGAGCCGGCACGAGCCGAAGGGCTCGAGCATGTCGGTGGCACAGAGCTTCGGAATCTTGGTTCCCGCGCTCATCGCAGCCGCCATCACCGAGGTGCCGGCCGGGACCGTGACGCTCTGCCCGTCGATCGTCAGCGTGACCTGCTTTTCGGAAACGCGGATCGGCGTGCCGAAATCGATCTCCTTGATCAGGCTCATGACAGGCTCCTCATTCGGCGGCCAAAGCAGGGAGCGGCCGGTCGAAATCCTCGGAAAAATGGTTCAGCGCGCTCATCACCGGCATCGGGGTCAAGCCGCCCATGGCGCAGAGCGAAGCGTCGGTCATCAAGCGGTTGAGATCGCGCAGGACCGCCATGTTCTTCGGGCGCTCGGTGCCGGCGATGATGCGGTCCATCACCTCGACGCCGCGCACCGCGCCGATGCGGCAGGGCGTGCATTTGCCGCAGGATTCCTTGGCGCAGAATGCGAAGGCGAAGCGGGCTTGCCTGGCCATGTCGACCGTATCGTCGAAAACGACGATGCCGCCATGGCCGAGCATGGCTTTCATGCTCGCCAGCGCCTCGTAATCCATGGCGACGTCGAGCTGACCCGCCGTGAGGTAAGCGCCCAGCGGCCCGCCGACCTGCACGGCGCGGATCGGCCGGCCCGACAGCGTGCCGCCGCCCATATCCTCGATGATCTCGCGCAGCGAGATACCGAAGGCGAGTTCGATCAAACCGCCGCGTCTGACATTGCCGCCGAGCTGTACCGGCAAGGTACCGCGCGAGCGGCCCATGCCGTAATCGGCATAAGCCTTTGCGCCATGCTGGAGAATCCAGGGCACGGCCGCGAAGGAGAGCACATTATTGACGACCGTCGGCTTGCCGAAGAGCCCTTGCAGGGCCGGCAGCGGCGGCTTGGCCCGCACCAGCGCGCGCTTGCCCTCCAGGCTTTCGAGCAGCGAGGTCTCCTCGCCGCAGATATAGGCGCCGGCTCCCAATCGCACTTCCAGATGGAAGGCATGGCCCGAGCCCAGCACGCTATCGCCCAGGATGCCGCCATTCTCCGCCTTCAGGATGGCGCGCTGCAGGGTGCGATGCGCATGCGGATATTCCGAGCGCAGATAGATGAAGCCCTTGGTCGCGCCGACAGCGACGGCAGCGATCGCCATGCCCTCGATCAGCAGGAAGGGGTCGCCCTCCATCAGCATCCGGTCGGCGAAGGTGCCGCTGTCGCCCTCATCGGCATTGCAGACGATGTATTTCTGCTCCGCTTGCGCGTCGTGCACCGTCTTCCACTTGATGCCGGTCGGGAAGCCCGCGCCGCCGCGCCCGCGCAAACCGGAGGCCTTCACCGTCTCGACGATCTCGCTCGACGCCAGCGTCAGCGCCGTCTCCAGCCCGGCAAGGCCGCCATGGGCGCGATAATCCGCAAGCGAGAGCGGGTCGGTGACGCCGATGCGCGCAAAAGTCAGGCGCTGCTGGCGCTTCGTCCAGTCGAGCTCTTCGGTGACGCCCAATCGCAGCGCATGGGCGCCGCCGGACTGGAACCCCGCCTCGAACAGAGCAGCGACATCCCTCGCCGCCACCGGGCCGTAGGCGATACGCCCCTCCGCGGTCTCGACCTCGACCAAAGGTTCCAGCCAGAGCATGCCGCGCGAGCCGTTGCGGACGAGCTCGATCGCGACGCCACGCGCCTGCGCCTCGCGAAGGATTGCCTGCGCGACGCCCTCGGCCCCGACCGACAGCGCAGCGGCATCGATCGGCACGAAGATCTTGATGGGAGCGAAGATTTTGACAGGAGACTGGTTCATGCGCGGGCTCCGGCGTGAGAACCGCCCGCCAAGGAGCCGCAGAGCTCGGCGAGCCGGCCGGCATCGACGCGCCCGATCAATTCGCCATCGACCAGCGCGGCGGGTCCCAGCGCGCAATTGCCGAGGCAATAGACCGTCTCGACCGCGACATCCGCTCCAGTCTCACGATCATCGACCGCGATGCCGTGATCATGCGCCAGATGCGCGACCAGTGCCTCGCAGCCCAGCGCCTGGCAGGCCTCGGCGCGGCAGAGCTTGATCACGCGCCGCGGCGGCGGGGCGGTCCGGAAATCGTGATAGAATGAGATCGCGCCATGGATTTCGGCCCGCGACAGGTTCAGAGCCTCGGCGATCAAGGGCACCGCCTGCGGATCGACATGGCCGAACTCGTCCTGCAGCGCATGCAGGATCGGCAGCGTCGCGCCTTCGAGATGCGCGAGGCCCGCAATGATCGAGCGCGCGCTATCCTGGTCCCAGGCGGAGTATCCGGCCATCATTCCTCCATCCGACGCGGTTCACCCGACGATCGCTTTTGATGAATGGTGGTCCATACTGGAATGATTTCAAATCGTTTGTTCCAACTGAATGATAGTCTGTGGCTATCATAAATCGTCGGTCAGCGCTTTGAGACGGGCGTAATTTTCAATCGGCTTGCGATAATCTTGGCTTATCACCTCATTCTGCGGCGCAGCATCGTTTCGCCGGCGGAGGACGATAGGCCTCGACTATCGCACAATCGGTCGCCGCGGCAGCGCCGCTTCGGGCACCGGCCGCGACATCATCAAGAGGTTCCGGGCCAGCGGCGCGAAGGGCTGGCGATCGGCGACGATCAGGCCGATCGTGCGCTGCGCCTCAGGCTCGACCAGCGGCAAGGCCTTGGTGCCCAAGGGCACGCCGAAGAACTCCAGCAACTGCAGCGAAACGATGCTGGAGACACCCTGGATGCCGGCATGCGAGCACAGATTGAAGATCGAATTGGTCTCGATCGCCGCCCTCGGAGCAAGCCCGACCGAGCGGAAGATGCCGTCGATGATGCGCCGATTCTGCATGTCGGAGGTCAGCAGGCAGAGTTTGAGCTCGCCCGCTTCCGCCCAGGAGATGGTCTCATAGCCGCCGAGCGGGCCGTCCTCGCGCGTCAGCAGCACATAGGATTCCTGGTAGATCGGCTTCGAGATCACCCGGTCGAGCGGCTCATTGTCGAGATAGGTCAGGCCGACATCGAGCTCGAAATTGTCGATACGATCCTGGATCTCGTTCGAGGTCAGCGACAGCACGGTCAGGGAGACCGCCGGATAGCGCGAGGAGAACGGCGCGGTGATATGGGCGATCATCGGCAGGGCGGTCGGAATCGCGCCCAATCTGATGCGGCCGCTGACACCCTCCTTCAATTCCGCGATCGATTCCTTCATCAGGTCGGCTTCGGCGAGGATGCGCCTTGCATGGGCGAGCACGACCTCGCCCTCCTTGGTCAGCCCCTGGAAGCGCCGCCCGCGCTCGACGATCAGCACGCCGAGCTCCTCCTCGAGCTGGACGATGGCTGCCGACAAGGTCGGCTGCGAGACATGGCATGCCTCGGCCGCCCGGCGGAAATGCTTCTCGCGGGCCAGCGCATCGAGATAGATCAACTGACGGATGATCATGGCGGCGGAAGAGCCCGAATGGGTTGGCGGCACGGCGAGCGGAAACAGGCGCACGCCCAAGATCTGATGTACCAAGAGCTTCTGACGTACCAAGAGCTTCTGACGCATCAAGAGCTACTGTGCCCGCACGCTGGCGTGCAAGCTCGCCCTCCCGAAACGCACAGACAGCGATTGGACGGCAGCCCGATCCTATCGCGGTTTTCGGTATAGGCTGACGGGACGGCAATCCAGTGGAGACCCACCGATGAAGCGATTGATCCTTCTCGTCCTGCTGACGCTCGGCTGCACCAGCGCGCATGCCCAGACGCCCGCCCCCACAATCAAGCGAGACCTGGCAACCGAGAGCTGGAACGACAATCTTCCCGCGCCGGACGACCGCTACACGAACCCCAAGAGCAAGCTTTACAGCGGCCCAAATGGTTGGTTCGGCACGGGCCGGGTGGTGGCCGAGATCGCCAATCCATCCAGGACCCGCTACGACTACAAGGCGAGTTTCGTCTCGACCAGCCAGACATTCGTCGGCGTCGAGGCCGGCAAGCTCACGATCATGACCATGGATTTTGGCATCGAACGCCCGGCTGTGGGCGACTACAAGGCCGGGAGCAAGGTCGCCTCGTCCGCGAAGGCGGTCAAAGTGACCTTCGACGACCTGACGGACAAGAAGATCAGAGGCTGGGCCAGCGCGGACAATGCCGGCATCGTCACCGTGTCAGAGATCAACGGGTTTCTGTACTTCAAGCTCCGCGACCTCAGGCTCCAGCCTGTCGGGCCGCACAACACCGGCGAGATGAAGGCCGTGATGACGATCGGCTTCGAGGGTGCCATTCCACCTGACCGGTGACGCGTATCAGCAGAGCCGCCAAATCAGCAGAGTCGCCGAGCACGTCCGCCCATCAAAACGAAACGCCGCGCGAAGAGCGCGGCGTCCATATGCGACAACAGGCTTTCGCGGGTTCCCGCGAAAGCAACCGATCAGGCTGGGACCTTCTTGCTGCGACGGGCCGGCTGGGTGGAACGCGCGGCGGCGGCCTTGCGGCCGAGGCCCATCGTCTTGGCCAGAGCGGAGCGCGCCTCGGCATAGTTCGGCGCGACCATCGGATAATCCGCCGGCAGGCCCCATTTCGTGCGGTACTCAGCCGGCGTCATGCCGTAGGAGACGCCGAGATGCCGCTTCATCGACTTGAACGCCTTGCCATCCTCCAGGCAGATGATGGCATCGGGCGTCACGGACTTCTTGATCGGCACGGCCGGCACGAGCGGCCCTGCGGGAGCGGCAGCCGGCTCCTCGCCGAGACCGGCCAGGGCGGCATGAGTGCTGGCGATCAAGCCGGGCAGATCGGCGCGCGGAACATTGTTATGCGCGACATAGGCCGCGACAACCATCGCTGAGAGGCCAATAAGCGCTTCGCTATCGTCGGACATTCTTCGACCCTAGACTTGAGACAATAAGTGACAATATTGCTCTACATCAAGGCAGAAGCAAGGCCTTATAGAGAAGTCGGCATCTTTAGCTGTCCGAAAACTCTAGCCGCAAATGCAGATCGCCCAGTGCGGGAGCAACCTGCCAGCACAGAACGCCGTTACCCGCCGCGGCGCCATCAACGATCAGGAAATACAGCGCCACTCGCGCGCGCCGACAATGAAACGGGGCTGAGCCAAAGCATTGGGCGAGGGGCTTGCCCAAGAGGTGGCCTACCCAAAGAGGCGGCCTACCCAAAGAGGCGGCCTACCCAAAGAGGCGGCCTGCCCCAAGCAGCAGCCTACCGCCTGCCCCGCAGCCTGGACATCCACCAGGCCTTTCAACGATCTACGAGAAAAGCCTGGTGGAGCTGAGGGGAATCGAACCCCTGACCTCTGCAGTGCGATTGCAGCGCTCTCCCATCTGAGCTACAGCCCCAAGGCGCTGGCCTTCTAGGCCGTGCGTCGCGTGGATGTCAATCACCCGCACCACGACTTCGCGCATGACGTCGTCGCGGAGTCGGCGGAAGCATCACGCTGCCGGTCAACACTGATTCTCAAGAGGAATGCCGATGCGTGCCGTTCTCGATGTGGTGATGCTCGCCTTGAACATCTACACATGGCTCCTGATCGCATCGGCCGTGCTGAGCTGGCTGATCGCCTTCAATGTCGTCAACACGCGCAACCAGTTCGTCGCGACGGTCTGGGATTCACTCTACAAGATCACCGAGCCGGCGCTGCGGCCGATCCGCGAACGCCTGCCCAATCTCGGCGGCATCGACATCTCGCCGATCATCCTCCTGCTGCTGATCTTCTTCATCCAGAGCATCATTGTCCGCTACATCTACCCCGCCGTCTTCTAGACTGGGGACCGCGTGCCGGCCTGGCGCGAATCGCCGGACGGCCTCCTCCTCTCCGTCAGGCTGACGCCGCGTGGCGGGCGCGATGGGCTCGACGGCGTCGAAACCCTGGCCGATGGGCGCGAGGTCCTGAAGGTCAGGGTCCGCGCCTCGCCGAGCGATGGCGAGGCCAATGCGGCGCTGGTCGCGTTGCTGGCCAAGCTCCTGGGCCTGCCGCGCTCGCGGGTGACGCTGGTCGCTGGCGCCTCGGCCCGCTCGAAAACCGTGCTGCTGGAGGGCGATTCGGCGACGCTTCTGGCGCGGCTGGCGGCATTTCTCGCAGCCGGGTGACCGGTTTTCGCCCAACGCTGCGACGCAACATGCGCTTGACGAAAGCCCTCGCATCCTGTTCGAGAAGGGCATGGACAAGCCAGCGCCCCTATTCCCCGAGCGCCTGACCGAAGGTTATCGCGCCTTCCTCGACGACCGTTTCGACCGCGAGAAGAGCCGCTACGAGGAGCTTGCCGATAGCGGGCAGACGCCGAAGATCATGCTGATCGGCTGCTGCGATTCGCGCGTCTCGCCCGAGATCATCTTCGACGCGCGACCGGGCGAGATGTTCGTCGCCCGCAACGTCGCCAATCTGGTGCCGCCCTTCTCACCCGACGACCAGCTCCACGGCACCTCGGCTGCGCTCGAATATGCCGTGCAGGCGCTGCGGGTCGAGCATATCGTCGTGCTCGGCCATGGCCGCTGCGGCGGCATCCGCGCCTTCGCCGACGATACGCAAGGCCCGCTCTCGCCCGGCGACTTCATCGGCAGATGGATCACGCTGATCGGCCCCGCGGCGCAGCGCACCGGCGGGCGCGGCCGCAATGAGAGTTTCGAGGATTATGTCGAGCGGCTCTCGCTCGCTTCGATCCAGCAATCGCTTGCCAATCTGCGCACCTTCCCTTGCGTGCAGATCCTGGAAGGCAAGGGCCGCCTGCAATTGCACGGCGCCTATTTCGCGGTGGCGACCGGCGTGCTGATGCTGCTCGATCCGGCAACCGGGCAGTTCGTCCCGGCAGTCGGCGAGATGCCGAAGAAGGTGCAGATGATCCGCTGCGACGAGCCGGGCTGAGAGCCTCGCGCGGGCAGCCTCGTGCGGGTGAAGGATGCAACTTGGGGCGCGATAATTTCCTCTCGTGCCCCCGATGACGACCGGATCGGCTTGCGCTAGATTACGGCCTTCCGATCACCGCATTCTTGAAGCTCCATGTTCGATCGTCGCAAGCCTCCCGCTGCCCAGCCTTTCGTCACCCACGAGAATATCGAAGCCAAGGTCAAATGGTTCGACCCTGAAAAGGGGTTCGGTTTCGCGTCGCCGGCCGACGGCTCCGGCGACGTTTTTCTGCATGTTTCGGCCCTCGGTCCGCTCGACCAGCAGGACCTTCAGCCCGGCGCGACGATCATCGCCGATCTCGGCGAGGGCCGGCGCGGCCTGCAGGTCGTCGCCGTTCACGAGATCGACGCCTCGACCGCGCAGCCGGCAGCGCCCCGCTCCGACCGCGCGCCCCGTCCCTTCTCGCCGCGCCCGGCGCGTGACGATTTCGGCGGCGGCGGTGGATATGGCGGCGGTGGCTACAATGATCGCGGTGGCGATCGTGGCGGCTATGGCGGTGGCGGCGGCTACAACGACCGCGGCGGTGATCGCGGCGGCTTTGCCAGCCGCGACAGCGGCCCGATGGAAGGCCCGTTCGACGGCGCCGTGAAGTTCTTCAACTCCGATCGCGGCTTTGGCTTCATCGCCCCCGATAAGGGCGGGCCGGACGTGTTCCTGCACGTCTCATCGCTCGGCCGCAGTGGCCTGCAGCCGCCGATGGACGGGCAGCGCGTACGCTTCTCGATCCGCGCCGGCAAGAAAGGCCCCGAAGCGGCCAATGTCAGCTTCATCTGAGACGACGACGCGATAGATATCCAAGCCCGCCGGGTCACGCCGGCGGGCTTCGTTTTTTTGGTCACAGACTTGATCTGGTTCAGAACCACGTCGTCATCCTGGACAAGCGGCCCTCGGGTCCGGCCTTCGGCCGGCCCAAGGACAGGCTCCGCCGCGCAGATCCGGGATCCATCGGAGGGCGCCGTCCATGCCCTATGATGGATCCCGGGACGACCTGCGGTCGCCCAGGATGACGGCGTGTTTCAGAGCATGTCTGGCGATCCTAGAGCATTTTCGAGCGAAGTGGATACCGGTTCGCGTGAAGAAAATGCGATAAAACAAGGAGGTAGAGCATTTCCGCGATTTGGAGAAACGCGGAAATACTCTAGGAGTTGCGGCGGCGCTCAGACCCGCTCCAGCGCCCGATGCGGCTGCGCCGGCAATGTGACGCCCACGCAATCGCCGGGGCGGATCTCGCCGGCTGCCAGCACGATCCCCATGATGCCGGCCTTGCGGACGAGCTTGCCATTTTCGTCGCGGCCGAGCACGGCGGCGAGAAGCTTTGGCCGGAACGCCTCGATCTGCGCGCAAGGATTGCGCAAACCGGTGATCTCGACGAGCGCGTCAGGTCCCAGCTGCAATCGCGCCCCGACCGGCAGGCCGAGCAAATCGAGCCCGCGCGTCAGCACGTTCTCGCCCATCTGCCCGGGCGCGACGTCGAAACCCGTCGCGTTCAATTCGTCGAGCAGTTCGGCCTGGAGCAGATGGACCTGGCGCAGATTGGGTTGCGTCGGATCGACCGCGACGCGCGAGCGATGCTTCACCGTCTCGCCGCAATGGGCGTCACCTTCGACGCCGAGGCCGGCGAGCAGACGGATCGAAGCCAGGTTCGGCTTACTGAAGGCATGGCCCAAAGCCGCGCTGACCGCGATGACCTGTGCCGCCAAGACCTGTGCCATCATGCCCCAATCTCCGCTCGCCCCGCGATGGCCGCCTTCTGCCACGGCTCTCGGGCATTGGCGAGCCCGCCGCTCGGTTATTTGGTCAGGATCAACCGGTCGCGCGCCGTGATGCGCTGACGGTAGGCCTCACCGGATCAGCATGACCTCGCCCCCCCTCTCCAACCAACGCGGCTTGTCAGGAATGACGACGCGGGAATGTTGAAAGCCAGGACCTGGGCCCACTCCCTTCCCAAGAAGGCCGGAGCAGGAACCCCTGCTCCAGACACGAAAACGCCGGACCCGCATGGCGGATCCGGCGCGGGATCGAGAGGCTGGAAAGGACGAAGGCTCAGTGCCCTTCGTCGAGCCCGCCGACATGCTTCTGGGTGTAGAGTTCGAGACCGATGCGCGCGATCAGTTCGAGCTGCGTCTCCAAGAAGTCGATATGGCCTTCCTCATCCTTCATCAGCGCCTTGAACAATTCTTCCGACGGGTAGTCGCCGACCTCGCGGCAATATTTCGCCGCTTCCTGATAGAGCGCGCGCGCCTCGATCTCGGCCTTGAGATCGCATTCGATCAGTTCGGGGACGGTCTCGCCGATGCGCAGCGCATCCAGCGTCTGCATGTTCGGGAAGCCTTCGAGGAAGAGGATGCGGTCGACGAAGCGGTCGGCATGGACCATCTCCTCGATCGACTCCTTCTTCCAGGTCTTGGCCATCTCCTTCAGACCCCAGTTATCGAGGATCCGGTAATGCAGCCAATACTGGTTGATCGCGGTGAGCTCCGAGCGAAGCCCCTTATTGAGATATTCGATGACCTTCTTGTCACCCTTCATGGCGGAGTTCCTCGGCGTTACATTAGAATGATACTAATGTAACTGGGGCTTTTGCAGAAGGAAAGACCGTAAGTCGCCGGGAAAGCGCTTTTCTGCGCGGGGCGATTCAGGCCGCGACGCGGTCGCTCGCGATCTCCAGCCCGTCCATCATATGGCCGACGGAGATATGCACGGCGCATTCGATGTCGCGGCTGGCGCAGGAGCCGCACTGGCTCATGCAGGCGGCGCGCGCCTCGGCCAGGATCGCGCGGACCTGCCGGGCGCAGCCACCGCAGCTCGCGCTGCAGCCGAGGCAGTCATAAGCCTGGTTCGCCGTCGCCGGGCCACTGCCATCAGGAGCGATCGTGCCCTTGATCTGCCGGCACGACAAAACGTTACAGGAGCAGACGATCACGCGTGGCGGCCCCCAGCCATGCGCGTCTCGATCTCCTCGCCATCGGCGCGGCGCAGCCGCACGATGACCTCGACCGAGGAGATCTCCATGCCTTCCGGCGCCTGCGGCAGGCCGGCGACCTGGATCATCGAACCCGGGATGTCGACGACCGTCTCGTCGTCCTCATTGTAGAAATGGTGGTGCTCGGAGACATTGGTGTCGAAGAAGGTCTTCGGCCCCGAGACCGAGACCTGGCGCAGCAGCCCGGCTTCCGAGAACTGGCGCAGCGTGTTGTAGACGGTGGCAAGCGAGAGCGGCTCGCGAGCCCGGATCGCCTCCTCATAGAGCATCTCGGCGCTGACATGCCGGTCGCCCTTGGCGAAAAGCAGCCAACCCAAGGCCATGCGCTGGCGCGTCGGGCGCAGGCCTGCGGTGCGCAAGCGCGCTTTCACCGCGCTGATCGGGCAGGAGGTCGGGCTTTTCTGCGGCCACGGGATATGGTCCGCCATAATGCGGGGCTGGCCCAGGTCCTTCGCAGGCAAAACACTCATTGATAACGCCTTCCAACAAGGCCGGCTGACCGGCTCCGCAGTTTAGAAAACATCTAAACTACTGATATTGTTGTTATATTTGTCGGAGCGACAGCGAAATGTCAATCTGAGCAGGTGCGACATGACGCCATCGTGTCTCAGCTTGCGTCATTGCGAGGAGCGTAGCGACGAAGCAATCCAGAGGCTGTTAGGGACTCTGAGGGCCGCAGAACGAGCCCTCCTGGATTGCTTCGCAGAGTCTGTACCCAGGCTTGCCGGAGGCAAGACCCGGGTGCTCGCAATGACGGGGATGCGCCGCAAATCACCGCGACGCCACCCTCAATGCCCCCCGCCGCCACCGGCCGGGGCGACCTTGGGCGGTTTGCTCATGAACAGCGACATCAGCACGAGCGCGCCGAAGATCAGGGTCAGCCCGAGGAAGACGTCGCCGAAGGCCATGATTAGCGCCTGCTTATGGGCGCGCTGGTTGATCAGGGCCAATGCCATCGACTGGGCGGCGTCGCCGAAATCGGAAAAGCGCTGCGTCAGCGCCGCGATGTTCTCCTCGGCGATCTGGCGACCTGCAGCGACCATCTCATGCAGCCGCGTGATGTGCAGGTCGGTGCGCGTGTTCAGCACCGTGTTGATCAGGGCCAGGCCGACAGCGCCACCGAGATTGCGAGTCAGATTGTAGAGGCCCGACGCATTCTTGAGCTGATGCGGCGGCAAGGTGCCGAGCGCGAGATTGTTGATCGGCACCATGCACAGCATCAGCGAGCAGCCGCGCAGGATCTGTGGGACCAGCAGCTCGTAGAAATCCCAATCCGCCGTGATCGCGGAGGCGATATAGGTTCCCAGCGCAAAACCGCCGAAGCCGATCATCATCATCACGCGCGGGTCGAGCTTGGTCGAGAGCCGCCCGGCGATCGGCGCGGTCAGGAACATGCACAGGCCGGTAACGAACATCGTCTCGCCGATCATCAGCGCGTCATAGCCGCGGATCCGCCCGAGATAGACCGGGTAGAGATAGGTCAGCCCGTAGAGGCCGATGCCCATGCAGAAGGAGAACAGCGAGCCGAAGGCGAAGTTGCGGTTTGTGAAGGCGTAGAGGTCGACCAGCGGGTCGTCCCGCGTCAGCGCCCGCCAGAAGAACAGGATCGCGCCGGCCACCATCACAAAGGAGAAGAACACGATCTCATGGCTCTCGAACCAGTCGAGCCGCGTGCCTTCCTCCAGCACATATTCGAGGCTGCCGAGGAAGGAGGCCATGCCGAGCAGGCCGAGCCAGTCGAAGCGCTTCAGCAGCCCGGCCTGCGGCTTGTCGAAATCGATCAATGTCCAGGCCGCGATCGAGACGCAGATGCCCGGCACGACATTGACCAGGAAGAGCCAGTGCCAGGAGAAGGCATGGCTGAGATAGCCGCCGACGGTCGGTCCAATGGTCGGCGCCAGCGTCGCCACGAGTCCGATGATCGGCGAGACGATCGGCCGCTTCGAGGCCGGGAAGATGGTGAAGGCTGCGGCGAACACGCCGGGGATCATGCCGCCGCCGATGAAGCCCTGGACGGCGCGCCACAGGATCATCTCGTTGATCGAGGACGACATCGCGCAGAGCACGCTGGATATGGTGAAGCCGGCGGCCGCGACCGAGAAGAACACCCGCGTCGAGAAGGCCCGGCTGAGATAGCCCGAGAGCGGGATCATGATCACTTCGGCGATCAGATAGGCGGTCTGGACCCAGGCGATCTCATCCGAGGAGGCGGACAGGCCGGCCTGGATCTCGGCGAGCGAGGCCGAGACGATCTGGATGTCCAGGATCGCCATGAACATGCCGAAGACCATGGCGATGAAGGCGAAGATCCGTCGCCTTGGGATGGCGTCCTCTTTCGGAGGGGCGCCGGCTGGACTGGTCAGCGTCGCGGTGGCCATGGCGGCCCGCCTTTCAATTCACTCGGCGTGTATTGGGAACTCGAGCCCTCATCCTGAGGAGCGCCGAAGGCGCGTCCCGAATGATGGTCCAGGGGGCGCTGGACCATCCCTCGAGACACCATTTCTCATGAAATGGCTCCTCAGGATGAGGGCTCGAGATTATCTCGAACCGATGCCTCAGCGCTGCGAAGCAGGCCGCGGATCGATGCTCACCACGACCGACATGCCCGGGCGCAGCACATGCTTGCCGGCCGATTCCGGCGCAAGCGCGATGCGCACCGGCACGCGCTGGACGATCTTGGTGAAGTTGCCCGTCGCATTGTCGGGCGGCAGCAGCGTGAAGACCGAGCCCGTGCCGCCGGCGATGCCGCTGACCTTGCCCTCGAAGACCTGGCCGGGCAGCGCATCGACCGTGATCGAGGCCTTGTCGCCGATCTTCAGCGGGCCGACCTGGGTCTCCTTGAAATTCGCATCGACATAGACCTGGTCGAGCGGGACGATCGACATCAGGCGCTTGCCGGCGCTGACGAGATCGCCGAGCTGGACATTGGTGTTGGCGATGAGACCGTCGATCGGCGCGGCGATCCTGGTGAAGGTGAGGTCGCGCGCGGCCTTCTGCTCGGCCACCTTGAGTTCATCGGCCTGGCGAGCCGCCTCGACCCTCTGCGCCTTCAGCACCTCGACATTGGCGTCAGCCTGCACGACGCCGGCCTTGGCGCTCGCCAGAGAGGCGACAGCCTGGTCGCGCCCCGCCCTGGCGGCGTCGAGCGTGGCCTGCGAACCGTAGGATTTGGCGGCAAGGCTGTTGGCACGATCGAAATCGGCGGCGGTGCGGGTGACGGCCGCCTCGGCTGAAGTCTGCTGAGCCCGCGCCTGCACCAGCGCGGCGCGGCCGGCTTCGATCTGGCTGTCGATGCGCAGCAGCGTCGCGGTGGCGGTCGCGCTCTTGGCCTTGGCGCTGTCGAGCGCAAGGCGCCAGTCGCCATCGTCGAGCGCCACCAATGGTTGGCCGGCCTTGACCTCCTGGTTCTGCATCACGGAGACCGTCGCGATATTGGCCGCGAGCTTGGCCGAGATCGTCGCCATCTCGGCGCCGACATAGGCGTCGTCGGTCGAGACGACGAAGCGGCCATTCTTCCACCAGTCGACGCCATACCAGGCGCCTATGCCGACAGCCGCCGTCGCCAGCAGCATCAGGCCGGCGCGGCGCACGCCGCCGCGCTTCGCCTTCGGCGCCACGGTCGTCTCAGCCGTGTCCTGGGGCGCGGCCTCGCCGGGCTGGCGGGCATGGGCGGGTTGTGTGGTATCCATTGCGGGGTCGACCAGCTTGAGCCGGTCGCGACGCTGGTCGGTGATGGTCTCGGCGGACATGGAAACATCCTGGCGATAATCAATTCGAACCAATAGGTTCGATTTCAGTTGAAATAGCGCCATCGATGACGCATATCAAGAGAAATCGAACCGGCTGGTTCGATTCTTTTTTCAGAGGGCGGCCGAGAGTCGCCGGGCGGCAGCACCAAGCGGATCGTATGAGCGAAATACTTGAGCGAGCCATTAAGTCGACATCGCGGAATCGGCGCATCGCGGGAGCAGACCCCGACAAGCGCCGCCAGATTCTCGATGGCGCGCATGAGGTCTTCACGGCACGCGGCTTCGATGCGGCGAGCGTGAGCGACATCGCCGCCGCCGCGAATGTCTCCAAGAGCACGCTCTATGTCTATTTCGAGGATAAGGAGCATCTCTTCGTCGCGCTGATCGAGCGCGAGCGCGAGGCGCAGAAGCGCGGCCTTTACGAGATCTTGAACAGCGATCTCGATCTCGCCCAAGCGCTGGCGGGCTTCGGCGAGGGGCTGGCGCGCATGCTGGTCAGCGATTTCGCCGTCAGCGCCCACCGCATCGTGCTCGGCGTCGCCGAGCGCATGCCCGATCTCGGCAAGGAGTTCTACGAGCGCGGCCCTGGCTACGGCACCCAATGCCTCGCGGGTTACCTTGCCCGCCAGGTCGAAAAGGGCGTGCTCGACATCGACGACACCGAGCTCGCAGCCGTGCAGTTCGTCGATCTCTGCCAGTCGACGCTGGTGCGCCCCCGCCTGTTCAACGCCAAGCGCAGCCCCGCCCCCGAGGCCGAGATCAAGCGCGTCGTTGCCTCGGCCGTCACGATGTTCCTCGCCCGCTATGCGCGAGACGCTGGAAAATCGAAGGCTTGAGCTCCCTCGGCCCTCATCCTTCCAATTGTCCTTGAGCCGATTTGCCGCGAGACCTCGCCGCCAGATCCCGCTTGACCGCGCACGCGCGCGCGATTTTAAGCGGTTGCAAGCCGAGAGCGTTTTCGAGCGAAGTGGACACCGGTTCGCGTGAAGAAAACGCATTGAGACAAAGCATTCCAGCGAAAGACCCCCGATGAGCGATTCCCGCGTTCTGTCAGATGCGTTCATTCCGGAACTGCCGAACCGCTACAACGGCAAGGTCCGCGAGAATTACGATCTGCCCGATGGCCGCCGCATCATCATCGCGACCGACCGCCTGAGCGCCTTCGACCTGATCCTGACCGCCATCCCCTTCAAGGGGCAGGTGCTGACCCAGACGGCGCGCTACTGGTTCGAGGAAACCGCCGATATCTGCCCCAACCATGTGCTCGCCTATCCCGACCCCAATGTCGTGATCGGCACCAGGCTCGACATCCTCCCGGTTGAGATCGTGGTGCGCGGCTATCTCGCCGGCACGACCAGCACCTCCATCCTGACGAAGTACAGGAACGGCGAGCGCGAGATGTACGGCATGCGCCTGCCCGACGGTCTGCGCGACAACGAAAAGCTGCCTGAAGCGATCATCACTCCAACCAGCAAAGCCTTCGACGGTGGTCATGACGAGCCCTTGTCGGGCGCCGAGATCCTGTCGCAGGGACTGTTGAGCCAGGAGCAGTGGGATACCGTTTCGCGCTATGCGCTGGCGCTGTTCGCGCGCGGCCAGGCCCGCGCCGCCGAACGCGGCCTGATTCTCGTCGACACAAAATACGAATTCGGCACCGACAAGACCGGCGCCATCATCCTCGCCGACGAGATCCACACGCCCGACAGCAGCCGCTACTGGGTCACAGAGAGCTATGAGAAGAGCCTGGCTGAGGGAACGCGACCGGTCAGCTTCGACAAGGACTTCGTCCGCGCCTGGGTCGCGGCGCGCTGCGACCCCTATAGGGACCCGATCCCGGCGATTCCCGCCGAACTCGTCGAACAGACCTCGCGCGTCTACATCCAGGCCTATGAGATGATCACGGGCAAGAGCTTTGCGCCCGATCTCTCGGGCGCGACGGTCCTGGACCGCATCCGGGCGAATCTTGCGCCCTATTTCACCTGACCGGCGGGGCGCTTGGCGGGCACCGAAATCCGCCCGCTACCGCATGGTGTCCTGGCGCGGAGCCACACCGTCATTGCGAGTGCAACGAAGCAATCCAGGGGACGTAGAGCGAGCCTTCCTGGATTGCTTCGTCGCTGACGCTCCTCGCAATGACGATTCGGGCTACTAACCCGCACTCAACCGCTTCGACGGCTCGTATTGATCCTCGAGCCGGTTCGCGTGCCGGTGCAGCAGGCGCCAGCCGCCATCCTCGAACCGGAACACATGGGTGACCCGGTTCGACCATTGCGTCGGCTGCTCCATGCCCGACATTGTCACGCTGAAGGTCTCGATATCGGTCGTATAGGCGAGATCGGCCCCCACCACGGTGGTGATGTTCCTGTGGCTGACCGTGCCGCCCTTGAAGCGGTCCGCCGCCCAGTCCCAGCGCTGCGAGACCTCGTCCCAGCCCTTTTCATATCCGCCCCAGCCATAGAAGCTGGTGGCATCGTCGCGATGCGAATAGAACGCCTTGATCGGCCCGACATCGCCATTGGCGACATGGGCGAGCGCCGTTTTCAGCACGCCGAGGGCAGCCTCGAAAGCTGCTTTCGCCGATTGTGATGCGCTGTCCATTCCGACCTCCTGCAAGCCCGTCAGGCTAGCATGACCGGTAGGGCGTCAGGCAAGGGCCGCCGCCGCAAACCCGCGTCGGCAACCCGAGACAGCAGTGGTTCAGAGAATGGCGGCCTTGCATGATCAAAAATATCTATTAATCTGGATATATGGAAATGGAAACAGCCATCACCGCGCTCGGCGCATTGGCGCAGGCGACCCGCCTCGACAGCTTCCGTCTGCTGGTTCGCCATGAGCCCACGGGCCTCGCCGCAGGCGAGATCGCCCGCCTTCTCGAGGTGCCGCAGAACACCATGTCGGCGCATCTGGCGGTGCTGTCGCGCGCAGGGCTCGTCAGGTCGGAAAGGCGCAGCCGCTCGATCGTCTACCGCGCCGATCTGGGCGGGTTGCGCGCGCTGACCCTCTTCCTCGTCAAGGATTGCTGCGCCGGAAAGCCCGAGCTCTGCGCGCCGTTGATCGCCGAACTGACCCCGTGCTGCTGAGTGGGACCCGCATGAGCACCGACATCGTCATCTACCACAACCCGGCTTGCGGCACCTCGCGCAACACGCTGGCGATGATCCGCAATGCCGGCATCGAGCCGCATGTCGTCGACTATCTGAAGACGCCCCCAGCAAGGGCGTTGCTGGTCCAGCTGATCGCTCGCGCGCGCCTGGCGCCCCGCGACCTGCTGCGCGAGAAGGGCACGCCCTATGCCGAGCTCGGCCTTGGCGAGATGTCCTTGCCCGACGAGGCGCTGATCGACGCGATGATGGCGCATCCCATCCTGATCAACCGGCCGCTGGTCGTCTCAACCCTCGGCGTCAGGCTTTGCCGACCCTCGGAAGCCGTGCTGGACCTGCTGCCCGCGCCGCAGAAGGGCGCTTTCGCCAAGGAGGATGGCGAGCGCGTCATCGACGAGACCGGAACGAGGATTTCGGCATGACAACCGCGCCTGCGCCCGAAAGGCTCTCCTTCCTCGATCGCTACCTCACACTCTGGATTTTTGCGGCGATGGCGCTCGGCATCGCCCTCGGCACGCTCTTCACCGGCCTGCCCGCCGCACTCGAGAGCCTCTCGATCGGCACGACCAACGTCCCAATCGCGATCGGCCTGATCCTGATGATGTACCCGCCGCTGGCGCGCGTCCGCTATGAGGAGTTGCCGGCCGTCTTCGCCGATAAGCGCGTATTGGCGCTGTCGCTGGTCCAGAACTGGCTGATCGGCCCCGTGCTGATGTTCGCGCTGGCGGTGATCTTCCTGCGCGATCAGCCGCATTACATGACCGGGCTGATCCTGATCGGGCTCGCGCGCTGCATCGCCATGGTGCTGGTCTGGAACCAGCTCGCCAAGGGCGACAACCAATATGTCGCCGGCCTCGTCGCCTTCAACTCGCTCTTCCAGATCCTGTTCTTCAGCGTCTATGCCTGGTTCTTCCTCAGCGTTCTGCCGCCGCTGTTCGGGCTGGAGGGCAGCGTCGTCGCGGTAAGCTTCTGGACGATCGCGCAAGCGGTCGCGATCTATCTCGGCATCCCCTTCCTGGCCGGTTATCTGACGCGGCGCATCCTGACCGCGCGCCGAGGCCAGGAATGGTACGAGGACACCTTCCTGCCGCGCATCGGGCCGGTCACGCTGGCCGCGCTGCTCTTCACCATCGTCGCGATGTTCGGGCTTAAAGGTAGCGATCTGGTGCGCCTGCCTTTCGACGCGGTGCGGATCGCCATCCCGCTGGCGCTGTATTTCGTGCTGCAGTTCCTGATCAGCTTCGCCATGGGTAAATGGATCGAGGCCGACTATCCCCGCACCACAGCCGTCGCCTTCACCGCCTCGGGCAATAATTTCGAGCTGGCGATCGCCGTCGCGATCTCCAGCTTCGGCCTCGCCTCGCCGGTTGCGTTCGCTGCCGTGATCGGCCCCCTGGTCGAGGTGCCGGTCCTCGTCCTGCTCGTCCATGTCGCGCTCTGGCTCGGCCGCCGCTGGTTTTCCGGAGCGGAGCTGGCGAACGCGCGGGCATGAAACGCCTGCGCACCCTGTCCGACCCGACGCATCTTCCGGCGCTTGAGCGGCGCTATGCGCGGGAGCGGCCGGCGCTTGGATTGGGCCAAAACGACCCAACGCCGCGCATCCTGTTGCTCTATGGCTCGTTGCGCGAACGCTCCTATTCGCGGCTGTGCGTAGAGGAGGCTGCGCGGCTGCTCCAGTTCTTCGGCGCGCAGACGCGTATCTTCGATCCCTCCGACCTGCCCTTGCCCGACCAGAACAAGGGCGACGATCATCCCGCCGTCCATGAGCTGCGCGAACACGCGATCTGGTCGGAGGGTCAGGTCTGGTGCAGCCCCGAGCGACACGGCCAGATCACCGGCGTTATGAAGGCACAGATCGACCATCTGCCGCTGAACATGGGCGGGATTCGGCCGACGCAAGGGCGCACGCTCGCGGTCATGCAGGTCTCGGCCGGTTCGCAATCCTTCAACAGCGTCAACACGCTGCGCCTGCTCGGTCGCTGGATACGGATGGTGACGATCCCCAACCAGTCAAGCGTCGCAAAAGCCTTCCAGGAATTCGACGAGACCGGACGCATGAAGCCATCGAGCTATTACGACCGCATCGTCGACGTGATGGAGGAACTGGTCCGCTTCACGGTGCTGCTGCGGCCGCATGCGGACCAGTTGATCGACCGCTACTCCGAGCGAAAGGCCGCTGGCCTGCCCCTCGATCCGACGACAGACCTCTCGGCGATTGCAGGGCGGACAAGTCCGTGACGTCGGCAATGGCGGGCGAGGCTATGTCCTGGACCTGGCCTTGCCGGGCACCGACAGAAGCCGGTTCGACGTCGTCGCTTCCAGAATAACCATCGTCGAGGTTTCCGCGACGCAGGGGATCGATTGCAGCGCGGCGGTGATGAAACTCCTGAGCGCCTCGATATCCTTGACCCAGACCCGCAGCAGATAATCGACATTGCCGGTCACGAGCAGGCATTCGGTGATCTCGGGCCGTCCCTGTATCGCGGTCAGGAACTGGCTCGCCGCATCCGGGCTTTGCTTGGCGAGGCGCACGCTCACCATCACGCAAATGCCGAAGCCGAGCGCCGCCGGGCTGATCCGCGCCGCATAGCCCTCGATCACGCCGGTTTCCTCAAGCCGCTTGATGCGCCGGCTGCACGGCGTCGGCGACAGGCCGACCTGCTCGGCAAGCTCCAGATTCGAGATTCGCCCATTGGCCTGGAGCGCGGCCAGGATTCGGCGATCGATCTGATCCAACTCGGCCATGAGGCTTTTTCGCTCCCAAATACCAAAATACGAGCGATTAACGCTCCATCATCCAGCTCTTACGCGAAACATTGCACGGACTCTCTCCGATCGCGACCGCTATTGTCTGCCAAGCTGGAGGGACAGGACATGACGATCTCGAAAGGCTCGGCGGCCGGGATGCGCCCGGGCTGTGCGCAATGGCTCAAGACGAGCAACAACATCTCCCAGCAATTTCTTGCCTTTGGCGGCCGCCCCGATGTGGTGAGCCTCGCCGGCGGCCTGCCAGCGGCGGAGCTCTATCCACTCGCGGCGATCCAGTCCGCGACGCAGCGCGCGCTCGAACGGCACGGGCCGGCGGTCCTGGAATATGGTGCGATCGAGGGCTTTCCCGCCTTGCGCCGGCTGATCGCGGCGCGCATCTCGGCCGAGACCGGCGGGCATTTCACGCCTGAGAACGTGCTGCTGACCAGCGGCTCGATGCAGGGGCTCGACCTGATCGGCAAGGTGCTGCTCGACCCCGGCGACTTCGTCGTCGCGCAATCGCCGACCTATCTCGGCGCGCTCGACGCCTGGCGCCCGCGCGCGCCGCTCTACCGCAAGCTCGACTGGGATCTGCAGGAACCCGGCTTCGACGATGCCCTCGCCCGGGCCAAATTCGTCTATACCGTGCCGAACTATTCCAACCCGACCGGGGTGCTGGTTTCGCAGGAGCGCCGCGCCGCCTTGCTCGACAAGGTGCTGGCCGCAGGCACATGGCTCGTCGAGGACGATCCTTACAGGACGATCCAATTGGACGGGCCGCCCGGCCGGAGCATCCTTGGCCATTATGTCGCGCGGCATTCCGGCGCCTATGACGGCCCGGTGATCTATCTCGGCACCGTCTCCAAAAGCCTGGTTCCGGGCCTGCGCGTCGGTTGGATCATCGCCGAGCACGGCATGATCCAGGCGCTGACGCTCGCGAAACAGGCGACCGATCTCAGCAGCAGCATGCTGACCCAGGCGATCACGCTCGAACTGCTCGAACAGGATTTCGACAGCGAGCATGCCAAGGCGATCGTTCCGCTTTACCGGGAGCGGCGCGACGCCCTGTGCAATGAGGCGGCCTTGCGCCTGAGCGAATGGTTCGAGTGGGAGGTGCCGGTCGGCGGCATGTTCGTCTGGATGCGGGCGAGGAACCAGGCGATCGACACTGACGAGCTCTACCGCTTCGCGGTCGAGGAGAAGGTCGCCTTCGTGCCCAGCAGCGTCTTCGATTTCACCGGCCAGGACCGCTTCGCGATGCGGGTCAATTTCACCCGGAGTTCGCCGGAGGTCATCACCGAGGGCGTGCGGCGCCTGGAGCGCGCCATCGCCACTTACGTCTCGTCACGCGCCCAGCTTCAGCGCCGGGGTGGGCCGGAAGCCTCGATGCGTGATGAGCGCATCGAGGCCTGAGGCGACCTTTTCCGGCACTGATGACGCCTTGCACGGCGCTCAACCGACGAGCCCCAGCGGCGCCCGGCCCGCGATCGCGGCCGTCCGTGCGAGATAATCGGCCTTGCTGGATTGCATATGGTCGATGTTGATCTGGGCCAGCGCCCAGGAATCGGTGCCCTGAAGCAGCTCGATCATGATGTCATGCTGGCGCAATGAGAGCCGCAGGCCGTCACGATCGGCGAGGTTCTTCGCCCGCATCGGCAGGGTCAGGCCCATGTAATCCTGCAGGCTGCGCACCAGATACGGATTGCCGCAGGCGCCAAACAAGGTGATGTGGAAGGCGTCATTGGTCTCGTGGATCCCGCGCAGATCGCCCGCCTCTGCATGCTGGGCATAGTCGGCCTGGATCGCCTTCAGCCGCGTGATCAGTTCAGCTGGGGCAGGCAGCGCGATCATCAGCACCGCCTGCCGGGTCAGCATCTCGCGAACCTCGTAGATCTGCCGGACCTCCTGGGCCGAATAGGAGGAGACGGTCGCGCCGATATTCTTCTCGCGACGGACCACGCCGGTGCGTTCGAGCTGGACCAGAGCCTGCCGGATGAAGTGTCGCGTCGCGCCGTAGCGAGCCATCAGGCTGTCCTCGACAAGCCGCGAGCCCGGCGCGAGACGCCCGAAAATGATGTCCTCCTCGAGCCGACGGAGAATCTCCGCCTGCTCCTCGACACGCGAGGCTGATGCCGGTGCTTCGCTCATGCAACCTGTCCTTCCGCCTTGCTTGCGCCTGCCGATTCCCAACCAGAGAGCCGATAGCAGTCCTCGACGAGACGCAAGGTTTCGAGATTGTCTTCAGGCGAGCTCTCGAAGGCTGCGCCCTCCCGCAGGCAGCGGGCGAAATGAGCGAGCGTCGCGGTATAAGCGCCCTGATAGACCTCGGCCTGGTCGAATTCGACCTGCTCGTCATCGCGCCCGCTCAGGCGCAGTGTCGCGCCGTCGAGGCGGATCGCCCCGCGGTCGCCGAGGATCGTCAGGCGATCGACCTGCTCGGGCTGGGCGCCATGCGCCGCGAAGCTCGCAAACACCGAAACGCCGGCGCCGGCAGCCGTTTCGAGATGCACCACCGCGCCGTCCTCTCCGGCAAGCTCCGGACAGGTCCGGCTCAGCACGGCCGCGCGCACGCTCATCGGTCCCAGCAGCATGCGCAGCGTGTCGAGATGGTGGATCAGCACCTCGGCCACCAGCATCCGCTGCTCGCCGCGTAGCATCGGCTGTCGCTCCAACGCGGTCAGCCGCCCCTCCGCATTCGGCACCGTGCCGGAGGTGACCAGCGACAGCGAGGCGGCCTTGACCGCGCCGATCCGGCCCTGCGCGAGCCACTGCGCCGCCTGACGGTAATAAGCGCGGAAGCGCCAGTTCTCATGCACCATCAATCGGACCCGGCCGGAAACGTCCGCGACCAGCCGCTGCGCCTCGCCCAGGGTCGGAGCCAGCGGCTTCTGGCACAGGATCGGCAAGCCGTGATCGGCCGCCAAACGAACAAGCTCGGCATGAACCGCGCGTGGCGCGGCGATATCGACGGCATCGAAACCGCCCGCCGCCAACATCTCGCTTGCGCTCCGGTAACGAGCGCCGATGCCGAACTCTTCAGCGCGGCGCTCGCACGCGTCATGCGAGGGATCGGCGATCGCCACGACGACGGCATCGTCGGCAAGCGCCCGCCAGCCGCGCAAATGGTAGAGCGTGACCCAGCCGGCGCCGATCAGGCCGATCCGAAGCGGCTGCGCCATCAATGCGGTCTCCGCTGCGCGGCGGCTTTCTGCGCGGCAGGCGCGGTCTCCAAAGCGGGAACCGCCCGGCCGGTTTCGCCGTCGAAGAGATAGCCGGCCTCAGTGGAGAAGAAGAGTTCGACGAGCTCGCCCGGCGCGGCCACGACATGGCGCGGCAGACGCGCGATGCATTCGGCTCCGCCTTCCGTCTCGACCAGCAGCAGAGTCTCGGCGCCGAGCGGCTCGACGGCGATGGTGCGTCCCCTGATCGTACCATGGGGTTGGCCGTTCAACGCGGCCGCATCGATCAGCAGATCCTCGGCGCGCACGCCGAAGGTCATGTCGCGCCCGGCGACGCCGGCAAGCGTGGCAGCCGCCCAGCGCGTCAACGGCGCCTCGACCGCGGTGCTGCGCGCATGCAGGCCGTCGAGCGAGATCGCGGCCTTCAGCAGGTTCATCGGCGGCGAGCCGAGGAAGCGCGCCACGAAGGTGTCGGCCGGCTGCCAGTAGACCTCCAGCGGCGCACCGATCTGCGCCACCCGGCCGGCATTCATCACGCAGATGCGCGTGCCCATGGTCATCGCCTCGACCTGATCATGCGTGACATAGATCATGGTCGAGCCGAGCCGGTGATGCTGCTTGATGATCTCGCTGCGCGTGTTGACCCGCAGCGCCGCATCGAGGTTCGAGAGCGGCTCGTCGAACAGGAAGACCTGCGGCTCGCGCACCATGGCCCGCCCCAGCGCGACGCGCTGCCGCTGCCCGCCCGACAGGGCGCTCGGGCGACGCGCCAGCAGCGGCGTCAGGCCCAGCAGGCCGGCGGCCTCATTGACGCGCCGATCGACTTCCGTCTCGGCGATCTTGCGTCGGCGCAGGCCGAAGGCGAGGTTTTCCGCCACGCTCATATGCGGGTAGAGCGCATAGGACTGGAACACCATCGCGATGTCGCGGTCCTTGGCCGGCACATTGTTGACGGCCCGTCCGTTGATCGAGAGCGTGCCGCTGCTGATCGTCTCCAGGCCGGCGATCATCCGCAGCGTCGTCGATTTGCCGCAGCCCGAGGGGCCGAGCAGCACCATGAACTCGCCATCGCCGATGGTGAGATCGACGTCCTCGACCACGACCGGGCCGCTGCTGCCATAGCGCTTGCTGATCTTGTCGAGTCCGACGACGGCCATGACGGCCTCCTACTTGATCGCGCCGGCAGTCATGCCGCGGATGAGTTTCTCGGAGAAGAAGACATAGGCGATGATGACGGGGATGACCGAGATCATCACGCCGGTCGCGATCATGCCGATGTCCTGGAAATGATCGCCCATGAAGGCGCGGATGCCGATCGGCAGCGTGCGCTTCTCGGGGTCGGTGATCAGCACCACCGCGAACAGGAACTCGTTCCAGAGCTGGATGAAGTTCAGGATCAGCGTGGTCGCGATCGCCGGCATGCCGACCGGCAGGACGATGCGCCAGAAGATCTCGAGGTCGCCATAGCCGTCCATCTTGGCGGCATCGAACAGGTCCTGCGGGATGCGGGCGAAGAACCCCTCGAGCAGGTAGACCGTCAGCGGCAATTGCAGGGAGACATAGACGAGGCTCAGGCCCAGCAGGCTGTTGTAGAGATTGTAGTCGACCAGGATCTGGTAGAGCGAGATCAGCGTGATCTGCGGCGGGAAGATGATCGACGAGAACAGGATGCCATAGATCAGCCGGTTGCCGCGGAAGCGGTAGCGCGCCAGCGCATGCGCCGCGGCCGCCCCGATCAGCGTGACGATGGCGACGGCGCCAACCACGACCAGCGTCGAGTTCCAGAAATAGGTCGCGAAATCGGAATCGACCCAGGCGCTCCTGAACTGCTCCCAATGAAACGGCCGCGGCCAGGCATAATGGTCGGCGCTGATCTCGGCGGTGGTGCGCACCGACATCGTCGCCAGCCACAGGAAGGGGCCGAGCGTGTAGAGCGTGTAGATGCCCAGCACCAGGGCAAGCGCGCCCCGGCTGAACAGGCGCGGCATGACCGCGTGGCGAGCGGCCTGATCAGTGACTACGGCCATCTCAGTACTCCAGCCGCTCTTTTGTGCCGAGAAGGCGGTTGAGGATCACGACGGAGGCGCACACCACCAGGAACCACACCGTCGCGATCGCGGAGGGGTAGCCGAGGTCGAAGGTGTTCCAGTTGAAGGCGCGCTTGTAGACATAGGTCGAGACCGTCTCGGTCGCCCAGAGCGGCCCGCCCTGCGTCATGATCCAGACGAGGTCGAAGATCTTCATCTTGCCGATGAAGGCGAGGATATAGAGCGAGAGCAGCGTCGGCCGCAGCATCGGCACGATGATGTAGCGGAGCTTCTCGCCCCAGCCGCAATTGTCGAGTTCCGACGCCTCCAGCACCTCGCGCGGCAGCGAATGGATCGCGGCGAGGCAGACCACCATGTTGAATCCGGCCCATTTCCAGGCATGGGTGACGATCACCGAGGCCAGCGCCAGATTGGGATCGCCGAGCCAGGACGCTGCGAGGCTGTCGAGCCCGACCGCGCGCAGCATCACATTCAGCACGCCCCAATCGTAGTTGAAGATCCACATCCACAGGATCGCGACCACGACATAGGAGAGCAGTACCGGCGTGAACCAGGCAACCCGCAGGAAGCGGGCGAAGGGCACGCCGGCATAGAGCGCCAGCGCCAGCAGCAGGCCGGTCGCGACGTCGAGCACCGGTGCGACGAAGGACCAGATCAGGGTGTTGCGCACCGCGATCCAGAACGTCTCGTCGGCGACCAGCTCGCGATAATTGGCGAGGCCGACGAAGCTCGCCTCCACCCCTTCGATCGTGAAGAAGCTGTCGAAGATGGTCCGAAAGGCCGGATAGGCGGTCAGCCCGCAATAGACCAGAAGCGCCGGCGCCAGAAAGATCGCAAGCACGACGCGGCTCGCGCGGCGGGGGTCGGCGAGCGACCGGGCGGAGGTGGAAGCCTCCCGGTCGCTCGTCTTGACGTTCAAGGCCATCGCCTCCGGCATGATCGGCTCACTTCTTCAGGCAGGCGCCGTCCATCTTCTCGGCTGCCTCCTGAACGCTCAACAGACCGGCCGGGAAGGCGTTGTTCATGACCTGCACATAGGTGTCGGCGCATTTGGCCCGATAGTAGAGCAGCGGCGTGCCGAAGAAGTATTTCGCGTCCTTGTTGCGTGCGTTCAGCTCGGCGAAATAGTCCTTGCGCGGGCTGACGATCTTGTCCTGATCGGATTTGAGCCCGCTCTGGAGTGAGACCTCGCCGATCCATTTGGTGCCGTTCTCAGGCGTCGCCATGGATTTCAGCATGGCGCCGGCGCAATCCTTGTTCTTGCTCTTGGAGAACATCACGAAGCTGCCGCCGATCGCCAGCGTCTTGCATTGCGGACAATCACCCTTGTCCATGGCGGGGAATTTCATGATGCCGAGCGGAAAATTCGCCGGCATGCCGCCTTTTTCGGGCTCTGCGAAAGCGCGCCCGGTGAACCAGCTCGGATCGGGGAAGGTCAGCGCGCCCGGCGTGTTGTAGAAGTAGAAATGCGACTCGCCGAGCTTCAGCGTCGCGAAGCTCTTGGGATAGGCGCCGGCGTCGACCAGTTGCTTGACCCAGTTCATCACCTCGACGACGCGCGGATCCTTGAACGACAGCTCGCCATTGAGCAGCTTGGCGTAATCATCGGAGCCGAGCTTGCGCAGCAGCGACTCGAACAGAAGCTGGCCGCCCGGGAAGGGTCGGTCGCCGACGCCTTGCGAAACCGGGGTGATGCCGGCCGCCGCGCCCTTCTTCACCAGGTCGAGGAACTGCGCCTGCGTCAGCTGGAAGGAGGCGGGCACATCCACGCCGACCTTCTTGACCAGATCCTTGTTGTAATAGAGCTCCACCGTATAAGCCTCGACCGGCACGCCATAGACCTTGCCCTTCGAGCTCCATGCGGGCTTGGCCCAATCTTCCAGATTCGCCAGGTCGACATAGGAATCGAGCGGTTCCAGGAAGCCGCCGGCGAGGAACTCCGGCTGGTCCGGCTCCATATAGAAGATGTCGGGCGCCTGCCCTGTCCGCACCGCCGATTTCGCCTGGGTGTAGATGTCGGCCTTGGGGATGAAGCTCAGCTTCACCGAGCACTGCTTGTTGTTGGCTTCGAACTCCTTCACCCGGGCCGAGACCCAGTCCTTCTTGGCCGGCTCGTCGGGCCAATTGCTCCACATGGTGATCTGCTTCTCCTGGGCGAGCGCGAAGCCCGCACTGCTGAGAGAAGCGGCCGTCAGGACGGCCAGACCGATAGCGCGAAGTCCCATGATGCGTCTCCTCCGAGGTTGGTCGTTCTTATTTTGCGGGCAGGCTACGCGGAGCAGTTCGATTGTCAATAATAATATGGAAATATCGCTTCAATCGCGCCATATCCGCGATAAGCCCGCTTCATTATTGACAATAAAGCGCCGCATGCGGATGCTACATCATGGCTTGGCCGGTCTCGGCCCTGGGAGGAACGACGATGGCCAAAGGCCTGCGCAAGGGACTGACGAGCTATGGCGACGAGGGGTTTGCGCTGTTCCTGCGCAAGGCCTTCATCAAGGCGATGGGCTATTCCGACGATGCGCTGGATCGTCCGATCGTCGGCATCACCAACACCTACAGCGACTACAACCCCTGCCATGGCAACGCGCCGGCCCTGATCGAGGCCGTGAAGCGCGGCGTCATGCTGTCAGGGGCGATGCCGATGGTGTTCCCGACCATCTCGATCCATGAAAGCTTCGCCCATCCGACCTCGATGTTCCTGCGCAATCTGATGGCGATGGACACCGAGGAGATGATCCGCGCCCAGCCGATGGATGCGATCGTCGTGATCGGCGGCTGCGACAAGACATTGCCGGCGCAGATCATGGCGGCTGCGAGCGTCGACCTGCCCACCGTCGTGGTCCCGGTCGGGCCGATGGTGGTCGGGCACCACAAGGGCGAGGTGCTGGGCGCCTGCACCGACTGCCGGCGCTTGTGGAGCGCGCATCGCGCCGGCGAGATCGACGAGGCCGAGATCGAGACCGTGAACAGCCGTCTGGCGCCTTCCGTCGGCACCTGCATGGTGATGGGCACGGCTTCGACCATGGCCTGCATCACCGAGACGCTGGGCCTGTCATTGCCGATGAGCGCGACGATTCCCGCGCCCCATGCCGAGCGCATCCGGCTGGCGGAAGCCAGCGGCGCGGTGGCCGCCCGCATGGCGGTCGACGGCGGACCGCGCCCCAGCGAATTGCTGACGCCGCGCGCTTTCCGCAATGCGACGGTCGTGATGCAGGCGATCGGCGGCTCGACCAACGGCATCATCCATCTGACCGCGATCGCCAATCGCACGCCGCATCGCTACGACCTCGACATGCTCGACGAGATCGGCCGCACGGTGCCGGTCCTGGTCGATCTCAAGCCCTCGGGCGCCCACTACATGGAGCATTTCCACCATGCCGGCGGCGTGCCCAAGCTGCTCGCGCAGCTCGGCGAATTGATCGACCTCGATGCCGGCACGGTCGCGGGCGGGACATTGCGCGATATCGTCGCCAAGGCCGAGGACGTACCGGGTCAGGACGTGATCCGGCCGCGCTCGGCCCCGATCAAGCCGGAAGGCTCGATGGCGGTGCTCTATGGCAATCTCGCCCCGGGCGGGGCGATCATCAAGCAGGCGGCGGCATCCGCGCGCCTGCTCCAGCATACCGGCCGGGCGGTGGTGTTCGACTCGGTCGAGGACATGGCGGCCCGCATCGACGATCCCGAGCTTGACGTCAGCGCGGACGACGTCCTCGTGTTGCGCAATACAGGCCCGAAGGGCGCGCCCGGCATGCCCGAGGCCGGCTATCTGCCGATCCCCAAGAAGCTCGGCCGCCAGGGCGTCAAGGATATGGTGCGGATTTCCGATGCGCGCATGAGCGGCACGGCCTTCGGTACGATCGTGCTGCATATCACGCCGGAATCGGCCGTCGGCGGGCCGCTTGCGCTGGTTGCGAGCGGCGACATGATCCGTCTCGACCTGGCCGGCCGCCGCATCGATCTGCTGATCGACGATGGCGAATTCGAGCGCCGCAGATCCCTGCTGAAAACCTCGCCTGCGCCGGCGATGCCCAAGCGCGGCTATGCGCGGCTGTTCCAGCAAACCGTGCTGCAGGCCGATGAAGGCTGCGATTTCGACTTCATGGTCCGCCCGCCCGATGAGACGCCGTGACCATCGACGGCATCGTCGAGGCGCCGCCATGCCTGCCACCGCATCCGCCCGGCGCCGCGCCGTCCTGGCGGCTGCCGGACGGGACCTGCGACAGCCACATGCACGTCTTCGGACCCCGCGACCGCTATCCGCTGGCGCCGCTGCGCAGCTACACACCCCATCTCTTGACGATCGACGATTACCGCGCTGTGATGGCGGCGTTGGGGATCGCGCGCGCCGTGCTGGTCCAGCCGAGCGTCTATGGCATGGACAACCGCGCCCTGCTCGACGCGCTGGCGATCGCTCCCGATCAACTGCGCGGGGTCGTCGTGGTGCCGCCCGATATCCCCGATGGCGAACTCAAGGCCATGCATCGGCTCGGCGTGCGTGGCATCCGCATCAACCGCCGCAATCCCGGCGGCCTTAGCCTCAGCGACATCGCAACACTCGGGCGGCGGATCGGACGGCTGGGCTGGCATATCCAGCTCCAGATCGAATTGGCGACGTCGTGCGATCTCGATGGCCTCGTGCGTGGCTCCCCGGTGCCGATCGTGATCGATCATCTCGGCTTCGCCGATCCGCAGGCCGGCGTCGCATCGCCGGCATTCCGGCAACTCTTGCATCTGCTGGAAGACGGCCTGCTCTGGATCAAGCTGTCGGCGCCGTACCGAATGAGCAGGACCGGGGCGCCCTATGCCGACATGGTGCCGATCGTCGAGACACTCTTATCCGCTCGTCCCGATCGCCTGCTATGGGCAACCGACTGGCCGCATACCGAATTGTGGTCCGGGATGCCGCATGATGGAGACCTCCTGGTCACGTCGCCGCTTTGGCAGGCTCCGCCTGGCATTCGCAAAGCCGTGTTCGTCGACAATCCCAACAGGCTCTACTGGGCCTAGAGCATTCTCGAGCGAAGTGGACACCGGTTCGCGTGAAGAAAATGCGATAAAACAAAGAGATAGGGCATCAGCCCTGCATATCACAGGACTGTACGGCATCCGCCTAACCTGCGCCTCACTGCGGAAACGCGCGCCCCGGGGCGAGCAGGATGCCCGACGCGCTCCTGTCTCAGGCGCTCGGCAGCCGCGCCTTGATGCGCTCGCGATGCGCGGTGTAGAGGCCCGACCCCGCGATGATCACCGCGCCGACCAGCGTCCAGATGTCGGGCAGAACGGCAAACAGGAAAAAGCCGAAGATCGCAGCCCAGAGCAATTGCATATAGGAGAACGGCGCCAGCAGCGAAGCGTCGGCATGGCGGAAAGCCTGCACCACCAGCCAGTGGCCGACCGTCGAGGTGGTGCCGACGAAGACACCGAGCCAGAGCATTTCCGCCGTGAGTGGCTGCCAGGCGAAGGGCATCACCACGCTGACGATCGCAAAGCCGATCATCGCCGAATAGGCCAAGGTCGTCAGCGGGCTCTCGGTCCGGCTCATCATGCGGGTCACGATCAGCGCGAAGGCCCAGGTCGAGGCCGAGACGACCGGCAGCAGCGAGGCGAGCTGGAAGCCGGCCCCGCCCGGCCGCACCACGATCAGCACGCCGAGCAGACCGACCAGCGTCGCGGTCCAGCGCCGCCAGCCGATGGTTTCGCCCAGGATCGGGATCGACAAGGCCGTGACGAACAAGGGCGCGATGAAGCTCGTCGCCGTGGCGTCGGCGATCGGCAGATATTTGAGCCCGATCACGAACACGATCGAGGAGCCGGTGACTCCGAGGCCGCGCAGGAATTGCAGCATCGGCTTGCGCGTCCGCAACCGCTCCAGGCCGCCGCTGCGCGCCACGATGGCGAGCATGATCACGGTGAAGACGCCATAGCGCAGCCAGGTGATCTGCAGCGGCGGCACCGTGGCGGTGAGCAGTTTCGAGACTACGTCCGACGCGGTCAGGAAGAAGGTCGACAGCAGGATCAGCCCGATGCCGCGAAAGGCGTTGTCGCGACGCGGCGGCAATGCTGCCGTCACAGGCGGCAAGGGTGTCGGTTCTGGGTGGGGAGCGTTTGGCAAATCATCGACGCGCGGGATTGAAACGCGACGCTAATCGATTTGATCGGCCTCGCGTTGCGCAAAGATCGAACGGCGACCATGCATGGCCGCGTCCGAGCATCGGGGGCAACAGACCCGTCAAGACAAAGGCGGGCTCTCGGCCCGCCTCGATCAGCCGATGACTGCGCCTCGCTTCACGCCGCCTGCTTGCGCGGCTGGATCAGCTTGCGGTTGATCAGCACCTCGGCGATCTGCACTGCGTTCAGCGCCGCGCCCTTGCGCAGATTGTCTGAGACGCACCAGAAGGCGAGGCCGTTCTCGACCGTGTTGTCCTCGCGGATGCGCGAGATATAGGTCGCATCCTCTCCGGCCGCCTCATGCGGGGTGATGTAGCCCCCAGGCTCGTGCTTATCGATGACGAGGATGCCGGGAGCGGTGCGCAGCACCTCGCGCGCCTCATCGGCCGTGACCGGCTTCTCGCACTCGATGTTGACGCTCTCGGAATGGCTGATGAAGACCGGCACGCGCACGCAGGTCGCGGTCAGCTTGATCTTCGGATCGAGGATCTTCTTGGTCTCCGCCATCATCTTCCACTCTTCCTTGGTGAAGCCGTCCTCCATGAAGACGTCGATCTGCGGGATGAGGTTGAAGGCGATACGCTTGGGGAACTTCTTCGTGGTCATCTCGCCGGCGGCGAAGATCGAGCGCGTCTGGTTGAAGAGCTCGTCCATCGCCTCCTTGCCGGCGCCGGAGACCGATTGATAGGTCGAGACGACGACGCGCTTGATCACATACTTGTCGTGCAGCGGCTTCAGGGCGACGACGAGCTGGGCGGTCGAGCAGTTCGGATTGGCGATGATGTTCATCTTGGTGAAGCCTGCGGCGGCAGCCGCGTTCACCTCCGGCACGATCAGCGGCACGTCGGGATGCATGCGCCAGGCCGAGGAGTTGTCGATCACGACGCAGCCCTGCGCGCCGATCTTGGGCGACCATTCCTTGGAGACCTCGCCGCCGGCCGACATCAGGCAGATATCGGTGTCGGAGAAGTCGTAATGCTCCAGCGCCTTCACCTTCAGGACCTTGTCGCCGAAGGAGACCTCGGTGCCGATAGACCGGGAAGAGGCGAGCGCTACGACCTCGCTGACCGGGAAAGCGCGCTCGGCCAGGATATCGAGCATCTCATGGCCCACATTACCCGTGGCGCCGACAATCGCGACCTTGAAGCTCATTGTGATGATCCTTTTGGATGAAACCGGTTTGGTCTCCCCCGGGATGCCGGCCCGCTCGATGATGTGAAGCAGGTTCGGCGATTATCCCCGCCGGGGGGAGAGAACCCGGAATCGAGGCGAAGGTCAGCGCGACGTAACCGTTTTACCGGTCGTCGTTTTGGTCGTGCGTTTCGTCGTCTGACGGACGTTCACAGGGCCAATCCCGAAGGGCTGAAGGCTTCGCGTCGGCGCAAGGCGAGTTTCCCCGCGCGCCTTGCCGCAAGTCAAAACACCCAAGGCAGCCAAAAGTCAACGTCCCCCGCCGTTAACCCTGCTCCTTGACCTTGGATTTACGCTGTTTCCGGATCGCCCGTCGGCGGTAACCCGGCGCTGACTCACACCCGGCCAGTCTCCGCGCCGGTGAAGACGAGCCGCGCACACGACGCGGCCATTAAGGTGAGTCCCGGTCGTGTCGCGTGATGTCTCATCGATCCTGCTCGGCACGGTCCGTTCGCATTGGCCCGCGGTCGCAGCCCTTGCCAAGGCCGCCGGCCGGACGGCCTCCGCCGCGGTCGATCGCAGCAGGCCTCGTCTTGCGCGCTTCAGTCTTGCGCGCTTCGGTCTTGTGCGCGTCGGTCTTGTGCGCGTCGGTCTTGCGCGCTTCGACGGCGTCACCGCACTGATCCGCTGCGCCGATGCGATCGAAACCGGCTTCGCCATGCTGCTGCGCGGCGCCTTCGCCGCTTTCGGCCGTCGCGGCTCGGGTCTGAGTCTCGGGTTGGGGCTGACCGGCGGACTGGTCTGGCGCGGGCTTGCCGCCCTGACCGGCATCGGCCTGACGGCGAGCCTCATCACCGCCTTGTCTGCTGCCGGCGACAGCGAGCCGCGCCTCGCCAGCCTGACGATTCCCGCCGCCAGCGAGAGCCGCCCGGTCCGCGACGTACTCCTGGAGCCGCGTCAGCAGGCGCTCATTGGCGACAACTGGCTCAAGATCACCCGGCCGATCGCGACGTTCGGCCTGGAATCGCCCGAACTCGACCGTCAGCAGCCGACCTACGAGGCGATGCGCAGTCAGGACGGCGCCCGCCGCCAGGACACGCTGAGCTTCGGCGCTTTTGATGCCGACAAGCCGCATCTGCGGTTGCGCCTGCTGGTCACCCATAACAACGAGGCGCGGCCCCAGCCCTTCGTCATCGCATTGGTGCGCGAGGCCTCCGAGCGCGGCATGTCGATCCAGCGCAGCGGCGTTCCGACTTCGATCGAGACCCGCTTCGGCACGGTCGAGACCGCCGATACGACGCTGAGCGACGGCGATGCCAGCCGCCCCTGCATCGCGTTCCGCAAAAGCGCCGGCGACTTGCCGCTCGGCCTCAGCGGCTGGTGGTGCGGCGCGCCCGGTCGCCCGGCCGACCGCCAGCAATTGGTCTGCCTGATCGACCGGATCGACCTGCTCGCCGCCGGCGAGGACAAGGCCCTGCGCTCAGCCTTCTCACGCACCGAGCTCGCCCGCCAGCCGACCTGCGCGCCGCCGCGTCTCTCCGCCACCGGCCGCAAAGCCTCCTGGCTCGACGCCGACGCGACCGCTCCCGCGCTGCGCACCCGGAGCGCAGCCGCCGAGCCGGGCAAACCGTCCTCGAAGCGCTGACGGCGGGTTTGACGACCATGTCCTCCACGCGTTCACAAGCCATCGCCGCCCTCGGCACCACCGGCCGGGTCGCGATGGGAACCGCGCGCTTCCTGTTCCTGGCGCTGGGCGCCGGCGTCTTTCTCGTCGTCCTTCTGGTGATCTGGTGGGTCTCGAGCTTCGTGCCGACGATCAGCCATGCAACGCCGTCCTTCGCCTGGACACCGGAACAGCTCGCCATGACCAAGGCGACGCCCGTGACCGCGACGCATCCCTTCCGCGGGCGCGAACAGGGCTGGCAGTTCGGAGGCCCCGGAACGGACCAACCTTTCGCGGCGATGATCCTGGCCGAGCGCAGCGACAGCGCCGTGCCCTTCACGCTGACGACGCCGATATTCTGGCAGTTCGCCCCCTTGCGCGTCCTCTCCCCACGCGTCGCCGGCCCGCACTACACCTTGACCACGCGTTTTGGACGCTTCAACGGCCGCGACATCTACTATCGCGAGAGTGACGGCCGGATCCGGACCTGCATCATCTTCCGCAACGCCTTCGAGACCTCGGAATTCGCGCTCGGCGGGTTCTATTGCGCGGCTGGGATGCAAAGTGCCGATGCCAGCCCCCTCGCCTGCATGATCGACCGGCTCAAAATCCAGCAGGGCGAGTCCAAATCGCCGGCGATCGCCTATCTCGCCGCACGCGCGGGCAACGCTCCGCAATGTTCCAACTCGACCTTCTACCAGCCGGGCACACGGCGGGTCATCCGCGACCGCAATGGCGGCGTTGTCGGCATGAGCAGCGGCAGCAGCGGCGATGGCTTCCAGCTCTGGGTCCGCTGACGAGCGCTGGCGATTGTGCGGCCTCTCGGAACGGGGGCTGTGTTTCCCAAAATGGCTCTTGAAATCGCTGGAGCCGCAAAATCTCACTTTCGCGTGCGTTGCCTCTGGCGAAGGCGAACAAAACCGTTAACTACGAAGGTGTATCGTCGCGTCATCCCGCATCGTGCGCCGATGCCCCGCTGCCCGTTGCCTCAGGAGACCTTTCGTCATGCGTTCCTTCCAGCGTTTCGCCGCCGGCTTCGGCCTTTCGCTCGTGGCGCTGACCGTCGCGACCACCATCGCCGAGGCACAGAATCGCCGCGGCCCGCTGCGCATCACCGTGCAGAAGCGCAGCTATTTCGACCTCGGCAATGTCGTGCCGGTCGGCTCGATGAACAATTACGCCAGCCAGCATTTCGCCGCCACGCCGGTCTATGCCAGCACCGGCGAATTCTACGGCGAGGGCACATTGCCGAGCCGCATCGGCTCCGGCGTCAACCCCTTCGCCAACAGCTTCTCGACCCCGCGCTTCTGAGCGCGATCGTCATGGTCGGGCTTGACCCGACCATCTCGTAAACCAGCAACTTGTCGTCATGAGATTCTCGGGTCGGCGCTCTGCGCCGCCCGAGAATGACGTCCGATGCTTACGGCAGCGCCTTCAGATAGCGCACTGGCCGGCCCGGAGCCGCCGCCTGCGCGGCATGCACGATCGCATTCGCGTCGATGCCGAAATGGCGGTAGAGGTCGGCGACCGTGCCGGTCTGGCCGAAATGCTCGACGCCGAGCGCCTTCTGCTTGTGGCCATGCACGCTGCCGAGCCAGGCCAGCGTCGCCGGATGCCCGTCCAGCACCGAGACAATGCCGCAATCGCGTGACAGCTCCCCGAGCAGGCGCTCGATATGGCTCGTCGCCTGCTGGTTGCCGCGCTGGCGCGCCCGCTCGGCCGCCTGCCAGCCCGCATTGAGCCGGTCGGCCGAGGTGATTGCGAGCAGGCCGACATCGCGCCGGTCCTCACCGAGCAGCCCGACGGCCTCGATCGCCTCCGCCGCGACAGCGCCGGTATAGGCGACCACCACCGAGGCGTTAGGGCCGGGCTTGCGCAGCCAATAGGCGCCGTCGATGATCGCGTGCTCGAGCTCCGGCGTCATCGCCCGTTTGGGCTGCTCGAGCTGCAGCGTCGAGAGCCTCAGATAGACCGAGCCGCCGGTCTCGTCGCGCAGCCAGGTCCGCTCATTGGGATCGCCCTCGCCATCCCTCTGCAGATAGTCGAAGGACCAGCGCATCATCACCGAAAGCTCGTCGACGAAGGCCGGCTCGAAGGCGCAAAGCCCATCCTGGCTCATCCCGATCAGGGGCGTGGCGATCGACTGATGCGCGCCGCCCTCGGGCGCGAGCGTGACGCCCGAGGGCGTCGCCACCACCATGAAGCGCGCATCCTGGTAGCAGGCATAGTTCAGCGCATCCAAGCCGCGCGAGATGAACGGGTCGTAGAGCGTGCCGATCGGGATCAGGCGCTCGCCGAAGATCGAATGCGACAGGCCCAGCGCCGAGAGATTGATGAACAGGTTCATCTCGGCGATTCCGAGCTCGATATGCTGGCCCTTGGGCGAGAACTCCCATTTCTGCATCGAGGGGATGCGCTCGTCCTTGAAGGTGTCGGCCATCTCCGCCCTGGCGAACAGGCCGCGCCGGTTGACCCAGGGCCCGAGATTGGTCGAAACGGTGACGTCGGGCGCGGTCGTGACGATGCGGTCGGCCAAGGGCCCGCCGCGCTTGGCGAGATCGTCCAGGATCTTGCCGAAGCCCATCTGGGTCGACATCACCGGCTGGATGCCGGCCTCCAGCGTCTCGGGCACCGGCAATTTCGGCGCGCTCTTGCGGCGCCGGCCCTCGGCGAAGAACGGCACGGTGTCGAGGAAGGCGCGGATCTCGTTCTCGGGCAGGTTCAGCCCCTCGAACAGATCCCATTCATGGCCGGGCCGGACCGTATTGGCGGTCTTGAAGCCCTCCATCTGGTCCTTGGTCATCAGCCCGGCATGGTTGTCCTTGTGCCCGGCGAGCGGCAGCCCGAACCCTTTGACGGTATAGGCCAGGAAACAGACCGGCCGATCATGGTCGATCGCCTCGAAGGCTTCGAGGATCGAGGGCAGGTCATGGCCGCCGAGATTGCACATCAGCCTGGATAGCTCAGTGTCCGAGCGGCTCTCGATCAGCTTGGTGACCGGCCCCTGATCGCCGAGATCGTCCATCAGCCGCTTGCGCCAGGCCGCCCCGCCCTGGAAGGTCAGGGCGGAATAAAGCTGGTTCGGGCAGGAATCGATCCAGGCCTTCAGCCGCTCGCCGCCCTTCTCCTTGAAGGCCGCCTGCTGCAGCGAGCCGTATTTCAGCGTGACGACGTCCCAGCCGAAATTCCTGAACATCTGCTCGAAACGGTCATAGAGCCCTTCGCGGATGACGGCGTCGAGCGACTGGCGGTTATAGTCGATCACCCACCAAGTGTTGCGCAGGCCGTGCTTCCAGCCCTCCATCAGGGCCTCGAAGATGTTGCCTTCGTCGAGCTCGGCATCGCCGATCAGCGCGACCATGCGGCCGTCCTGGCGCTTCTCGCCCCAGCCATGCGCCTTGACGTAATCCTGCACCAGCGAGGAAAACAGCGTCTGCGCGACGCCAAGACCAACCGAACCGGTGGAGAAATCGACGTCGTCGATGTCCTTGGTGCGCGAGGGATAGCTCTGCGCGCCCTTGTAGCCGCGGAAATTCTCCAGCTTCTCGCGCGTCTGCAGCCCCATCAGATAGTTGATGGCGTGGAAGATCGGCGAGGCATGCGGCTTCACCGCGACCCGGTCCTGCGGCCTCAGCGCCGCCATGTAGAGCGCCGTCATGATCGTGCAGAGCGAGGCCGAGGAGGCCTGATGCCCGCCGACCTTCATGCCGTCCTCGCTGGCGCGCAGATGGTTGGCGTTGTGGATCGTCCAGGAGGCGAGCCAGAGGATCTTCTTTTCCAGCTCAGCCAAGATCGGCAACCGGGAATCTTTGGGCAGGCGGGGGTCGGACATAGCAGGCTCTCGCGAGGATGGAGGGCGCAACCCTTCGGGATCAAAGCGCGGGGAACCCCTCTCCTGTAAGGAGAGGGGCAGGGGTGAGGTGTAGGCCCGAAATCATCGAGCCTGAACGCCGACGGCGGCGACGTTTCGCGCCGCTGGTCGAACGGCCTACCCCTCACCCTGCCCTCTCCCTACGGGAGAGGGTTCCCCGCGCCCTTCATCGAACGTGTCGCGTGTGACAAAAAGCTGGACTGCGATCATGCATGGTTTCCGCAGCGTTGGCAGCTAAAGACAGGAGCCGCGACTTCCCCAATTGGTGGTTTCCGCTAATCCTGGGCCTGAAAGCAAGAGACCATGCCAGATCATAAACTCGACGACATCGACCGCCGCATCGTCCAGGCTCTCCAGGCCGATGGGCGCATGAGCATTCAGGATCTCGCGGGCAAGGTCGGGCTCTCGCCAAGCCCTTGCGCGCGCCGCGTCCGGCTGCTGGAGGAGGCCGGCGTGATCAAGGGCTATGTCGCGGTCGTCGACCAGGACAAGCTCGGCCTGCCGGTCTCGGTCTTCGCCTCGATCAAGCTCGAGCGCCAGCGCGAGGAGGAGCTCGACCGCTTCGCCGCCATCGTCGCCCGTTGGCCGGAGGTCGCCGATTGCTATCTGATGACCGGGCCGCGCGATTACCTGCTGCGCATCATCGTCAGCGACCTTGCCGCCTATGAGCGCTTCCTCAAGGACAAGCTGACCCGGCTCGACAATGTCGCCTCGATCGAGTCGAGCTTCGCGCTCGGACAGGTGAAGCGTTCCTTCTCGGTCCCGGTGGAATTGGGCAAGGGCGTCTGAGGCAGGGCCGCCCGAGGCAGGGACGCCTGACGACAGAGCGGCCATCGGCAATGAAGTGATGCAGAGACGGCATATCGGCGCAATTATATGACGACAGACATGCGTCTGGCGCATTGATTGCGAATCGCCTTTCCGCTATGGCCGCCAGCTTCGCAAGCTCGATCATCGAAAGCAGCCCCTGTGTCGTCCCCCGTTGCCGCTCCCGCCGCCAATTCGCCGGCCCGCATTCTCTTCGCCAGCCTCATCGGCACGACGATCGAGTTCTTCGACTTCTATATCTACGCCACCGCTGCCGTGCTGGTGTTTCCAAAACTGTTCTTCCCCGGCGGGGACGCGACCTCGGCGATGCTGCAATCGCTGGCGACCTTCGCGATCGCCTTCTTCGCGCGGCCGATCGGCGCGGCGATCTTCGGGCATTTCGGCGACAGGATCGGGCGCAAGGCCACGCTCGTCGCCGCGCTGATGACGATGGGCCTCTCGACGGTCGTGATCGGCTTGCTGCCGACCTATGCCAGCGTCGGCATCCTCGCTCCGCTGCTGCTGGCGCTGTGCCGTCTCGGCCAGGGCCTCGGCCTCGGCGGCGAATGGGGCGGAGCCGTGCTGCTCGCCACCGAGAACGCGCCTCCCGGCAAGCAGGCCTGGTACGGCATGTTCCCCCAGCTCGGCGCGCCGATCGGCTTCATCTGCGCCACCGGCAGCTTCCTTTTGCTGACCGACCTGCTCAGCGATGCGCAGTTCTATTCCTTCGGCTGGCGCATTCCTTTCCTCGCCAGCGCGCTCCTGGTCTTCGTCGGGCTCTATGTCCGGCTGCGCCTGACCGAGACGCCCGAATTCCAGAAGGCGATCGACAAGCATGAGCGCGTCCGCATGCCGATCGTTGCGGTGGTGTCGCAGCACAAGGCCCATCTCCTGCTCGGCACCATCGCGGCGCTGGCGACCTTCGTGCTGTTCTACCTGATGACGGTGTTCTCGTTGAGCTGGGGCACCACGGCGCTGGGCTATGCGCGCGGGCAGTTCCTGCCGGTGCAGATGGTCGGCGTCGTCTTCTTCGGGCTGGCGATCCCGCTCTCGGCCCTGCTCGCCGACCGCTTCGGCAATCGCCGGGTGCTGTTCTGGACAACGCTGGCGATCGCGGCTTACGGCTTCCTGTTCACGCCGCTGTTCGTTCCCGGCAACCTCACCGCGATCACGCTGTTCTTCGTGCTCGGCTTCGGCTTGATGGGCTTCACCTATGGCCCGCTCGGCACCGCGCTGGCCGAGCTCTTCCCCACCGCCGTGCGCTATACCGGCGCCTCGCTGACCTTCAATCTCGGCGGCATCGTCGGCGCGTCGCTGGCGCCCTACATCGCGACCTGGCTCGCCAGCCATTACGGGCTATCGGCCGTCGGCTGGTATCTGACGCTCGGCGCATTGCTCACCGCCGCCGCACTGGCGGCGATCGGCGCCGTGGTGCGCGCCCGCCTGCCGGTTGCTGGCGAGCTCGCCTGAGGGTAGTCCGCGAGCGCCCGTCATTATGCTTGGAACCACAGCGTCATCCTGGGCATAGCCCTCGGGTCCGATCTTCGATCGGCCCAAGGATAAACTCCGTGAAGGCACACAGCGATCCATCGTAGGGCGTCATTCTCGGGCTTGACCCGAGAATCTCATGACCAGATGGCTGGTTTCCGAGATGGTCGGGTCAAGCCCGACCATGACGCGCTTCAGAGCCCGACTCAAGTCTCCGCTTCGCCCGAGATGACGCAGTATTTCCGCGCCAGGACGACAGACTTTACCGCCGCTCGAAATCCCTGTGCACGTCATGCGCCACGATTCCGGCGCCGTCGGGCGGGATCGTCAGCCAGTCCTTGCGGGTCAGCGTCTGCTTGGTGTCCTCATAGCCTGACTTCCAGTGTTCCTGCATCGAGGTGCGCGAGAACTCGTAATCCTTGGCTTGGCCCTCATAGGATTTCTGCTGGTAGATCATTTGCAGGATGGTGTGCTCTGGCATCAATGCGAGCTCGTCGCGCAGCTTGCGATCTTCCTCGCTCAGGCTGCCATCGGGCACTTTCGTAAGCGCCTGATGCGTCTTCTTCTTCCAGTTCTGGATCAGCGCGAACAGGTCCGTCGTCAGACGCGTGCGCGAGGAATAGGTGATGTCCTTCTGCCGGCCCATCACGTCCTGCAGCGTGCGCGGCAGTGCGCCGCGCGCCGAGAACAGATCGACCTGGAAGATCAGCGAGTTCAGCGTGTCGTCCTGGGCGAGCAGATGCTGCAGCGGCGTGTTGGAGACGATGCCGCCATCCCAGTAATGCTCGGTGCCGATCTGCACGGTCGGGAAGGCCGGCGGCAGCGCGCCCGACGCCATCACATGCTCGGGCCCGATCGTCTCCTGCGCGTTGTCGAAATAGACGAAATTGCCCGAGGCCGCATTGACTGCCCCGACCGAGAACCGGACCGCCTTACGGTTGATCAGGTCGAAGTCGACCAGCTCCAGCAGGGTCTCGCGCAAAGGCGAGGTGTCGTAATAGCTGGTCGCGTCGCTCGCGCTGGCGGTCGCGAAGAGCGGGCTCGTCCGGCGCGGTTCGAAAAAGCCGGGCTGGCCCAGCATGGTGGTGAAGAAGGACGAGGTCGCGTTGCGCGCCTGGCGGTAGATGTCGCCCTCGGGCGTGAACCACCAGACCTTGCGGTCGGTGATGCGGTCCCAGAAGGCCCTGAGCCGCTCCAGCCGGCGCTCGCGGGGATTGCCGGCTATCAAGGCCGAATTGATCGCGCCGATCGACACGCCCGAGACCCAGTCCGGCTCGATATCGGCCTCGTGCAGCGCCTGATAGACTCCCGCCTGATAGGCGCCGAGCGCCCCGCCGCCCTGGAGCACGAGCGCGATGCGGTCGCAGCGCTCGGGCCGCCAGCCGAGATAGCGGCTTTCCGAGAGGGAGACGGAGGGAGGAGCGTTCATGGCGCGGATGTCCTCAGGCTGATCGCACTGCAACAATGATAGTGCCGATGTCGCCAGAGCAGGATGCGAAGAAGTGGGAACCGGTTTTTCGCATTGATCCTGCTCTAACTTTTAGATGAGAGACGGATTCAGATTTTAGATGGGATCACTTCGTGAGCCCATCTAAAATCATCCGGCTCTAGGAGACAGCGATATCAAGTGACAGCGATATGACGCCAAGACGCTGTCAGCATCCCGCAAGGCGCTGTCATCGTCCCGTCAGGCAAGCTTCATCGCCGCGTCAGCTTCCCCCGTCACGCCTCAGGCACGGATTTTGCGGCGCAGCATGCGCCGGCAGACCGGTCCGGGCTTTGGAGGGAGAGCAGCATGCTGAAGGGCAAGACCGCCGTCGTCACCGGCTCGACCTCCGGAATCGGCCTCGCCATCGCCCGCGCCTATGCGGCTGAGGGCGCCAACATCGTCATCAACGGTTTCGGCGCGCCAGACGCCATCGAGAAAGAGCGCGCCGGCATCGAGGCCGATTTCGGCGTCACCGCGCGCTATTCCCCCGCCGACATGGCTCATGGCGGCGCCATCGCCGCGATGATCACTGATGCCGAAAGCGAATTCGGCTCGGTCGACATCCTGGTCAACAATGCCGGTATCCAGTTCGTCTCGCCGATCGAGGAGTTTCCCGTCGAGAAATGGGACGCGATCATCGCGATCAACCTCTCGGCCGCCTTCCACGCCATCCGCGCCGCGCTTCCGGGCATGAAGGCGCGCAAATGGGGCCGCATCATCAACACGGCCTCGGCCCATGCGCTCGTCGCCTCGCCGTTCAAATCAGCCTATGTCGCCGCCAAGCACGGCATCGCCGGCCTGACCAAGACGGTCGCGCTCGAGGCCGCGACCTTCGGCGTCACGGCGAACGCGATCTGCCCGGGCTATGTCTGGACGCCGCTGGTCGAGAAGCAGATACCGGAGACCATGGCGGCGCGCGGTCTCACCAAGGAGCAGGTCATCAACGACGTCCTGCTGCACGCCCAGCCGACCAAGCAATTCGTCACCAGCGAGGAGGTTGCGGCGCTTGCCGTCTTCCTCGCCTCGGACGCCGCGAAATCGATCACCGGCGTCATCCTCCCGATCGATGGCGGCTGGACCGCTGAATAGGCCAGAGCATTGCGCGAAAAAACGGATACCGGTTTTTCGCGTGAGCAATGCTCTCAACTCTAGGAATCGATCACGTTTTTCGCATTCGGACGGAAGCGTCCGAATGCGACCTGATCTAAGGGATCTACGCGCCATGAATCGCAAGGACATCCTCGATCTGCCCTCGATGCCCCTGGCCGGGCCGAGCTATCCGGCCGGGCCCTATCGCTTCGTCGATCGCGAATACATGGTCATCAGCTACGAGACCGACCCCGAGGCGATCCGCCATCAATTGCCCGAGCCCTTGATGCCGCTGGCGACGCCGATCGTCAGCTATGAATGGATCAAGATGCCCGATTCCTCCGGTTTCGGCAGCTACACCGAGAGCGGCATCGTCATTCCCTGCAAGTTCGGCGAGGAGGAGGTCTCCTTCGTCTCGCAGATGTATCTCGACGACGAACCGCCGATCGCGGCCGGCCGCGAGATCTGGGGCTTTCCCAAGAAATACGCCCATCCCAAGCTGGAGGTGGTCAAGGACACGCTCACCGGCACGCTCGAATATGCCGGCCAGCAGGTCGCCATGGGCACGATGGGCTACAAGCATGAGAGCCTGGCCGGCAATGGCGTCAGGACCACGGCGATGCTGACCAAGACGCAGGTCAACCTCAAGATCATCCCCGGCGTCGACGGCGAGCCCGAAATCTGCCAGCTCGTGGCGCTGAACCTCACCGACATCACGGTGAAGGGCTCCTGGATCGGCCCCGGCCGTCTCCATCTGATCCCGCATGTCAACGCGCCGGTCGCCGACCTGCCGGTGCGAAAGGTGATCGGCGCGCACCACTTCATCGCCGACCTCACCTTGCCCTTCGGCCGGAAGATCCATGACTACATGAAGGCATGACGACATGAAGGGTTGAGGCGGACACATCAAAGCCCGCATTCCCCGGCATGAGCGACATCCGACACGGTCGGAAACACGGGCGAGGCTGGGGATGATGATATCCGGGACTGGTTTGTGTTCGGGCCTGAAACTGCTCGCGCTCGCTGCCGCCTTGTCTGCCTGCAAGCATGGCGACATCGTCATGAATGCCAGCGAGCCCGCCGTCGCTGCCGGAATCTATGCCTCGGCCATGGCTCCGGCCGTCAAGGAGCGGCCCCGCATCAGGGCCGCCGAGCAGAACATCCTCATCCTTACCAGCGGCGGCGCGGATGGCGCTTTCGGAGCCGGCGTCCTCACCGCCTGGTCGACCAGCGCCAAGCGACCGGTCTTCGACATCGTCGCCGGCGTCTCGACAGGAGCGCTGCAGGCGACGCCGGCCTTTCTCGGTTCGGATTGGGATGGTTTGCTGGAACGCGTCTACACCACGACGCGGACGCGCGACGTGTTTCGTTCGAACGGCCTGAAGACGCTGGTCGGCAGCGGCTATTATGATCCGGCACCGCTGCACCGGCTGCTGACCGAACTCGTCACCGAAGAGATGCTCGACGCCGTAGCCGCCGCCCACAGGCAGGGCCGCAGGCTCTATGTCGCGACAACCGATATGACGGCGGGAAAATCGGTGCTCTGGGACATGGGCGCGATCGCGGCCTCGGGCGATGGCCGCAAGAACAGCTATATCGACGTTCTGATCGCCTCCGCTGCCGTTCCCGGCCTCGTCGAACCGGTGCGCGTGGTCGACCGGCAGCGCGGCACGCGCTCGCTGCATGGCGATGGCGGCGTCAAGGCGCCGGTTCCGCTCGAGCCCTTCATGCTCGACCCGCGTAAGGCCGTGCGGACGAATGTCTGGGTCGTCGCCAACGGCCATGTCAGCCGCGATGCCGCCTCCAACAGCGAAGCGCGCACGACGCTGGCGCTGGCGCGCCGAGGCGTGTCGCAACTCCTGCGCCAATTGCTCTACAGCTCCGTCCGTGAAGCCGAAACCAGGACATTGCGGGCCGGCGCGCATTTCCGGCTGATCGCCCTGCCGGACAGCACCCCCGAAGCCGCCGACCCCTTCGTCTTCAATCCCGACGAAATGCGGGGCCTGTATGACAAGGGGCGCGAGCTCGGCTCGCAGATCTCGTAAACCAGAGTGCTCTGGTCATGAGATTCGGGACAAGCCCGAGAATGACGTGCAACCTTCACCCGCCCGGCAGGAACGCGACCCGCCCGTCCGCGCCCCGCACGGTCTCGATCGCGACGCCGTAGAGTTCTGCCAGCCGCTCCGGCGTCAGCATCGCGGCGGCTTTGCCCGTCGCGATCGCCTGCCCCTCGCGCAGCAGCATGACCCGGTCGGCATGGGCAAGCGCCTGGTTGGGATCATGGGTGGTGAAGAGCACGCCGAGTCCCTCCCTCGCGAGCTGCCTGATCTGGCTCATCACCTTGCCCTGATTGCCGAAATCGAGGCTCGCCGTCGGCTCGTCCAGGATGACATAGGCCGGCTCCTGCGCCAGCGCGCGGGCGATCAGCACGAGCTGGCGTTCGCCGCCCGAGATCTGCGTATAGGGGCGCTGCGCCAGCTTCGCGATGCCGAGCCGCTCCAGCATGGCCTGCGCGACCTCGCGGTCATGTCCGGACGGCGCGGCGAACACCCCGCCATGCGCGGTGCGCCCCATCAGCACCACCGAAAACACCGTGAAGGCGAAGGTGCCGGCATGGGCCTGGGGCACATAACCCAGCGCCCGCGCCCGCTGGTTGACCGAAAGCGCAGCCAGCGGCAGGCCGTCGAGCATCAGCGTTCCGCCTTGCGGTGGCAGCAGGCCGAGCAGGGTCTTGAGCAGCGTCGTCTTGCCGCCGCCATTGGGGCCGAGCAGCGCCAGGACCTCGCCGGCCTCCAGATCGAGTCCGATATCGCGGCCGATCCGGCGCTCGCGATAGCCATAGGCGAGGTCGGCCGCGCTCAGGCTCACGACCAGCCTCCGCGCGCCGAGGCCAGCAGCCAGATGAAGAAGGGCGTGCCGATGACGGCGGTGAGGATGCCGAGCGGCGTCTCGACCGGGGCAGCGGTGCGCGCCAACGTGTCGATGATCAGGAGATAGCCGCCGCCGAGGAGTGCCGCCGTCGGCAGGAGCTTGCCGAAATCGGGGCCGACCAGGAAGCGCGCCAGATGCGGCACGACGAGTCCGACCCAGCCGATGATGCCGGCTGCCGCCACGCTCGCCGCCGTCACCAGCGTCGCCGCCGCCACGATCGCGATGCGCAAGGGGCCGGTATTGAGCCCGAGCGCGCGCGCCTCCTCCTCCGGCAGCGACATCACATTCATCCGCCAGCGCAAGGCGACGAGCACGGCCGTGCCCAGCAGCACCGGGCCGAGCAGCGGGATGAGGTCCGGCTTGGCCGTGCCGGCGAGGCTGCCGAGCAGCCAGAAGGTCATGGCGGGCAGTTGGTTGTAAGGATCGGCCCAGTATTTCACCAGCCCGATGCCCGCCCCCAGGAGCGAGCCGACGACGACCCCGGTCAGCACCAGAACCAGCACCGGATCGCCGCGCCGGATCGTCGAGCCGATCGCATAGACCGCGCCGACCGCCACCAGCCCGCCAATGAAGGCCGCGAGCTGGATCGCGAACAGCCCGAGCGAGAAATAGATTCCGACGACCGCCCCCAGCGCCGCGCCCGAGGACGCGCCCAGAATATCGGGCGAGACCAGCGGGTTGCGGAACAGCCCCTGGAAGGCCGTGCCCGCGACCGCCAGCGCCGCTCCGCAAAGCACGGCGGCGACCACGCGCGGCCCGCGAATATTCCAGATCACGGCCTCGATCTGCGGCGACAGGCCCGAGGGCTGACCAATCAGCCCCGCCCAGACAAGCCGCGCCAGATCGGCGGGCCCGACGGGAAAGCGCCCGAGCCCGAAAGCGAGCAGCACCGCGACGCCGAGCAGGCCAAGCGCAAAGGCGTTTCCGCGAAGGGACGATGGCGGCACGGGATCAGCGCCCATCCAGTCGGCGAGGAAGCACGCCCATCACCTGTGTCCCGACAGGATCAGGTCGAGTTGCGCCTCGTTCGGCGTGACCTGATAGAACAGCGTGTGGAAGTCGCGCGCGATGGCGCGGATGTTCTCGGGGAACTGGGCCGGGTAGAGCAGCTTCGCCAGCCACCACAGGCCGACCATGCGGTTGACCGAGGGCGGGAAATCGACCCAGCCGAAGGGCAATTTCGGCGAGAGATGCACCCGCCCCGCCTTCACCGCCCGGATGCTCGCCCAGCCCGGATCCGTGTGCACGCTCACGGCAAAGCCGGTATCGACGGTGACGATCACCTCCGGATCCCAAGCCATGACCTGTTCGAGCGAGACCTGCGCCAGGCCCGAACCTTGCGCCAAGCCGTTACCCGGCTGCTCGGCCGCGACATTGCGCGCGCCCAGAAAGCTCAGCGTCTCCACATTGATCGAACCGCCCAGGCCGGTCTCAAGCCCGCGCGGCCCGCGCGCGTAATAGACCGAGGGGCGCCGTTCGGGGGGAAGCGTCGCGATGCGGCCCTTGATCACCGTCATGGCGGTCTCGCACCAGCGCGCCAGCGTCTCGGCCCGCTCCACGCGCCCGGTGAGCTGGCCGAGGATGCGATAGCTCGCAGGGATCGCCTCGAAGCGCCCGTCGAGCAGCGCATAGGGAATGCCGGTCTGGCTCTGCACGCGCTCGGCGAGTTCGACATAGCTGCGCCCGGTCGAGCCGGCATCGACGATGAGGTCGGGCTTCAGCGTCAGCACCGCCTCCAGATTGGCGCTGTTGCCGCGCCCGGTGATGCGGCCGATCTGCGGCTTGTTGCCGATATTCGGCAGCAGGAAGGGCAACTCCTCCGGCCCATTGGCGCGCGGCCAGCCCAGCAGCAGGTCCGGCGCCAGCGTGTAGAGCTGGATCGCGGCCGGCGGCCCGGCGGGGAAGACGCGCTCGACCTTGGCCGGTACCGCGATGTCGCGGCCGGCTCCATCGCGAATGGTCGCCGCCCAGGCCCCACGCGGAACCGCGAGCGTGGCAAGCCCGGCCAGAACCAGGCGGCGGTCAGGATGCGGCATGGCGGTGCTCCTGCGCTGGCGACTGGGCGCAGCGATTCGGCTTCACATCGAGCAGGGGCGTGCCGTCGAGACAGTCGAGCCCGCGCACGATCAACGCGCCCTCCTCGACGCGCAGCAGCCGCACCCGCGACAGCGCGATCGGATTGGGCCGCACCGGCGAGCGCAGGGCGAAGGTGCCGAGTGGCTCGGCCCCGCGCGGCGTCTGGGTCACGAGATCACGCCGCGCCTCATGCATCCAGTAGAGCAGGTCGAGATAAGCGAAGGCTGCGATCCCCATCAAGGCCGCATGCCAGGGCGCGTCGATCTCGACGCGGCATTCCGGACCGTTCTCGCTGTCGCCCTGGCGCGGACATTGGTCGCGCGTCGCGAAAGGCGTGCGGATCCGGCCGATGAAGACAAAATGCGCATCCTGCCTCTCGGGCAGGGGCGCGGATGTCTCGCCCGGTCGCGTCGCCTGCCAGTCCATCCGCGCTTGCTCCGTTCAGTTCGTGTCGCGCGGCAGGGTCGGCGCGGCGAAGCCATGCTTCGCCAGGATCTCCTGCCCGGCGCGCGAGAGGATGAACATGGCGAGCCGCCCGGCATTTGGCGAGGCCTCGGCCATCACGGTCAGGCCGTAATCGGCTCCCACCGACAACGCGGCCGGCAAGCGCACCGGCTGGAGGCCGGGCTGTTCCCGCGCGATCGCCGCGGTATTGGTGCGATAGGCCAGGAACAGATCGGCTGCGCCGGTCGCGAGCTTGTGACCGTAGACATTGACGCCGAAGGGCGCCGCGAGGCTCGCCGGCCCGCCGGTCAGTTGCAGCGCCTTGGCCTCCAGCGCCGCCTTCGCTCCGGCCTGCAGCACCTCGGCCCGAGCAAAAACCTGGAAGGCGTAGTCGCCGGACGGATCGGCCTTCGGTGTCGAAGTGCCGAGCTTGATCGCGGGATCGAGCATGCGTTCAAGCAGAGTCTCAGGAGAAACCTGAACCTCCGGCCGCGCGAACGCGCAAAGCTCGTTGCGCGCGAACAAGACGACCGGCCCCGCCAGCCCCGCTTTCGCCAGAGCTTCGGGATTGCCGAGATCGGCCGAGGCGAAGAGATCGGCCGCCTCGCCCTGGGCGATCCGCTCCTTCAGCAGGCCCGACGCGCCGCAGACGAGTTCGATCGCCTGTCCGGTCTTGGCTTCATACGCCGCCGCGACCTCGCCCAACGCCGCGCGCAGGCTGCCCGCTGCCAGGAGCCGGATCGGCGGAAGGGCCGCAGCCATGGCCGGTCAGCCCCCCTCGTGCGGCGCGATCGGAGCGGTGAAGCCGTGCTTGGCAAGGATGCGCTGCCCCTCGGGCGACAGGATGAACAGCGCCAGCCGGTAGGCATTGGTCGAGGCGCCGGTCATCACGGTCATCCCGTAATCGGCGCCCACGGCAAGCGCCGGCGGCAGCCTGACCATGCGCTGGCCCGGCTGTTCGCGCGCGATCGGCAAGGCATTGGTGCAATAGCCCAGGAAGAGATCGGCCGCCCCCGTCGCCAGCAAATGGCCCGTGCCGTTCCTGTCGGCTGGGGTCGGCGCGCTGTTGGCGCCGCCGACGAGCTGGAGCGCCTTGGTCTCCAGGGCCGCCTTGGCGCCGGGCTGCAGCGCCTCGGCCTTGGCGAAGATCTGCCAGGCATAATCACCGGACGGATCGGCCTTCGGCGTCGAGGTGCCGAGCTTGACCGCAGGGTCGAGCATGCGCGCCAGCAGCGTCTGCGTCGTCACCTCCAGCCCGGCGCGGGCAAAGGCACAGATCTCGTTGCGGGCGAAGAGCACGACGGGCCCGGCCTTGCCCTCCTGAGTCAGGGCGAGCGGGTGGCTCATATTGGCGGAAGCGAAGACCTCGGCCGCCTCGCCCTTGGACAGGTTTTCGCGCAACAGGCCGGAGGGTCCGAAGCGGGTCTTGACCGGCAGCTTGGCTGTCGCCTCAAAAGCCTGGGCGACCTCGGTCAGCGCATTGCGCAGGCTGCCGGCAGCGTGGAGCAGCACGAGTTGCTCGGCCTGCGCGACGGAGCAGGAGAGCCCGAACACGGCGGCAAGGATCAGGCGCCGCATCGATTCAGGCGCCCGCCTGCGTCGCATTCGGGAAGAATAATTGCTGCCCGTCGATCTTGTACTCGGCGATCGCCTTCTGGCCTTCCGGGCTGATCAGCCAGTTCACGAAGGCCTGGCCGTCATTGACCTTCACATGCGGGTGCTTGGCCGGGTTCACCGCCATGACGCCGTATTGGTTGAACAGGCGCCGGTCGCCCTCGACCGCAATGGTGAGATCGCCGCGGTTCTTGAACGAGATCCAGGTGCCGCGATCCGCGAGCACATAGGCGCCCATCCCGCCGGCCGTGTTGAGCGCAGCCCCCATGCCCTGACCGACGTCGCGATACCAGGAGCCCTTCTTCTGATCGAGATCGATGCCCGCGACCTTCCAGAGCGCCAGTTCGGCGGAGTGGGTGCCGGATTTGTCGCCGCGCGAGACGAAGGGCACGCTTTTCTCCTGGATCGCCTTCAGCGCTGCGACGATGTCCTTCGTGCCGGCGACGCCGGCCGGGTCGCTTTTGGGGCCGATCAGGACGAAGTCGTTATACATCACCGGCTTGCGCTCGAGCGCGAAGCCCTCAGCCAGGAACTTCTCCTCCTGCGCCTTGGCGTGGACGAAGACGACATCGGCATCGCCGCGCCGCCCGGTGTCCAGCGCCTGGCCGGTGCCTTGCGACACCACCCGCACCTCAATGCCGGTCCTGGCCTGGAACAAGGGCAGGATATGCCCGAACAACCCGGAATCCTGCGTCGAGGTCGTCGAGGAGACGATGATGAAGCGCGCGCCCGCTGCTGCAGGGGCCGATGCCGCCGGCGGCGCGACTGTGGTCGTCTGGGCGAGCGCGAGGCCGGCAAAGGCGGCCGAGAAACCGGCAGCGAGCAAGAGGCGTCTGGTCCTGATCATGGTCGTCTCCTCATCATGGTCGTCTCCTGGAGTTTCTGGTTTTGGGAGCAATCGGTTTCTCCGAGCGTCTCACCAGATCAAATCCCCGGCGAGGAAAGCGCGGGCCGCGATCGTCTGCGGCTCCACGAAGAAGTACTCGGCGAGGGAATCCTCGATCAGCCGGCCCCGGTGCAGGAACAGCACGCGATCGGCCAGTCGCTTCGCCTGGCCGAGATCATGCGTCGACATCAAGACCGTGATGCCCTCCGCCACGAGACCGGTCAGCAACTCCTCGATCTGCCGCGTCGCGGCAGGGTCGAGCTGCGAGGTAGGCTCGTCCAGGAAGAGCAGTTCGGGCCTCAAGCTCCAGGCGCGAGCGATGGCCAGGCGCTGCTGCTCGCCGCCCGAGAGCAGCCGCGCCGGCTGCGTCGCGCGCTCGAGCAGGCCGAAGCGCTGCAGCGCGGCCCAGGCGCGTTCGCGCCGCTCCAGGCGCGCGACGCCCGCCGACGCCAGCGCATGATCGATATTGGCCTCGACCGAGCGGCGCAGCATGATCGGCTTCTGGAACACCATGGCGTGGCGTTTCGCGCGCCCGGTCGCGCCGGCTGCCCAGTGCACGCGGCCCTCGCTCGGCGTCAGCAGGCCGTGGCAGAGCCTGAGCATCAGCGATTTGCCGGCGCCATTGGGCCCGAGCAGCACGGTGACTCCGCCCGCAGGCACGACGAGGCTGACTGCATCGACCAATTTGCGCCCCTCCCCGAGGAAGGAGACGGTCTCGAGGCTGAGCGGCAGGATCGAGGTCACGTCACGCATCATGTTCATCCGGCATAGCGGGCGCCGATGCGGCTCGCCCCGAAGGCGACCGCGTTGATCGCCAGCGTCAGCGCGATCAGCACGAGCCCGAGCCCGAGCGCCAGGGCTAAGTCGCCCTTGGAGGTCTCCAACGTGATCGTCGTCGTCATGGTGCGGGTGTAGCCGGCGATGTTGCCGCCAACGATCAGCACCGCGCCGACCTCGGCACTCGCCCGGCCGAAGCCGGCGAGCAGCGCGGTAGCCAACGCAAAGCGCCCATCGAAGAGCAGGGTCGGGATCGCGCGCATCCCCTCGAGCCCGACCGAGCGCAGATGGTCGCGATACTCGCTCCAGAGATCCTCGACCGTCTGGCGTGTCAGCGCGATCACGATCGGCAGGACCAGGATCACCTGCGCCGCGATCATCGCGGTCGGCGTGAACAGCAGCCCGAGCGGGCCGAGCGGGCCCGAGCGCGAGAGCATCAGGAAGACGAAAAGCCCGGCCACGACCGGCGGCAGGCCCATCAGTGCGTTGAGGCAGACGATGACGACCGAGCGGCCGGGAAAGCGCGCCAGCGCCAGGGCCGCTCCGAGCGGCAGGCCGATCAGCCCCGCGATCAGCACGGCGGTCAGCGTCACCCTGAGCGACAGGCCCACAATCGCCAGGAAACCGGGATCGAGCCCGACCACCAGCGCGAAGGCCGCCTTGAAGATCGCCGCGAAGTCCACCGTCCGTCGCGCTCCCCCGAAAGCCAGACCTGTCCGAAAGCCCAGACCTGCCCGAAAGCTCAAGCCTGCGAACAGCCAAAGCCTGCAGACACTTGTGATTTCTAGAGTTCAATGCGACCAATTGCCAATCTTGGAACAAGAACAGCCTGGCGCAACCAGATGCAGGACCGGATTTATCTGACCACCGAGGAGGCCGCCGCCTATCTGCGGCTCAAGGAGCGCAAGCTCTACGAGCTCGTCGCGCATAGTGCCGTGCCCTGCACCAAAGTCAGCGGCAAATGGCTGTTCCCGCGTGCAGCGCTCGACCGCTGGCTCGAGGCCGGGCTGGCGCGGCCCGAGGGCATGCAGCCCACAAACCCGCCGCCGATCATCGGCGGCAGCCAGGATTCGCTGCTAGAGGTCGCCGTGCGTGATTCCGGCTGCGGTCTGGCGCTGTTGGCGGAAGGCTCGCAGGCCGGGCTCGACCGGCTGACGCGCGGCGAGGTCGCCATCGCCGCGATCCATCTCCATGCGACGCCCGATAATGACGCGGCCAACCCGGCCGCGATCCGGGCGGAGCCCGGCCTGTTCGACGCGGTGGTGATCGGTTTCGCCCGGCGCGAGCAGGGCTTGCTGATGGCGCCCGGCAATCCGCTCGCCCTTGCCGGCATCGCCTCGGCTGTCGAAAGGCGTGCCCGCTTCGCCCGTCGCCAGCAGGGCGCCGGCGCGCAATTGCTGCTGACGAGCCTGATGGCGCGCGACGGCATCACTGACGGCCGCATGGTCATGGCCGAGGGCATCTGCGCCACGGGCCAGGATCTGGCCCTGGCGATCCGCACCGGCCGCGCCGATTGCGGCATCGCCTCGCGCGCCATCGCTGCCGCCTTCGGCCTCGATTTCCTGCCGCTGGTCTGGGAGCATGTCGATCTGGTGATGCGCCGCCGGACCTATTTCGAACCGGCGACGCAAACCCTGCTCGCCTGGATGCGCAGGCCCGACATGGCGGCAAGGGCGCGCGAACTCGGCGGCTATGATCTGGCGCAGAGCGGCGAGGTCAGGCTGAATCGCTGAGCAAGGGCGTGCGGCAGCCAGCGGGACTTTCGGTGCATGCGCCACTTCCCTTCCCCCCTCGCGGGGGAAGGTGGATCGGCGAAGCCGAGACGGATGAGGGGGCGCTGTGAGCTTTCCGCCTCAGCGCAACACGACGCCAACCGGAAAAGGCACGGCGCCCCCTCATCCGCCCCTCCGGGGCACCTTCTCCCGCATCAAAGTCGGCTGTTGCCCACTTTGACACTTTGGGTTGCCCATCTTGGGCAAGCCCGAGATGGGTGGGAGAAGGGAGCTGGCCCGTTTTCACGCAGGACCACCAAAATTCCGCCAGGCGCCGACCCGGTGCACCGCCTCCCGGTCGCGCCCGATCTCCCCGAATGGCGAGACCGGCCAGTCCCAGCTCTCATCCGGCTTGGGGAGTGCGACGCCGCGCATCAGATCGAGCCGCTCGATTACCGTCCCGGCCCTGTCCCGCTCGACCATCTCGACATCGCTGAGCAGGACGACGCGCCCCTGAAAGCGCGCGAGATCGTCGAGATGCCAGGCGATGCAGCGCGCCGGCAAATCGACCGGAAAGGCGGCAGTCCGCTCCGGATTCTCCTCCAGCCAGTCCTCCACCGGCCAGGCGAGCTGCGAGAGAAGATTGGCCGAGATCACGAGATCGATGCCCACATCCGCAAGCAGATCGGCGAGCGGGTCGATCCGTCCCTCGCTCTGCCCGGCGAGCCAGCCCATCACACCGCTGAGATCGCGCGTCAGGAGCGTGACCTTGCGGCGAAAGGCCATGCGCAGCCTGACCGACGGCAGATGCACGGCGTCGACCAGCAGCACGCGCTGGAAGCCTTCGCAAAGCAGGTCGAGCGGCACATCCCGCACCAGCCCCGAGCCGAGCACGACGACGCAGCGCCGGGATGGCAGCGCCGCGACCACATCCGCCACCACGGCGCGGCAGCGCCCGTGATGCGCGGCCCAGGCCTTGCGGTGGCGAAAGCCGCGCGCCCACAGCGCCGTGCTCTCCGACACCAGCCCCAGCCGCCGCGTCATCCGCCCGGCCGGTGTGATCAGCCTGAGCGCGAGTTCGGCGAGCATCACATGCTCCGCGATGGGTTCAGGTCAGCGCGCCGCGCGCCGCCACCGGCCAGAGCGCCTCGACATGGGCGTCCGGCCCGTGCATCCCGCGCACGCAGACATACCAGTCGTGCAGGTTCACCGTCGGGTCGCAATGACCCGGCACGAGCAGGACATGCTCGCCACGATGCGGCAGCGCGATCGGGTCGCCGGTCAGCACGCCATGCTCGTCGGAGGGTTTCGTGTAGACGGCGCCCTCGCGCCGGAACGGCATCGGCATGCCGGAATCGATCGCCGCCGCCTTGTGCCCGGCATCGACGACGGCGCGGTCGGGCACCGGCTTGCTCATCACCCCGGTCAGGATGAAGAGCGCATGCTCGAAGGCGCGGAACGGCGTGCCGTCCGCCTGCCGGTTGCGGGCGTAATCGGCGTCCATGAAGATGTAGGAGCCGGCCTGGATCTCGTTCCAGATGCCCGAGGCGGTCTCGATCTCATAGGTGCCGGTGCCGGCCCCGCTGACGACGCCGCAGCTCAGGCCGGCCTGGGCCAGGCGTTCGACCGTGTTGCGGGCCGAGAGGCCGGCGCGCTCGATCGCCTCGCGCCGCTCGTCGATCGAGCGCATATGCTGGGCCGTGCCGTGATAGGCCTGCAGGCCGCCGAAGCGCAAAGTATTGCTGCGCGAGACCGCCTCGGCGATCCTGACCGCCGCCTCGCCGGGCGCAACGCCGCAACGCCGCCCGCCGACATCGATCTCGACCAGGACATCGAACACGACATCATGGCGCGCGGCGGCTTCCGCCGCCTCGCGCACGCCGTCGAGATGGTCGACACAGAGGCTGATCTTGGCGCTGCGGGCGAGCTGCGCCAGCCGGTCGAGCTTGGCGGCACCCGCGACCTCGTTGGAAACCAGCACGTCCTGCACGCCGCCCGCGACCAGGATCTCGGCCTCCGAGACCTTCTGGCAGCATTGCCCGACGGCGCCATGGGCGATCTGGCGCAGGGCGATCTCGGGGCTCTTATGCGTCTTGGCGTGCGGCCTCAAGCGGATGCCATGGGCCTGCGTATAGGCCGCCATGGCGACGAGGTTGCGTTCGAAGGCATCGAGGTCGAGCACCAGGGCAGGCGTGTCGATCTCGCTGAATCTCTGGCCGGCTTGGGCCGGCGGATGCAAGGGCATGGGCTGTCGCAATCTCCTGAATCGGTTGTGGCTATCGGACGCCAGCTTCGTGTCTGGAGCAAGACCCGAGTGGCGAATGGCGAATGGCGAGTGAAATCTTCGCGGATTCGCCACTCGCCACTCGCCATTCGCCATGGTAGGCCCCGCGCCATGAAGATCGGCCGCGTTACCGACGACACTTTCGCGCTTTTCGCTCGCGTCTGGCGCGAGCAGGGCAAGACCTACCTGCCGCAAATGGCGATGATCATGGGCCTCGTGGTCGTGATCGCCGCGACGACGAGCTTCTATCCACTGCTGATCAAGGCGGCGTTCGACGCTTTCGCCGACCCGCTCAGCGCCGAGGCAACCGGCTTCGTGCGCCGGATGGAGCGGCTCGTCTCGAAATCGATCGACATCGAGATCGGCGTCGTCAACGCCGTCGCGATCGTCGTCGTCATCGTCACCGCGATCAAGGGTTTCTCCCTGCTGACGCAGACCGTGATGACCAACAGCGTCGTCAGCCGCATCGAGGCCGACATGCAGACGCAGCTCTACGCGCATCTGATCGACGCCGACCTCGCCCAGCTGCAAAAAGAGAACCCCGCCTCCCTCACGCAGCGCTTCACCACCGACTTCACCTTCGTCAAGGAGGCGCTGACGCGGCTGGTCAACATCGCCGTGCGCGACGTGCTGACCGCGATCGCGCTCGTCGGCGCCCTGCTCTGGATCGACTGGCAGATGACCTTGGTCGTGCTGCTGATCGCGCCGATCGTGGCGCGGCCGATCGGCCGCATCGGCAAGAAGCTGCGCCGCATGGCGGTGTCGCAGCAGGAACAGACCGGCGTGATGGCGAGCCTCGTCACCGAGAGCCTGCAGGGTGCGCGCGCCGCCAAGACCGATTCGCTCGAGCCCTATCTCAAGGCGCGCGCGGCGGCTGCCTTCGAATCGATCCGCGCCGTCAAGATGAAGTCGGCCAATGCGCGCGGCCGGCTCGATCCGCTGCTCGAGGTCGCGGGCGGCATTGCGGTCGCGGGCGTGCTCGCCGCGATCGGCGTGCGCATCACCTCCGGCGGCTCGACGGTCGGCGATTTCACCGGCTATGTCTCGGCGCTGCTGCTGGCGGCGCAGCCGATGCGCTCGCTCGGCAACCTCAACGCCATCGTCCAGGAGGCCGGCGCCTCGCTGAAGCGCTATTACGCCCTGATCGACGAAAAGCCGGTGATCACGCAGCGCCCCGACGCCAGGCCGCTTGCGGTCGGGGTCGGCGAGATCGCCTTCAAGGGCCTGCGTTTCCGCTATCGCGACGATGCCCGCGCGCTGGAGGGCGTCGATCTCACCGTCCAGGGCGGCAAGATGACGGCGCTGGTCGGCCGCTCCGGCTCCGGCAAATCGACCTTGCTTGCTTTGGTGCCGCGGCTCTACGACCCCAGCGAGGGCCGCGTCGAGATCGATGGGCAGGATCTGCGCGACCTCTCGCTCGCCAGCCTGCGCAGCCAGATCGGCGTGGTCAGCCAGGATGTCGTGCTGTTCGACGATACGGTGCGCGCCAATATCAGCTTCGGCCGGCCCGACGCGACTGAGGACGAGGTCGTCGCCGCCGCTAAGGGCGCGGCCGCTCATGACTTCATCATGGCGATGCCGGAGGGCTATGACAGCCAGGTCGGCGAGCGCGGCTCGAAGCTTTCGGGTGGCGAGCGCCAGCGCATCGCCATCGCCCGCGCCATCCTGAAGGACGCGCCGATCCTGCTGCTCGACGAGGCGACCAGCGCGCTCGACACCGAATCCGAGCGGCTCGTCCAGCAGGCGCTGGCTCGCCTGATGCAGAACCGCACCACGCTGGTGATCGCCCACCGCCTCTCGACCGTGCGCGAGGCTGACCTCATCGTCGTGCTGGACGAGGGCAAGATCGTCGAGACAGGCAGCCACGACGCCCTGCTGGCGCGCGACGGCAGCTATGCCCGGCTGCACCGGCTACAATTCGTCGAGAGCTGAGGCGCTCGACAAGCCAGGTTATCGTTGAACCGCGCCGTCATCCTGGCCGAAGCCCTCCGGTCCGATCTTCGATCGGCCCAAGGATAAACTCCGCGCAGCGCCGGGCTCCGAAGCGCGTCATGGTCGGGCTTGACCCGGCCATCTCGAAAATCGGAGCGCTCTGGTCATGAGATTCTCGGGGCAAGCCCGAGAATGACGCCCTTCAAGGCTCTCTTGCCAGCGCCTCGGCCGCCGCCTGGAAGCCGCGGAAGGAGAAGGGCAGCGTCACAGGCCGGTTCGCCGCGTCCTGGAAGCGCAGTTGCCCGCCGTCCGAATAGCCGCGCCAGCGCTTCAGCAGGTCCTCGCTCATCGATACCTCGGCGAAGCAGCCGCCCGGAATGCAGCGCGAGAACGCCGCCAGGGTGCCCTCGTCCTTCTCGCCCAGCGCGACGCGTACGCCGGCATTGGGACCCAGCGTCACATTCGGCGCGACCTGCACGACGAGCTTGTAGGGCTCGGTCTTGACCGGCCGGCCGACCGCGACGAGCGCCACCGGCCCCTGCTGCCCCTGGACCTGCAAGGTCTGCACGACCTCGCAGATGCGGGTGCCGACGCCCTGCTGGCAGCGATGCGTCCAGTCGCCATAGGTCGCGGTGGTGTTGTCGGGCTGCGAAACGCCGCCGGGGGCGGGAGCCGCTGCCGCCGGGCGCTGTTGCCCTTGGGCTGCAGCCGGGCTGCGTTGCGCCTGGGCGAAGGCCGAGCCGGCGCAGATCAGAGCCAGCAACACGGTCGGGGAAGTGAGGTGCTTCATGTCGCGGCGTTTCCAGAGATTTCGTTGGAAACACTATTGACGCGACGCCGTGCCCTTAGGCAAGAGCCGCCGCCATCTTGGGAACGGCGGTTCGCAATTCTGTCACCGGCCAGAGCAGGATGCGAAAAAGTGGGAACCGGTTTTTCGCGTCAATCCTGCTCTTACCCTTTGATGAGAGCCATTACGGCCGCCAGCCGGTCTCCTCGGCAGGAGCGTTCTCGCGCGCCTCGTCCTTGCGCGCCTCGTCGACGATCGCAAACAGCGCCCGCAGCGCCGCCTCGACGCCCTCGCCCGAGGCCGAGGACAGGATGATCGGCATGCGCTTGCAGGCCCGCTTCAACCGCGCCACCTGCTCCTTGAGCAGTTCGGGGCTGAGCGCATCGACCTTGGAGAGCGCCACGATCTCGGGCTTCTCGTCCAGGCCTTCACCATAGAGACTGAGCTCCTGCCGCACGGTCTTGTAGGCCTTGCCGGCGTGTTCGCTGGTGCCCTCGACAAGGTGCAGCAACACGCGGCAACGCTCGACATGGCCGAGGAAGCGGTCGCCCAGGCCATGGCCCTCATGCGCCCCCTCGATCAGGCCGGGAATATCGGCCAGCACCATCTCCCGCGCATCGACCCGCACGACGCCCAGGCCCGGATGCAGGGTGGTGAAGGGATAATCGGCGATCTTGGGCTTGGCCGCAGTCACCGTGGCAAGGAAGGTCGATTTGCCGGCGTTCGGCAGGCCGATCAGCCCGGCATCGGCGATCAGCTTCAGCCGCAGCCAGACCCAGCGCTCCTCGCCGATCAGGCCCGGATTGGCATGGCGCGGGGCCTGGTTGGTCGCCGTCTTGAAATAGGCATTGCCGAAGCCGCCATTGCCGCCCTTGCACAGGACGAAGCGCTGCCCGGCCTGCGTCAGGTCGGCGATCAGCGTCTCGCCGTCCTCGTCGAAGATCTGCGTCCCCGGCGGCACCTTCAGCACCTTCACTTCGCCATTGGCGCCATGCCGGTCGGCGCCCATGCCGTGCCCGCCGATCTTGGCCTTGAAGTGCTGCTGGAAGCGGAAGTCGATCAGCGTGTTGAGGCCTTGCACGCATTCGATCACGACATCGCCGCCGCGCCCGCCATCGCCGCCATTGGGCCCGCCGAACTCGATGAATTTTTCGCGCCGGAAGGAGACGCAGCCCGCGCCGCCATCGCCCGCCTTCACATAGATTTTTGCTTGGTCGAGGAATTTCATGGGATTCGAAATCGTTCTGCAAACTGGGAAAAGAAAGGCGCCGCGTCATCCTGGACAAGCGGCGAAGCCGCGCAGATCAGGGATCCATCGTAAAGCTCCGGAGCCCTATGATGGATCCCGGGTCTTCGCTTCGCTACGCCCCAGGATGACGGTGGAAAGCGTGTGTGGCCTTGGCTTTAGGCTGATGCGCCCTGCGGGGCAATCCCGCCACGCCTACGCCGCCAGCCGCGGCGCGGCCATTTCGTCGCGCAGCGCGTCGGCAAAGCGCCTTGCCGCGAGCCCCGGCTGCGGCCCTATGATCAGGCCGACCGAGAGATCGAACAATGCAGGCAGGTCGTCTGCCGGGCCCAGGCGCCGCAGGCTCGGCGGAATCGCGCTCTCGGTCAGGGCCGTGACGCAAAACCCAGCCTCGACGGCCGAAAGCATGCCCGAAGTGTGCGAGCAGGAGAACACCAGCCGGTGCGCCTTGCCCGCCGCGCCCAGTGCCTGGAGGATACGCGGGCGCGCCCGGCAGCCCTCCGAGAACAGCGCCAGCGGCAGCACCTCCTGCAGTTCCGGGCGATGGCCGCGCCCCGCGACCCAGATCATCGCCTCGCGCCGCAAAACCTCGCCGATCGGCCGGTTGGGATCCTGCGTCACCACGGCGAGGTCGAATTCGCCGGCCGCCAGCGCCGGCTCGATCCGCTTCGAGAGATCGCAGCGCAATTCGAGCTCGACCTTGGGGTGCTCGGCCGCGAACCGCGCGATCAGCGGGCGCAGATAGGCGTCCATGTAATCGTCGGGAATGCCGATGCGCAGCCGCCCCGAGGCCGACGCGCCGCCGAGATCGGCCAGCGCCTCGCGCTCGATCGCCAGAAGCCGGCGCGCATGCGCGATCAATCGTTCGCCCGCATCGGTCGGCGTAACGCCCCGGCGCGAGCGCTCGAGCAGGCGATGGCCGATCTGGCTCTCGAGATCCTGGATCCGCACCGAGATCGCCGATTGCGTGCGGCCGAGCCTGGCGCTTGCAGCGGTGAAACCGCCGGTCTCGGCGACCGCGACCAGCATGTCGAGCGCGGCGAGATCGAAATGCGCCGTCATGAGGCAAACTCCATCGATCGATTTTAGGAATGGTTGAATCAGAATAATCCGTTTTTCCGATTGATGGAAGTTGACTATATCGCGGGCGATTGCTCAGGAAGTCGCCAGATGTCCACGCCGGCCCTCGTCATGCCCCGCCCCGCCGCCCCAGCGCTGGCAATGTTCGTCGCACTGCTCACCGGCGCGACCTGCATCGGCTTTTCCGGCGTGTTCATGCGTCTGGCCGATGTCGGCCCGGCCGCCGGCGGCTTCTGGCGCATGCTGTTCGCACTTCCCGTGCTCGCGCTCTGGACGGCGCTGGAGCAGCGCAAGGCGGTCTCGGGCGCGGTTCGTCCCGGCGCGCTCATCCCGATTGCAATCGCCGGTCTCACCTTCGCGATCGACGTGGTGCTCTACAACGCAGCGCTTGGCCACACCACGATCGCCAACGCCTCGCTGCTCGGCAATCTCTCGCCCGTCGCGGTCGTGCTCGGCGGCTGGCTCCTGCTCGGGGAGAAGCCGACGCAGCGCATCCTCGGCGCGCTGGCGCTCGCGCTTGGCGGCGCGCTGATGCTGGTGCTGCCGAAATTCATCGGCGCCCCCGCTGCCGCCTCGCCCAGCGGGATCTTCGGCGACATGCTGGCGACCGGCGCAGCCTTCTCCTATGCCGCCTACATCCTCGCCGTGCGCCGCGCCCGCGAGCGGGCCGATGCCGGCCGGATCGGCTTGATCTCCAGCGCGCTCTGCGCCGTCTTCTGCCTCGCGGCGGCGCTCGCGCTCGGCGAAACCATCATCCCGGCAAGCCTGCAGGGCTGGCTCGCGGTGATCGCGCTCGGCCTGGTCTCGCATGCGCTCGGCCAGGGCCTGATCACGCTCTCGCTCGGCAGCTACGGCGCCAGCGCCGCCTCCCTCGTCATGGTCTGGCCGGCGCTGGTCAGCGTGCTCGCCGCCTGGGCGATCTTCGGCGAGCAGCCCTCGCCGGCGCAGGCCTTTGGCGGCGTCGCGATTCTGGCGGCGGTGCTGCTGGTGCGGCGCGGCTGAGCCGCGCCAGCTGCGCCGATCAACCGCTCACGAGGCCCGTCTCACGAAGGCCGCCGAACCGGCGGATCATAAGCCTGGATCGGCGGCAGGTTGCCGTCGAAGCGCTCGACCTGGACGGTGGTCAATTGTCCCGTGCAGCCCTGCGCCAGCGCCGAGGTGCCGACATCCCGGGTCAGGACGTTGGGATTGCCGTGGACGCAGAGCGGCTTATCCTCCTCGGGATCGACGGGATCGTACCAGGCGCCGGTCGGCAGCTGGACCACGCCCTGGCGGATGCTGTCAGTGACATTCACCGCCGCCAGGCAGGCGCCGCGCTCGTTCGAGATGCGGATGATGTCGCCCTCCGTGATGCCGCGCGCTTCAGCATCCTCGGGATGCATGCGCGCGACCTCGCGGCCGCGATGCTTGGCCCCGCTGCTGTGGCCGCCGAAGTCGAACTGGCTGTGCAGCCGCGTGCGCGGCTGATTGGCGACGAGGACGAAGGGCGAGGCCGCATCGGGCACATTGGTGGCCCCCAGCCAGGCCGGATGGCCAGGGCAGTCCGCCTCGCCGAAGCTCGCGATCCTCTGCGAGAAGATCTCCAGCTTGCCGCTCGGCGTCGGCAGCGGATGCGCGGTCGGGTCGGTGCGAAAGGCCCGCAGGCGCCCGCCATCATCGTCCTGCTGGGGCATGTCGTAGCCCTCGCTCGCCTGGAACTCGGCAAAGCTCGGCGCCGGCAGGCCGGCCTCGGCCAGTGCGGCCCGCGTCGGCTCATAGAGATGCTCGAGCCATTGCCGGACCGTACGGCCCTCGGTGAAGGCCTGGGCCGTGCCCAGCCGTTCGGCGAGATCGGCGAAGATCGCGTAGTCGTCGCGCGCCTCGCCATAAGGCGCGATCGCGGGCCGCATCGGCACGAGCAGCGGGTCGTTGGCATTGCCGCCGATGTCCTCGCGCTCCAGCGTCATCGTGCAGGGCAGGACGATGTCGGCGTGACGGGCCGTCGCCGTCCAGGCCAGCTCGTGGACGACGAGCGTGTCGAGCCTGGCGAAAGCCTGCTTCAGCCGGTTCAGGTCCTGGTGATGATGGAACGGATTGCCGCCGGCCCAGTAGACCAGCTTGATCTCGGGATAGGTCCGGGTCTGGCCGTTATAGCGGTAGCTCGTGCCGGGGTTCAGCAGCATGTCCGAGATGCGCGCCACCGGAATGAAGTCGGTGACGGCGTTGCGCCCCTGCGGCAGCGTCGGCATCGGCACGGCGTTGTAGCGCCGGCCGTAATAGCCGATCGCACCCAGCGCATAGCCATAGCCGCCGCCCGGCAGGCCGATCTGGCCGAGCGCGGCCGCCAGCACCATGCCCATCCAGACCGGCTGCTCGCCATGCTCGGCCCGCTGCAGCGCATGCGCCACGACGATCAGCGCGCGCTTGCCGTGCAGCCGCCTGGCCAGCGCCGTGATCGCCTGCGCCGGCACGCCGGTGATGGCGGCGGCCCAGGCGGCATCCTTTGGCTGCCCGTCGGTCTCCCCCAGCAGATAGCGCTCGAAGACCGGCCAGCCGACGGTATAGCGTTCCAGGAAATCGCGATCGTGCAGGCCCGCGACGACGAGGCTATGGACCAGCGCCATCATCAGCGCCGTATCGGTGCCGGGGATGCTGGAGAGCCATTCGGCGCCGGCCTCCTCGGGCAGATCGCCGCGCAGGGGGCCGACCAGCACGAAGTCGCAGCCGCGCTGATGGGCGCGTTGCATCGCGCCGCGCTCGACATGCTTGCTGCTGCCGCCGCCGGTGACCATGCTGTTCTTCAGCGCCATGCCGCCAAACGCGAGCACGATCTCGCTGTGCTCGGCGATCTGCTCCCAGGAGACGTTGCGCTTCACCAGATCCTCGTAGTCGCCGATGATATGCGGCACGAGGACGGAGGAGGCGCCCGAGGAGTAGCTGTTGACCGACTTCACATAGCCGCCGGTCGAGGTGTTGAGGAAACGATGGACCTGGCTTTGCGCATGGTGGAAGCGCCCGGCGCTGGACCAGCCATAGGACCCGCCGAAGATCGCGCCCGGGCCGAAATCGTCGCGCACCCGCCTGAGTTCGCCCGCGAGCTTGTCGAGCACGGCGCTCCACGACATCGGCAGATACTCGTCGCGGCCGCGGCGCTCATCAGGTCCCGGCCCGTTCTCCAGCCAGCCCCGGCGCACCATGGGCTGCGCGATGCGAGCGCGGTGACGCAGCGCTCCCGGAAAGTTCTGGATGATCTCGTTGGGATCGGGATCGCCGGCATGGGGCCTGACTTCCAGCTCGCCATCCTTCATCCGCGCCGAGAACACGCCCCAATGCGAGGTGTGCGGCCGGAAGCCCTCATCCAGCGGAGCCTCGGAGAGCGGGGCGGTCAACGTCGTCATCTCAGTGCTTCCAGCTGCCGGACAGGAAGCGGAAGCCTAGGACATCTTGGCTGGGAGAACGAGAGCCGTGGCGAAAGGGGGGAATGCGTCCGGCGGTGGTCTGGCGCACGACTAGAGGGCGCGGGACGAGTTCATGCAGTCGCTCAACATGCTGTCCGGACCAGGCTGCGAGCCTCGGGACCGGCGCTGTTCAGTTTGGTTTGCGACGGTTTTTACAACGCCGCTGTCTCGCGCCCGCCGCGCCGAACAGCGCAAAAGCCGATGCTCGGCCTGTATGAACCTACCAGCTTTGATCTGCCGGATTCGCGCCAAAAAGCGCGGTGATATCAAGTATTTATTGCAATTGACCAAGCGGACAACCCATGCGGGCATCGTTGCGCAGCACGAGCGTCAAGCTTTCCTGCCGCGGAGAAGTCCCTGAACAAACGTTCATGGAACGAAGATGCTGGCGGGTTGTTCTGGCGACGGGGGTTATGTCTCTGAAGGGAGATAAACCATGATCAAGAAGCTTGTTCTGGTAGCGAGCCTGGCCGTGATGCCGGCCGTTGCCATCGCACAATCGAATTCCGGATCCGCGGGCGGAGCGGCGGGCGGAGCCGCAGCCGGTGCCGTTGGCGGAGCCGTCATCGGCGGACCGGTCGGCGCAGCTGCCGGCGCGGTCGGGGGAGCGGCCGCCGGCGCCATTGCCGGCGGTATCACGGCAGACCAGCGCACCGAGTTTCGGACCTATGTGACCGAACAGCGGGTTCCGTCGGTGCGGTACCGCGGGGAGGTCGCCGTCGGCACGACGCTTCCGCAAACCGTGACCTATCGCGAGGTGCCGGCTCGCTACGGCAAGACCCAGTACCGCTACACGGTCGTGAACGACAGGACCGTTCTGGTCGAGCCGAGAACCCGCAGGGTGGTGCAGATCATCGAATGATCCGGCAGGGGGCCTGTCGCAGCGACAGGCCCCCCTTTTGATACGGGCAAGGGCCATCCGCCCCGAACGTCTATCCGGGCGATGTCGCCTTGGCCGATTCACAGTCAATCGGGAGAGAGCCATGAAACGGTTCATAGGAGTTGCAGCACTCGCGCTCGCCGCCCAATCGGGACTGGCGACGGCGCAGACGGTCGTCGTTCCCTCGGACGACATGCCGCGCAGCCGGGTAGAACGGGGCCCATCGGATGCCGGCCCGGGGCGCTCCGGCGCGCCGCAACGGGGCGAGCAGGAGCCGAGGTCGGACGGTCCGAGAGCGCAGCCGCGCGGGGCCCAGAGCGCCCCGTCTGGTGACAGGGCGCGCGAGGGCTCGCGGGAGCCGATGCAACAGCAACAGCAGCGCGTGCAAGGCCAGGATCCCCGTGGCGAGCGGCAGGGGCTGCAGCCGGTGGAGCGGCCCCAGCGCGAGCAGGCCCAGCGCGAGCGGCCGGACGATCCCGGCGCGCGGCGCTCACCGGATGAGCAGCGGCCGGGCACACGTCCGACCTCGCCGCAGACGGCGCAGCCACCGCGGCCGCACAATGAGCCTAACGCCGCCGAGACGCAGCGGCCAAGGACCGATGCCCCTTCGCAGCAGGGACAGGCTCCAGCGGCAAGAGAGACACCGGCACAGGCGCCGGCTTCTGGACAGGCTCCCGCGCCCGGGCAGGCCGGCACCGCGGCCCAGCGTCCGGCTGCGGCCCCTCCGGCTCCGGCCGGCGCCGCTCCGGCCATGCCCTCGCCAGGCACGGCAGGGGCTCCTCCGGCGACTGGCGGGACGACCTCCCCGGCGACCGCCCAGCCCGCCGAGCAGCAGCAGAACGATGGAGCGCGGCAACGTATCGCCGATACGGTGCGCGAGCGCGTCCAGCGCAACGAGATCCGGCCCGTCCAGAACCTCGGAGTGTCGGTCTCGGTTGGAGCCGAGCTGCCTTCGCAGGTCCGGCTCGAACCCCTTCCCCGGGACATCGCATCGATCCGGCCGGAATATCGTGACTATCGCTATACGGTTTCGGACCGCGAGATCGTGATCGTCGACCCGCGTAGCCGGCGGATCGTCGATGTGATCGAACGCGACGGCCGTGGCCCGAGCCAGATCACCTATTCGGTGTTCGAGCAGCGGCGCGATCTCAGGCGCTGGAGTCGGCCGGATACGGTGGTGTTCCAGGAAGGCGTGATGCTGCCCGCCGACGCGCCCTATTACGACCTGCCGCCGGAGATCGTGGAGCGCAACCCGAACTGGCGCGGCTATCGCTATGTCATGACCGAACGCGACGAGGTCGCCATCGTCGAGCCGAGGAGCCGGCGCGTCGTCCAAGTGGTCGACAAGGGCGGTTCGGCGACGACGGCCAGCACGCGGCCTCAGCCGGCGGCCGCCGGCGACCGGCACCAGCTTGTCCGGATCATCATGAACGATGCCCGGCCCGGCGACATCACCGGCGCCGAGGGTCTGAAGGGCGCCGTGCTGCCGCCCGAGACGATGCTGCGGCCTGTTCCGGCTGAAGCGGTGGATGCGGATCCGCAGTTGCGTGGGCATCACTACACGCTGCTGGGCGACGACGTCCTGATCGTCGATCCCACCAGCCGGCGGATCGTCGACGTCATCGAATGACCGCTGGCCGTTTCGCAACTGGCACGGTTCCGCCAAATCGGCGGGACCGTGAATTTTCGAGCGCCGCGGGCGCAGGAGGAGGAGCCGGCAGAGGGCCTGACCTCCAGCTCGCCATCCGTCATCCGCGCCGAGAACGCGCCCCATTGCGAGGTGTGCGGCCGGAACCCTTCCCATAGGGAGAGGGCAGGGTGAGGGGTCGGCCGTTTGACGCTTTGGCCGTGACCTCACCGCCACTTCATCGTCATTGCGAGCGCAGCGAAGCAATCTAGGGGACGTAGAGCGAGCCCTCCTGTTGGGGTGGACGGCCCCCGATCGGCATCTGTGTGCCAAGATGAGGTTGTCGAAACACCATCTGAGGAGGCCGTCCATGGATCAGGTTATACGCATTGGGTTGGATACGTCGAAGCGTCTTTTTCAACTGCACGGGGTCGACGCGGCGGAGCGAGTGGTGCTGAAGCGCAAGCTGAGCCGGTCGGCGATGGAGGCGTTCTTCGCCCGTCTTCCGCCGACGTTGGTGGTCCTGGAGGCGTGCGGGGCCTCGCATCACTGGGCCAGGGTGCTGACGGCGATGGGTCACGATGTGCGGCTGATCGCGCCGCAGCTCGCCAAGCCCTATGTGAAGCGTGGCAAGAACGACGCGGCCGATGCGGAGGCCTTGTGCGAGGCGGCCGGGCGGCCGAGCATGCGCTTCGTGCCGATGAAGAGCGCCGGGCAGCAGGCCGACCTGATGTTGGCCGGGATGCGGGAACGGCTGGGGCGGCGGCGGACGCAGCTCGCCAACACGATCCGGGGCTATGGGGCCGAGTTCGGCCATGTGGGAGCCAAAGGCGCCGCGCATGTGCGCCCGCTCCTGGAGACGGTGCAGGACGATCCGGAGATCCCGCCCCTGGCCCGAGAGATGTTCGCCGAGCTCGCCCTCGAACTCGCCGAGCTCGAAGAGCGCCTTTGTGCCATCGAGGTGCGGCTGAAGGCCTGGCATCTTGCGAACGAGGCCTCGCGCCGGCTGGCCGAGGTGGCGGGGATCGGCCCGATCATCGCCACCACGCTCGTGATGAAGACGCCCCATCCCGAAGCCTTCCGGTCGGGGCGGGATTTCGCGGCCTGGATCGGACTGACGCCGAAGGACCACTCGACCGCCGGCAAAACCCGCCTCGGCCGGATCACGCGGGCCGGCGACGAGACCTTGCGCAGCCTCCTCGTGGTCGGCGCGACGGCGGTCGTCTGGCAGGTGCGGCGCGGCAAGGCCCGGCGGCCGATGCCCTGGCTCACGAGCCTGCTCGCCCGCAAGCCACCCAAGCTCGCCGCGATCGCACTCGCCAACAAGCTCGCCCGCATCGCCTGGGCCCTCCTGGCGAGGGGCGGACGCTATCGCACGAGCGACGCGCGGCCAGAGGCCTGCCCGGCCGCTGCCTGACCGAGATCCCGGCGCGGACACCAACCTCCGCCGCGCCGGCGAGCCGAGCTTGCAAGACAAGGAGCAGATGGTGGGATCGGTCGATCCTCGACGAGGGCGATGCCGCGCAATCCAGTGGCCGTCACAGGTCGCTATCCTGTTTGGCTCCCTCGCCGCGGAAACCATCTTGGCCAGCGGAAACCCCGCACAAACAGGCCGGACACATGACCGCAAGCGACCAGACCAACCACAGCTTCCATCTTGCAAATAAGGGGCCGTCCACACATGGATTGCTTCGCTGCGCTCGCAATGACGGCAAGGTTTCCACGTAACTGGTCCGGGGGCCGACACCTCACCCCTGCCCCTCTCCTAACAGGAGGAGGGGTTCCCAGCGCCTTTTGCCGCTGCCGCGACGCCCTTTTCCCTTCTACCCTCGCGGGAGAAGGTGGCGCGTAGCGCCGGATGAGGGGGCGCCGTGCCCTTTCCGGTTAGCGTCACGTTCCGGCCAAGGCGGTGAGCTTACAGCGCCCCCTCATCCGTCTCGGCTTCGCCGATCCACCTTCTCCCGCCAGGGGAGAAGGGTTTTCCGCGTCCTTTTCGTCATGCTCGGGCTTGTTCCGAGCATCCACGTCTTCCCCCGCTCGACTGGGCGCAGATCCCGAAAGCGCTCGCCTTTCGCATTCACCCCATCACGGGATTGCGATAAGCCGCGCCGGACGTCATTCTTGCGGTCCATATCTGCCGAGGCGAGCATGATACGTGGAGTTCTCCTGGCTTCGACCATGCTGCTGGCGCCGATGGCGCAGGCTGCGGGGCCCTATGGCAAGATCGTCGTCGGAAACTGGTCGGGCGGCGCCTTCACCGACAATGCGACAGGCGCATTCTCGCATTGCGCCGTGAATGCCGCCTACAAGAACGGCACGCGGATGTTCACCTCGATCACGGCCGATTTCAAATGGCTGCTCGGATTTTCGCACGCGAGCTGGAAGCTCAAGCCAGGCGAGAGACTGGCGCTGCAGCTCGTCTTCGACCGCACATCGCGCATCGAGGTCACCGCAGATGTCAAAACGCCGGTCCTGATGACGATCGCGATGCCCGCGGATTCGCAATTGATCACCGCCTTTCGCCAAGGCGGCTATCTGGAGCTGGTCGCGAATGACCGGCGCCTGGCCTTCGCCTTGACCTCGACTTCGGAAATGCTGCCCGCCCTCGTCGAATGCGCCCGCCAGAGCGCCAGCATTCGAGGGCCGGTCACCCCGTCGCCCGGCCAGAATGCACCCCGGCCATCGGAGGCCGACGCACAGGCCCGGGCGGAGAAGAAGGCGGTTCTCGAAAAGAGCCGCGACCTGATCCGCGCCAAGGCGCTGGCCTGCATCGGGCGGGAAGGCGGGCCGATGCTCCTCACCGACGAAAAGGCCGAGGTCGTCGCCAAGGCCGCGATGATCTTCTGCAAGGCGGATGTCGATGCGCTGGTGCAGGCGACCATCGAGATCATCGAGCTCGACGGCGCGCGCCCCGCCGACAGGGAGGCCATCCGCCGCGCCGCCGAGCAGCGCGTTCAGGATGTCGTCATGGCGCAGATCATCCGCTCGCGCGGCGAGATGCTCAATCGCAGGAACCAGCCGCCGCCAGTGCCGTCCAGCGGGCCTTCGCCCGCCATTTCGCCGACGCTTTAGAGCCTGCGGCTTATACGCCGGTCCCCGTCCCCACTTTATACCGCAGGATTACCGTCCCGTTCTTCAGCGGCCGGCTCTCCAACAGCTCCATCGTCTGCCGTTCCCCGCCTTCCTTGAAGAAGAGCGTGCCCTCGCCCAGCCGCACCGGCACGATCGCCAGCATCAGCTCGTCGACCTGGTTCGCCTTGAGCAGCGCGTCGACCAGCTCGGCGCTGCCGAAGGCATAGATGTCTTTGCCGGGCGCGGCCCGCAGCGCGGCGATCTCGCCGACGATGTCGGCCGTCACCCGCGTATTGTTCCAGTCGGACGCCGTGAGCGTGCGCGAGGCGACGAGCTTGGGCAGGGCGTTCATGAAGCGCGTCACCACGCTGTCCCCGGCCTTCGTCCAATGGGCCTTCATGCCCTCATAGGTGACGCGGCCGAAGACCAGCATCTGGGCGCTAGCGCCGAATCCGTGGCTGAGCGCCTCCATCTCCTCACCCCAGCCGAGGCTGTGGAAATCGAGATCCCATTTCTTCGCGCCCTCGAAATAGCCGTCGAGGCTCACGAGGTTCCAGACGATCACCTTGGCCATGTCATCCTCCTGCTGTTGGCGCCCGCCGACGCTGCTCTTGACCGCTTGCGTTTTGCAAGCAGTTGGCTTTTAGCTAAACCGATTGTATTATGCAAGCGGTTTTTGGCGAAGCGCGTAGGAGAGACGCATGGAAGAGACCGGCCGCTCGACCTGCCCGATCAACTTGACGCTCGAAATCCTTGGGGATCGCTGGAGCCTGATCGTCCTGCGCGACATGATGTTCGGCAATCGCCGGCATTTTCGCGAGCTCCTGACGAAATCGGATGAGGGCATCGCCTCGAACATCCTCGCCGACCGGCTGAAGCGCCTGGTCGGGCACGGGCTGATCTCGCGCCGCGACGACGCCTCCCACAAGCAGAAGGGGATCTACAGCCTGACCGAAATGGGGGTTTCGCTGGTGCCGGTCTTCGCCGCGATGGGCGATTGGGGCCGGCGCTTCCTGCCGGTGAGCGAGGACATGTCGATCCGCGCCGAATTGCTCGCCGATGGCGGCCCGGCGCTCTGGGAGCGGTTCATGGAGGAGCTGCGCTTCCTCCATCTCGGCGCCCCGCGCCCACGGGACTCCGTGCTGGCGAGGCTGACCGAGGCCTATCGCTGCGCGGTCGAGCGCAAGCGAGCGGCCGGCGCGGAGCCGGCCGCCGCCTGAGTTACTCCGCCGCCAGCCGCGGCGGCGGCAGCTTGGCCATCGCCCTGGCGCTCGCTTCGCCCGGCGTGGCGTGTTCGTCGATGGCCTCCCAGGCGCTCTCATCCTCGGGCTTGCTGAAGAAGCGGCCGAAGACCCAGGCGGTCAGGCGCGAGAGATCGTCCATCACCGCATAGAAGGACGGCACGAAGACGAGCGAGAGCACGGTCGAGACGATCAGGCCGCCGATCACCGCGATCGCCATCGGCGCGCGGAATTCGCCGCCGTCGCCGACGCCATAAGCCGAGGGCATCATGCCCGCCGCCATCGCGATCGTCGTCATCACGATCGGCCGCGCGCGCTTGCGGCCGGCCTCGAGCAGCGCGGTGCGGCGGTCCTTGCCGCGCGCCATCTCCTCGACTGCGAAATCGACCAGCATGATCGCGTTCTTGGTGACGATGCCCATCAGCATGAGCAGGCCGATATAGACCGGCATCGAAACCGGCTTGTCGGTGGCGAGCAGGGCGATGACCACGCCGCCGAAGGAGAGCGGCAGCGAGAGCAGGATCGTGATCGGCTGGAAGACCGAGCCGAAGAGTAGGATCAGCACGGCCAACACCAACATCAGGCCGGTCGCCATAGCGGTGATGAAGCCCTGCACCACCTCGCCCTGGATCTCGGCGTCGCCGGTCGCGGCGATGCGCACGCCAGCGGGCAGGCCGACCTGCTTGACGATCTCCTGGAAGGTGTCCTGCGCCGTGCCGAGCTCGAAGCCGCGCTTGAGATCGGCGCCGATCGCGGCCCGGCGGACGCGGTCATAGCGGTCGATCGAGCTCGGCCCCTCGCCGAAGCCGATCTCGGCCACCGCCGTCAGCGGGATCGAGACGCCGTTGGCATTGGTGACGCGCAAGGCCGCGATGTTGCGGATATCGGCGCGGGCGGCCTCGTCGAGCTGGACGCGGATCGGCACCAATCGGTCGCCGGCGTTGAACTTGGCGAGATTGGCCCCGACATCGCCGATGGTGGCGACGCGCACCGCCTCCGAGATCGATTCCGGGGTGACGCCGAGATTGGCGGCCTGTTCGAGCTTGGGCGTGACGCGCAGTTCCGGCCGGCTGAGCGAGCCCGAGGTCGCGACATTGAGATAGCCGTCGATCTTGCGCATGCGGCTTTCGATCCGCGCCACCGCCTCATCCAGCGCAGCGCCATCCTTGGACAGGATCGAGAAGGCCATTTCGCGCTCGCCGCGCTCATTGACATACCAGGCGCGGGTGTCGGGCACGCCGGCGAGCCTCTCGGCGATGACGACCTTGAGGTCCTTCTGGCGCGCCTTGCGCTCGGCCTTGGGCAGGAGCTTGATCGTCACGGCAGCGCGCCGGACCTCGCGCTGGCCGGTCGGCGAGGAGCCGCCGAGCACGAAGACCTGCGTCACCTCAGGAATCGTGCGCAGGCGGTCGACGATCAGATCGGTCGCGACGCGGGTATCCTCCAGCGTCGAGCCCGGCGGCAGTTCGACTGAGGCGACGACACGCGAGGTGTCCTCGTCGGGAATGAAGCCGGTCGGCAGCAGCCCGGTTGCCTTGATCGAGGCGAAGAGGAAGCCGAAGCCGATCAGCAGCGTGACATAGGCCATGTTGAGCGGCAGCTTGCGCCAGCGGCCCGAACCGTCGAAGCGCGGCAGCACAGGGATTTCGCGCCTGGCCAGCGTGCCGCGCAGCAGGCCGACATAGGCCCCCATCACGATGCCGTCCTTGGGCTCGGTATGCTTCACCGGCTTCATCAGATAGGCCGCCATCATCGGCGTGATCAGCCGCGCGACGAGCAGCGAGAACAGCACCGCGACCGCGACGGTGAGGCCGAACTGGCGGAAATACTGGCCGGCCACGCCGCCCATGAACGAGACCGGCGCGAAGATCGCCACGATCGTCAGCGTGATCGCGATGACGGCGAGCCCGATCTCGTCGGCCGCCTCCATCGCGGCGCGATAGGGCGATTTGCCCATCTTCATATGCCGGACGATGTTCTCGATCTCGACGATAGCGTCATCGACCAGGATGCCGGTGACCAGCGTGATGCCGAGCAGGCTGACGAGGTTGAGCGAAAAGCCCATCAGCTCCATCGCCCAGAAGGTCGGGATGGCCGAGAGCGGCAGCGCGATCGCCGTGATCAGCGTGGCGCGCCAGTTGCGCAGGAACAGGAAGACGACGAGCACGGCCAGCGCCGCGCCCTCGATCAGCGTCTCCATCGCCGCCTTGTAGTTGCCGTAGGTATAGGCGACGGCGTCGTCGATCGGCTTGATCACGATGTCGGGGTAGCGCTTGTTGAGCTCGGCGACGCGCGCCGCGACGACATCCTTGACCGATAATTCGCTCGAACCCTTCGAGCGGAACACCGCGAAGGAGACGACCGGCATCTTGTCGAGCCGTCCGAAGGAGCGCGGCTCGGAATTCGAATCCTCGACGCGGCCGAGTTCCTTCAACCGCACCTCGCGGCCGCCGGTCAGCGTGATCTTGGATTCGGCGAGCTCCGCCACGCTGCGCGCGCTGGCGAGCGTGCGGATCGCCTGCTCCTGCCCGCCGACCTCGCCGCGCCCGCCGGCGAGATCGACATTGGTGGCGCGGATCTGGCGGTTGACCTCGCCTGCCGTGGTGCCCAGCGCCAGCAAGCGGTCGGGATCGAGCGAGATGCGGATCTCGCGATCGACGCCGCCGAAGCGGTCGATCCGGCCGACGCCCTTGAGGCCCTGCAATTCGCGCGCGACGACATCGTCGACATGCCAGGAGATCTGCTCCAGCGTCATGCCCGGCGAAGACGCGCCGAAGGTCATGATCGACTGGCCCTCGACATCGATGCGCTGGATGATCGGTTCATCGATGGTGCGCGGCAGATCGGCCCTGATCTTGGCGATCGCATCCTTGACGTCGTTGACGGCCCGGTCGGTGTTGGTCTCGAGCCGGAACTCGATCACCGAAACCGAGGCGCCGTCGGTCAGCGTCGACATCACATGCTTGACGCCGGTGATGTTGGCGACCGCATCCTCGACGCGCTTGCTGATCTGGCTTTCCAGCTCGGCGGGCGCGGCGCCCGACTGGGTCACCGTGACCGAGACCAGCGGCACGTCGATATTGGGAAAGCGCGTCACCGGCAGCTTCGAGAAGGAGAGCAGCCCGAGCACGCAGAGCACGACGAAGAGCAGGATCGCGGGAACCGGCTTTCGGATCGACCAGGCGGAGAAATTGATATCCACGATCGTCTCCGTCAGTTCGTCGCGACCGGCGTGATGACGTCGCCGTCACGCACGAAGGTGCCGGCCCGCGCCACGACGCTCTCGCCCTCAGTAATGCCGGAGACGATCTCGGCGCGGCCATCGCCGGCCAGGCCGAGCTGGACCTTCTTGGTCGTCACCTTGCCGTCGCTGACGCTCTGCACCGTCGCGCCCGAGCGGGCATAGGTGATCGCCGACAAGGGCAGCGTCACCGCGTTCTTGCGGCCGGTCTCAATCAAACCGCGCGCAAAGGAGCCGATCGCGACCGGCGGATTGCCCTTGAGCGCGACGCGCACGCGGCCGAGCCGCGACTGCTTGTCGACCTCGGGCGCGATCAGCCGGATCTCGCCCGCCAGGGCCACGCTTGCGCCCGCCGGCGTCACCGCAACCGGCTGGCCGAGCTTGAGGCCCGGCAATTCGACCTCGGCGACATCCGCCTGAAGCTCGATCGCGCCATCGGCGATGATGCGGAACAGCGGGTCGGTCGCGGCCATGGCCACCATCGCGCCGAGCCTTGCATAGCGCTTGCTGATGATGCCCGCCGTCGGCGCCCTGATCTCGGTGCGGCCCAGCTTGACCTCGATGTCGCGCCCCTGCGCCTTAGCCAGGGCCAGATCGGCTGTCGAGATCGCCAGCGCCTGCCGGGACGAGTTCAACCGCGCGCTGGCCGAGCGGGCGGCCGCGTCGCGCTGGTCATAGGTCTCGTTGCTGGCATTGCCGCTCTCGCGCAGGGTCTTGGTGCGGTCGAAGGCGTTGCGGGCCTGGACGAGATTGGCCTCGGCCTCGACGATCTGCGCATTGGACTGGGCGATCGCCGCCTCGGCGCGCGCGATCTGCGCGTCGTTCTGGGCCTTCTGCACCTCCAGCGTCGTCCGCGACAGGCGCGCCAGAACCTGCCCGGCAGCGACCTTGTCGCCTTCCTCGGCCACCAGCTCGACGACCTGCACGCCGTCGAGTTCCGGCGAGACCAGAACCTCGTCGCGCGCGATCATCGAGCCGGACACGACGACGCTCTGCACGATCTCGCTGATCTTCGCCTTGGTGATCGTGACGGACGGCCCGGCGCCAGGCGCCGGCTGAGCCGGACTCTGCGCCTGTGCCTGCGCCTGCAGCGGCGCAGCCCAGCCGAGAGCGAGCGCCAGCAGCGAAACGGGGAGAAGACGGGACATTGGGCGGACTTTCGCAGCGGAAACGGGTTTGATCATGGCAGAACCGGCAATCATGGTCGGGCCTCGTCCGGCTCGGGCAGCAGCAGCACCTGCGCCAGCCCGCGCATGGCGGCGAACAGCGTGTCCGCCCCCGCAGCAGCGTCGAATTGCGGATCGACGGCGCGCCGGCAGAAGAAGCCGTCGGCCATCATGAAGATCGCCTGCAGGAAGCGGGCATCGTCGAGATTGGCTGGCAATTCGCCGCTCGCCTTGGCCCCAGAGATGGCGGCGACGAGCCCGCCGATCACCGTCTCGTCGATATCGGCACACATGCTGGCCATTGCCGGGTTGCGCGCGGCTTCGGCCCAGATCTGCAGGGCGATGATCGCCTTCTCGCGCGGCTTCTGGATCATATGGCGCCGGCCGAGGTCCTCGAGCTGGTCGAGTACCGCACCGGCCGGGTCGAGCTGGGTGAAGTCGGCCGCGATCTGGGCCCGGTCGCGCTCGGCCATGCCGGCGATAATCGCGTCCTTGGAGGCGAAATAGCGATAGAGATTGCCCGGGCTCATGCCGGCCTCGACCGCGACGTCGTGCATCGTCGCGGCATGGAAACCAGCGCGCGCGAAGACGCTCTCGGCAGCGTCGAGAATACGGATATGGCGCTCCGAGAGGGAGCCGTCCGGAGGCGGGGCAGCGATGGATGTCACGTTATGTCGATCAAATGAGAATGAACGTTCATTCTCATTTGCCTAACGGCACCCGCAATGTCAAGCCTATTTACATCGACGGTAGCGACGGACCGGGTCATGCCCTGATCGCCACTGCCGCATACCAGCCATGTCCATGCCGGACATGGCTTACAATTTGCTTGCCTCGTCCCGATTGGAACCGCATTCTCCGGATATGGCATCGCGGTGCGCACATCTTCCTCCCCTGACCGCGCGCCAGCGACCGAAAACCTCGTGATGAACGATCAGTCCCTTCGTTTCCGCGCCGCCCGCCCCACACGCTCGCCCCTCGCAGCCCGACGCACCCTGCCGGCTCTCAAACCGGTCCTCATCGTGCTGCATCAGGAGCATTCGACGCCCGGTCGCGTCGGCCGCCTGCTGCAGGCGCGCGGCCATGCGCTCGACATCCGCAAGCCGCGCTATGGCGACCCGCTGCCGCAAACGATGCGCGGCCACGCCGGCGCGGTGATTTTTGGCGGGCCGATGGGGGCCAATGATACCGACGATTTCATCAAGACCGAGATCGACTGGATCGGCACCTGCCTGAAGGAAGACGCGCCCTTCCTCGGCATCTGCCTCGGCGCCCAGATGATGGCCAAGCATCTCGGGGCCAGGGTCTACACCCATGGCGAGGGCCGCGCCGAAGTGGGCTATTACCGGCTCGACCAGACGCCGGCCGGGCGCTGTCATGCGGATGAGGCCGGCTTCACCTGGCCTGAAACCGTCTATCAATGGCACCGCGACGGCTTCGATTGTCCCAGCGGGGCGCAATGCCTCGCCACCGGCGGCGATTTCCCGGTGCAGGCGATCCGGGCCGGGAGCAAGGTCTATGGCATCCAGTTCCACCCCGAGGTCACCCCGGCGATGATGTGCCGCTGGTCGATCCGCGGCCATGAACGCACCCTGATGCCCGGCGCGCAATTGCGCCATCTGCATCTCGAAGGCTGGTATCAGTACGACCCCGCCATCCGGGCCTGGCTCGACGGCTTCCTCGACCATTGGCTGAAACAGCCGGCAGAAGCGGATTTGAGCCTCTCGTGAATCGCCCAATCCTGTCATGAATCGCCAGATCCTGTCGTGAATCGCAAAGTCATCGTCCTCGGCGCCGGCATGGTCGGCGTTTCCTGCGCGCTCGCTTTGCAGAAGCGCGGCTTCACCGTGACGCTGCTCGACCGGCGTGCCCCCGGCCAGGAGACCTCCTACGGCAATGCCGGCGTGCTGGCGCGCTCCTCGATCGTGCCGCTGAACAATCCCGGCCTCTGGTCGAAGCTGACGAGCTATCTCGGCAACACCCATCCTGCCCTCAATCTCGACTGGCGCCGCGCGCTGACGCGGCCCAGTTGGCTGCTGCGCTTTCTCTGGGAAGCGAGGCCCTCGCAGGCCGCCGCCCGCATCGCCGCCTTGGATTCGCTGACGGCGAGCACCGTCGCCCGCCATCGCGAATTGATGGCGGCGGCGGGCGTCTCGCATCGCCTGCGCGAGACCGGCACGCTGAAACTCTGGCGTGGTGAGGACGGCCACGCCGCAGCCCAGGCCGAGCATGATTTCCTGAAGCGGCACGGCATCGCCTCGGAGGTGCTCGACCGCCAGGGCATCTCGGCACTGGAGCCTGCGCTGAAGCCGATCTTCCCGGCCGGGCTCTTGACCCCCTCCAACGCCTCGGTCGATTCACCCGGCGCCGTGACGGCCGCCTATGCCGCGCTCTTCGCCCAGCGCGGCGGCAGGATCGAGCAGGCCGAAATCCGCGCGCTCAGGCGCAACGGCGATGGCTGGCAGGCTGAAACCGACAAGGGGCTCTACGAGGCCGATCTCGCCATCCTCGCGCTCGGGCCCTGGAGCGGCGACCTGCTCGCGCCGCTTGGACTGAACTCCAGGCTCGATGTCGAGCGCGGCTATCACCGCCATCTGCGGCCCGAGGCAGGCGCCGCCCTGTCGCGGCCGGTCTATGATGTCGACGGGGCCTATTTCATGGCGCCGATGGAACAGGGCCACCGCATCACCAGCGGCGTCGATCTCAGCCTGCGCGACGCGCCCGACAACCACCGCCAGATCGACCAGGCCACAGTGAGCGCCCGCGAGGCATTTCCGCTTGAGGAGGTCGTCGGCGAGACCTGGCGCGGCTGCCGGCCGACACTGCCGGATTCACTGCCGATGATCGGCGAAGCACCGCGCCATCCCGGCCTCTGGCTCGCTTTCGGCAACCAGCATATCGGCTTCTCCACCGGCCCGATCACGGGCGAAATCATCGCCACCATGATCTGCGGCGAGACGCCGCCGGCAGATCCCAAGCCGTTTTCGCCGGGGCGGTATATTCGCTGATCGTCATTGCGAGCGCAGCGAAGCAATCTAGGAGCCGTCGAGCGAGCCCTTCTGGATTGCTTCGCTGCGCTCGCAATGACGGGAATGTCGGTTCCAACATCAAATGACGCCCGCCGCTGAGGCGAGCGCGAATGCGCTGGCGTGAGTCGGCTGGCGTGGCGGCCGAGAACCGGAGCGCAGCGGACTTTTGTCCGTGAGCACCGGAAGCGCAGGCCGTCGCGTCAGACGGCCGCGCCAGTAGCATGCGCGCCGGCTCAGACCTGGCGCGCCACCATCATCTTCTTGACCTCCGCAATCGCCTTGGCCGGGTTCAGGCCCTTCGGGCAGGCATTGGCGCAGTTCATGATGGTGTGGCAGCGATAGAGCCGGAAGGGGTCTTCCAGATTGTCGAGGCGCTCGCCGGTCGATTCGTCGCGCGAGTCGATCAGCCAGCGATAGGCCTGCAGCAAGGCGGCAGGACCGAGATAGCGGTCGCCATTCCACCAATAGCTCGGGCAGGAGGTCGAGCAGCAGGCGCAGAGAATGCACTCATAGAGCCCGTCGAGCTTCTCGCGGTCCTCTTTCCCTTGCGCCCATTCCTTCTCCGGCGCCGGTGTCGTCGTCTTGAGCCAGGGCTCGATCGAGGCATGCTGGGCGTAGAAGCGGGTCAGGTCAGGGACGAGGTCCTTGATCACGGGCATATGCGGCAGCGGGTAGATCGCGACCTTGCCCGCGCTCTTGCCATGCCCGGTGCATTCGTCGATGCCGGTGGTGCAGGCGAGGCCGTTCTTGCCATCCATGTTCATGGCGCAGGAACCGCAGATGCCCTCGCGGCAGGAGCGCCGGAAGGTCAGCGTCGGGTCGATCTTGGACTTGATCCAGATCAGCGCATCCAGAACCATCGGCCCGCAATCCTCGCGGTCGACGAAATAGGTGTCGGTGCGCGGGTTTTCGCCGGTATCCGGGTTCCAGCGATAGACCTTGAACTCGGTCAGCTTCGCGGCCCCGGCCGGCTTCGGCCAGGCCTTGCCTTCGGTCAGGCGGGAGTTCTGCGGGAGATTGAATTCGGCCATCGGAGATTTCCGCCTATTCCTGAATACCGTAGTGGGCTCGCAACTTCGCCAGCCCGTCCGGAACGGCATTCATCTGCGCCATGATGTAAGAGCGATGCTGTTTAAAATCGTCTGGCAGCGACCCGGCTTTCGCGTTCGCCAGCAGGTGGGGCCAGTCCGAGCCACTATAATAACCTCTGCCGAGCCAACCCAAAGCCAGGAGAAACGCTCGCTGCTCCGACGGCAATTTCGATATCGTCATTTCCAGGCTTCGGTAGGCTGGGGATGAGAAACCTGCTGCAAGGTCCTCCGAAGCGAGGAAAGCAAAGCGACCGTCCTGGTGTCTGCGCGCTTCTTCCTGAAGCACATCGAACGTCTTCTTGAGCAGCGGTGTCAGCCTGCGTATCGAGCCCAGCGCCTCCTGTTCGACGCTCTCGAAAGCGAGCAGCGCGTCCAAACGCCCTCTCCCGATGTCAGCGAGAGACACGACGAGCTTGCCATATCCGCGATCGATGCATTTGCGCTCAAACACATTATCAGCGGTCACAAAGACGCCGCGCCCGAGAGCGGTCGCTAAGAAGAAGCAATCATAAGGCGAATGATCGAACTCGAGCGACAGAAGGGCAGCATCAAATGCGACCTCGCTCGAGGGGACAATGCGATCAAGCGCACCCAACGCTTCCTCGATGCCCTTCAAGAACTGCGCCTCGGAAATCTGACCGGCCTTGCATTTGCGACGAAGCACGCTGACCAGTTCGGGAATCATCCGATCCGGTGCGACCAATGGTTCGTCTCGGTCAAGCAGAGCCAGCGCTTGCTCGCTCCCAGCCTCTTGCACGACCCATTTAGCTGCAACAGACGTGTCCACGACGATCAACTGTCGCGGTCCTGACGCACGAGCACGACCGAATCAGTCTGCGCGACACCTTGCGGGGTCATGGCCGCGACAGCCTTGAGCCGAGCCTTCAGATCAGCGCGATGCACGGCACCTCGAAGAGACGTGGCGAGCAAGCTCTCGACAAGAGTCGTCGGCGACACTCCCCGGGCTTTCGCCTCGGCGGTGACTTGGTTGAGGAGCCTGTCGTTGATCGCCAACTGTCCCATGATGCCGTCTCCTACGTCCTCAATACACCCGCGCCTTGGGCTTGATGTACTCGATGTCGTTCGAGAGCGTGTAGGTGTGCACCGGGCGGTCGTCGAGCGTGACGCTGCGCTTCTCGTCGTCGATCCAGGACAGGGTGTGCTTCATCCAGTCCTTGTCGTCGCGGTTCGGGTAATCCTCACGGGCATGCGCGCCGCGGCTTTCCGGACGGTTCAGCGCCGAATCCATGGTGACGACCGCCTGGGTGATCAGATTGTCGAATTCCAGCGTCTCGACGAGATCGGAATTCCAGATCAGCGAACGGTCGGTGGTGGCGATGTCGGTGATGCCGCCCCAGACCTCGTGGATCAGCTTGTGGCCCTCTTCCAGCGTCTCGCCAGTGCGGTAGACCGCGCAATTATCCTGCATGGTCTTCTGCATGCGCCCGCGCAGTTCGGCGGTCGAGGTGCCGCCCGAGGCGTTGCGGTACTTGTCCAGGCGGATCAGCGCGAGATCGGCCGAGTTCTTCGGCAATTCCGGCTGCTTCTCGCCTGCCGTCACCGTCTCGGCGCAGCGCAAGCCCGCGGCACGGCCGAAGACGACGAGGTCGATCAGCGAGTTCGAGCCAAGACGGTTGGCGCCGTGCACGGAAACGCAGGCCGCCTCGCCGATCGCCATCAGGCCCGGCACCACCGTGTCGGGATTGCCGTCGACCTTGGTCAGAACCTCACCATGGAAGTTCGTCGGGATGCCGCCCATGTTGTAATGCACCGTCGGCAGGACCGGGATCGGCTCGCGGGTGACGTCGACGCCAGCAAAGATCTTGGCGCTCTCCGAGATACCCGGCAGGCGCTCATGCAGGATCTTCGGGTCGAGATGGTCGAGATGCAGGTAGATATGGTCCTTGTTCTTGCCGACGCCGCGCCCGCCACGGATCTCCATGGTCATCGAGCGTGAGACGACGTCGCGCGAGGCAAGGTCCTTGGCCGAAGGAGCGTAGCGCTCCATGAAGCGCTCGCCCTCGGAATTGGTCAGGTAGCCGCCCTCGCCGCGCGCGCCCTCGGTGATCAGGCAGCCCGCGCCATAGATGCCGGTCGGGTGGAACTGCACGAACTCCATGTCCTGCAGTGGCAGGCCGGCGCGCAGCACCATGCCGCCGCCATCGCCGGTGCAGGTATGGGCCGAGGTCGCGGAGAAATAGGCGCGGCCATAGCCGCCCGTCGCCAGGATCGTCTGCTGCGAGCGGAAGCGATGGATCGTGCCGTCATCGAGCTTCAGCGCGATCACGCCACGGCAATGACCGTCCTCGTCCATGATCAGGTCGATGGCGAAATATTCGATGAAGAACTCGGTGTTGTAGCGCAGCGCCTGGCCGTAGAGCGTGTGCAACATGGCGTGGCCAGTGCGGTCGGCGGCGGCGCAGGTGCGCTGGGCCGGCGGGCCCTCGCCGAATTCGGTGGTCATGCCGCCGAAAGGCCGCTGATAGATCTTGCCGCTCTCGGTGCGCGAGAACGGCACGCCCCAATGCTCGAGCTCATAGACCGCAGCCGGCGCGTTGCGCACGAGATATTCGATGGCGTCCTGGTCGCCGAGCCAGTCCGACCCCTTGACGGTGTCGTACATGTGCCACTGCCAGGTGTCCTTGCCCATATTGCCGAGCGAGGCGGCAACGCCGCCCTGGGCCGCAACCGTATGCGAGCGTGTCGGGAACACTTTCGAGATGCAGGCCGTGCGCAGGCCGGCCTGCGAGCAGCCGACGGTGGCGCGAAGGCCGGCGCCGCCGGCGCCCACCACGACGACGTCGAAGGTGTGGTCGGTGATCGGATAGGCCTGACCGGCATAGGTCGCGGTCGAACGGGCTTTGGTGATCGCCATCGGATCAGCCTCCAAACGAGAGCTTCAGCACCGCGAAGACGCAAGCGGCGCCGATCGCGATCGCGAAGAAGGTGTTGGCCATCACGGCGGCGATCTTGAGGCCCTCGCCATGGATGTAATCCTCGATGACGACCTGCATGCCGATCCGCATATGCACCACGCCCGAGAGGACGAAGAGCAGCATCAGGATCGCGACCAGCGGATGCGACAGCGTCGCCATCGCCGCCGGATAGGGCTTGCCGAAGAGCGAGATCACGATGCCGAGGAAGATCACCGTCAGCACGACATTGGCCACCGCCGTGACGCGCTGGAGCCAGAAATGCCCGGTGCCGGATTTGGCGGAACCCAGACCGCGAACGCGGCCGAGCGGGGTACGCATGGAGGAGTTGGACTGCATGATGATGCTCCTCAGCGCAGGGCGTAGGCGAGGATCCAGACGAGCAGAGTGAGCCCGCCCGAAACGACGCCGCTGTATTTCGCCATGTTCATCCGGGTTTCCGGCTCATAGCCATAGCCCATGTCCCAGATGAAATGCCGGAGGCCCCCGACCATGTGGTGCAGCAGCGCGAAGGAATAGCCGAACAGCACCAGCCGTCCGAGGATCGAGCCCGCAATCCATTGCGCGGTCTCGAAGGCGGCAGGCCCCGAAGCGGCGGCCACGAGCCAGGCCGCGATCAGCACGGTGCCGGCATAGAGCGCACAGCCGGTGACGCGATGCGCGATCGACATCGCCATGGTCCAGGACCAGCGGTAAATCTGCAGATGCGGCGAAAGCGGGCGCGCCGCCTGTTTGACCTCGGCCAAATTCACTCTCCGACTCTGCCGCCCATCAGCGGGCGTTTATCCATTTGGGATCGTTCTAGAGTGATTGGCTCTGTAACGAAACCGGTCCCGCGCTGCAATGCGGCATGCGGGATACGAAGTTACAGAAATCGAAATCTGTAACTTTTCGCTGGGCGCGGACGCGCCGCGACACTCCTAGCTCTCATTCCGGCGAGCCGCAAAGCCTCAGCGCGGCAGCAACGCCCAATAATCGAAGTCGAGGATGATGCCGTCATCATACTGGTCGCCATGCTGGAGCGGAAACTCGCCGCAGGGCCGGTTCTTCGTCGCGATCAGGCGCAGCCGCAGCGCGCCGACATCGCTGCGACCGGGCAATTCGGCGGCCTCCAGCACCTGGCTCCAGGCGAAGACCGTGTCGCCCGCGAAGAGCGGCGAGACATGGCGCCCGCCATTGATCGCGGCGATGTGGAAGGCGTTGCCCAGGCCGTTGAAGGACAGGGCCCGCGCCAGGCTGATGACATGCCCGCCATAGATCAATCGCTTGCCGAAGCGACTCTCGCGCGCGCTATAGGCGTCGAAATGCACCTTCGCGGTGTTCTGGTAGAGCCGGGTCGCGATCTGGTGCTCGGCCTCCTCCACCGTCATGCCGTCGATATGGTCGATCTGTTCGCCGGCCGCATAAGCGCCCCAGCGGAAGGGCGAGCCCGCCAGCGCGTCGTCATAGGCCGTAAGCTCGATCGCCGGGCAGCCCTGGCCGAGCTCCTCCGGCAACACCGCCTTGGGCAGCTCCGGCACCTGCTCGGCATGAGCCGGCGTGCCCGGCTGGCGCTTGCGCACCAGCACCCAGCGCGCATAGCTCAGCACGATCTCGGCCTGTTGGTTGCGACCGATGGAGCGGACATAGACGATGCCGGCGTCGCCGGCCGAGGTCTGCTTCAGCCCGATCACCTCCGAGGTGGTCGAGAGCGTATCGCCGGGAAAGACCGGCCTCAGGAAGCGCCCATCGGCATAGCCGAGATTGGCGATCGCGTTCAGCGAGATGTCGGGCACCGTCTTGCCGAAGACGATGTGGAAGACGAGCAGATCGTCGATCGGAGCGGCGGGATAGCCCAGCGCTTTGGCGAAGGCATCGGAGGATTGCACCGCGAAACGCGGGCCATAAAGCGCCGTGTAGAGCGAGACGTCGCCGCTCGTGACCGTGCGCGGCGTCGCGTGCACGATGGTCTCGCCGAGGTTGAAATCCTCGAAGAAGCGGCCAGGATTGGTTTTCGCGACGGGCTCTGACATGGGGCTCACGCTTGAATGGACTCGGCCGAGTGTGCGCTGCCGCATGGCGAGGCGTCCAGTCCCAAGCCGTCGGGTACACGCACCTTCTCCCCTCGCGGGAGAAGGTGGCGCGCAGCGCCGGATGAGGGGGCGCCGTGCCCTGTCCGGTTGGCCTCGTGTTCAGCGAGGCGGAGAGCTCACAGCGCCCCCCTCATCCGTCTCGGCTTCGCCGAGCCACCCTCCCGCATCAAAGTCGGCTGTTGCCGACTTTGACACTTTGGGTTGCCCATCTCGGGCAAGCCCGAGATGGGTGGGAGAAGGGTTTTCCGTGCCCTTCGCCGCTGCCGCAACGCTCGCAAAGGCAAAGGCTTCCACGGCACTGGTCCAGGGGCCGACGCCTCACCCCACCAACGCACCAAGCTTCCCCAAATCCACATTCGCACCGCAGACCAGCACGCCGAGCCGCTCGCCCGGCGCAGGCTTGTAGGCCCCGCAGAGCAGCGCACCCAGCGCCGCGGCGCCGCCGGGCTCCACCGCCAGCCGGAAATCGCGCCAGAGCGTGCCCTGCGCCTGGGTGATCGCCTCGTCGGGCACCAGCGCGACATGGTCGACTGCGTCCTTGCAGACCTCATAGACCAGCGGGCCGACATTGCGCGCGCCGAGCGAATCGGCCGCAACCGAGGCGACCTTGACCTCGACCGGCCCCTTCGCCTCCAGCGCCGCCTGCAAGGCGCGCGAGCCGGCGGGCTCGACACCGACGACCTTGACCTTGCTCCCGGCGAACCAGGCAGCGATGCCCGAAATCAAACCGCCGCCGCCGACCGCAACCAGAACCGTGTCGAGATCGGGCTCCTGGAGCTGCCATTCGCGCCCGAGCGTGCCCTGGCCGGCAATGGTTTCCTTCGCCGCGAAGGGATGGATCTTGAGCGCGCCGGTTTCCGCGACGAAACGGTCGCAGGCCGCCTGCGCATCATCATATTGCGCGCCGCCGATGACGACTTCGGCGCCGAAGCGGCGGATCGCCTCGATCTTGGCGGCAGGCGAGATCTCGGGCACGAAGATCGTCGCCTTGACGCCGCGCTCGCGCGCCGCATAGGCCACCGCCGCCCCGTGATTGCCGCCCGAGGCGGCCGCGACGCCCGCCGCCGGCACCGGCAGTGAGAGCAGGTTGTTGAAGGCGCCGCGCGTCTTGAACGAGCCGGCATGCTGCAGGCATTCGAGCTTCAGCGAGATCGCCGCCGGCGAGCCGAAAGCGCCGGCCCCGAGCCGCATCACGGGCGTGACGCGGGCATGGCCGGCAATGCGGTCTGCAGCCGCCTCGATCATCGGGCGCGGCACGGGGCGATCGGTCATGACGGTGTCCTGTGTAGGCAGGTCTTTAGGGGAAGGACAGCGAGCCGGCGCAAAGCTCCAGATCGCGATGGGGAGCCCATGGCTATCGCGTCCCGGCGGATCGGGAAAGGGCGCTCCACGCCCGGCCAGGATGTGCTGGGCGACGACCAAAGCGGCAAGCGCATCGAGCGCGTCATCGGCGCCAGCACCTTTCGGCGGACGGGCCTCGACGATCGCAGCCGGCAGCCCTGCCGCGATCAAGAGTGCCCGGCGCTCGGCCATGCCGAGGGGATTGATCACGCCCTTGATCTTTTTGGGCTGCGTCAGCGGCGCGCCGCGCATGGTGCGGAAGGCGAGCTCGGGATGGACCTCGAAGATGCGCTCCCGAAGCGTGGGCTCCGTCCTGAGCAGGGTGTCGATCTCGCGGATCCGCGGAAACAGATGGAAGCCCTGCTTGGAGACCTTTCGCGGCGGCTCCGAGGTTTCGAGCGCCAACCGACAGGCCTCGCGATAATCCGCGCAATAGACGGCAGACCGCGCCGGAATCGAGAACACCGAGGATTGCCGCTCGCCCAGCAGCGGCCTGACGAGGCGCTCGGGCCCCCGCCCCGCACCGGAAACCCGGTCCGGCAACCCGATCGGCATGTCCACGGCCAGGATCGTCGGCGGGTCTTCACCGGCGAACAGATCGGCCAGTTTCGAAACCACGCGCAGCGAGGGCGGCTCCTGGGCGGCAGTGTCGACAAGCGCTGCGATCCAGCCCGCCTTGCAGCCATCCACCCCCGCGATCCACGCCATCCGCGCGCCCTCCCGCATCCGCCTTTTGCAGAACTGACGTTGCATGTGCGTCGCGTCTAGTGTGCAGTGCAGCGAAGAGCGGCGACAATGCCGCCCGAGCTGGATGCGAAACAGCGATAACCGGCCTTTCGCGCGAGTCCCGCGTTAGATTTGAGAGAATGCCATGACCACAATCCGCCCACGCCGCAGCGTCCTCTACATGCCCGGCTCCAACGCCCGCGCGCTCGAGAAGGCCCGTGAGATCGCTGCCGACGCCCTGATCCTCGACCTCGAAGACGCCGTCGCGCCCGACGCCAAGGAGACCGCCCGCGCCCAGGTCTGCGCCGCCGTGAAGGCCGGCGGCTATGGCCGGCGCGAGCTCGTGATCCGCACCAACGGCCTCGAGACACCCTGGTTCGCGGCCGATCTTGCCGCCGCCGCAGAGGCCAGGCCCGATGCCATCCTGATCCCGAAAGTCTCCTCGCCCGAAACCTTGCAGCAGATCGGCACCTTGCTCGACGGCCTCTGGGCCGCCCCCGAGATCCGCATCTGGGCGATGATCGAGACGCCGCTCGCCATCCTCGACGCCGAGCGCATCGCACGCGCAGTGCAGGACCGCCGGACGCGGCTGGCCTGTTTCGTGATGGGCACCAACGACCTCGCCAAGGAGACGCGCGCCCGCTTCGTGCCCGGCCGCGCGCCGATGCTGCCCTGGCTGGCGACGGCGATCCTCGCCGCCCGCGCCTATGGCATCGACATCGTCGACGGCGTCTATAACGACCTCAAGGACGAGGCCGGCTTCACGGCGGAATGCGAGCAGGGCCGCGATCTCGGCTTCGACGGCAAGACGCTGATCCATCCCGGCCAGGTCGCGACCGCCAACGCGGTCTTCGCACCCGACGACATCGAACTCTCGCGGGCGAGGGCGATCATCACCGCCTTCGATCAGCCGGAGAACGCCGACAAGGGCGCGATCCAGCTCGACGGCCGCATGGTCGAGCGGCTGCATGCCGAGATGGCCAAGCGCGTGGTGGCGCTGGGCGAGGCGATCGGGGCCTGATCCTTCTCCCCCATCAAAGTCGGCTGTTGCCGACTTTGACACTTTGGGTTGCCCATCTCGGGCAAGCCCGAGATGGCTGGGAGAAGGTGGCAGCACGAAGTGCTGACGGATGAGGGAAGTCCCTCATCCACAAAAGAAAAAGGGCCGCTAACGCGACCCTCTCCTCATCCGTCTGCTCCGCAGACACCTTCTCCCACCCATGTCGGATGTTTCCGACATGGGCATAAGCTTTGCCAAGATCGGGCAAGCCCGATCTTGGTGGGGAGAAGGGTTTTACGCCTTCTTCGCCGCCTTGGCGCGATCCATCGCCTCGAGGATGAGCTGCTTGGCCTTGGCGGCGTCGCCCCAGCCGGTGAGCTTCACCCATTTGCCGGGCTCGAGATCCTTGTAGTGCTCGAAGAAGTGCTGGATCTGGTCGAGCGTGATCTTCGGCAGATCGGTGTAGTTGTGCACGTTCTCGTAGCGCTTGGTCAGCTTGGGCACCGGCACGGCGATGATCTTCTCGTCGCCGCCGGCCTCGTCCTCCATCATCATCACGCCGATCGGCCGCACGGCGATATAGGAGCCGGGGATCAGCGGGCGGGTGTTGGCGACCAGCACGTCGCAGGGATCGCCATCCTCGGACAGCGTATGCGGGATGAAGCCGTAATTCCCGGGATAGCGCATCGGCGTATAGAGGAAACGGTCGACGAAGAGCGTGCCCGCCTCCTTGTCCATCTCGTATTTGATCGGCTCCCCGCCGATGGCCACTTCGATGACGACGTTGACTTCGTCGGGAGGGTTCTTGCCGATGGAAATGGCGTCGAGGCGCATAAGTCTTGACCTGTGGAGATGGAAACCGGCGGGTCTTATGCGGGTTTGGACGCAAAAATCCAAGTCGAGATTAGAAGCCGGGTCCGGCTCAGCTCACCCTAAGGCCGAGTTCGGCCAGCATCTGCCCGGCCTGCTGCCGTGAAATCGTCGCGCCGCGGAACAACGCGGCATCGCCGAGCCGCAAGCCGCCGAGATCCGCGCCGCGCAAATCGGCACCTTCGAAGCGAGCGCCGGTGAGGTTGGCGTCGCGCAGGCTGCAATCCTCCAGCACCGCTTCGCGAAAATCGGCTTTCCTGAGATCGGCCTGGCTGAAATCGAGCCGCTGCAGCCGCATCTTCCGAAAGGAGAAACCCGGCAGCTTCGCGGCAACCAACAGCGTCTCCTCGAAACTCGCGCCCAATGTCTTGGCCTCGGACACATCCGCTCCCGTCAGCTTGCAGCTCCGGAAAGCCGCGGAAGCCAGCAGCGAGCGCCGAAAGCTCGCATTGTTGAAGTCGCCGGCTTGAAAGACCGCCTCGGTCAGGGTGCAGCCGCTGAAATCGGCGAAAGCGCCCCGACAGCCCGACCAGCGCGAGCCGTCGAGGCGGGCGCCCTTGAAGCTGGTCCGGCGCAGCAGGCAGCGCTCAAACGCCCAGCCGGCCAGGTTGAGGCCAGCGAGATCGACGCCCTCGATATCGCAACCCACGAGCAGCGCCGGCCCTTCCGCCGCCAGCGCCTCGACGGCCGAGCGGGTCAGCGTCAGCTCGGCGAGCAATCGCGCGGGTGAGGAGGAGACCATGGCCCTATCCCTAGCCGAGTCGCGCCGTGCGCCCAAGACTCGCGCGCTGGCCCTCTCGCTCGCTACATCCAGGCCCAGCCGCACCTCGCGATAGACCCGATATTTGCACCGCGCGCCCGGCACTGGTATCGGGCGCGCTATGAAGATCGATCAGACCAGCACCCGCGAGACCCGTCCTTGCTGAACCGCTTGCGCCCCGACGAGGACCGTTATGCGCGCCGCATGGCCCGCATCGCACGCTGGGACCGGCCGATCGGCGGCAAAGCCGACCGCCTGCGCGCCTGGGCCAATATGCTGCTGGTCGATCACGGCATCTTCCGGCTCGCCTATCTCAACGCCCATCGCGTCACACCACAGCTCTGGCGCGCGGCCCAGCCTGCGCCGGGCCAGATCGCGAAATTCGCGCGCGAAGGCGTCAAGACCATCGTCAATCTGCGCGGCGGGCGCGAGCACGGCTCCTGGCCATTGCAGCGCGAGGCCTGCGAACGCCACGGCATCACCCTGGTCGACTTCGTGCTGCGCTCGCGCGGCGCGCCCGAACGCGAGACCATCCTGGGCGCCAAGGCCTTCTTCGCCGGCCTGACGGAGCCTGCGCTGGTGCATTGCAAATCGGGCGCCGACCGCGCCGGCTTCTTCGCGGCGCTCTATCTGCTGATCCATGAGGAGCGGCCGCTTGAGGAAGCGACCCGCCAGCTCTCGCTGCGCTACGGCCATTTCCGCTTCGCCAAGACCGGGATTCTCGACGCTTTCTTCGAAGCCTATCGCCGCGAGGGCCACGCCAAGGGCATGCCCTTCCTCGATTGGGTCGCGAAAGACTACGACCCCGACCGGCTGGAGCGAGAATTCAAGCCGGGCTTCCTGTCCTCGCTGATCGCCGACAGGCTGATCCGGCGGGAATAGCCGAGCCTAGAGCCTTGCGCGAAAAAGTGGGTACCGGTTTTTCGCAAGAGCAATGCTCTCGACTTTTGGAAGCGCTCATCCCCGTGCGACGGCAAACCCGTCCACGCCGAAGCGTGTCCAGGCGAACTGGACATGCGCCAGCATCCGCGCCAGCGAGACCAGGCCGATCGCGCCGAGCAGCGCCAGCGACAAAGTGCCGAACCAGGCCATGACGAGCCCGGCGGCCAGGAGCGCGACGGCGTTGGTGAGGACCTGGCGGCGCGGATAGCGCGAGAGCGAAGCGATCTCGTGCAGGGGCGTGACCAGCGCGATGCCGCCATAGAACAGCGCCATGATCGCGACGGTCTCGCCAACGCCCTCCCATTGCGTGCCGTCCAGCAGCACAGCATCGGCACCGATGGCGACGAAGGCGATGGCGGCAAACAGCGCCGCCGCCGCGGCCATCAGGCCAAGCGTCACGAAACGGACCCAGGATTGCCGGCTCTCGGCGGCGCGCGCACGCAGGCTCGACAGCACGAGCGGCACCGAGACCGCGGAGAACATCTGGGTCGGCACCTCGAGCAGGCGCATCGCCAGCGCGACATGGGCCGCCAGCAGTGGGTTGCTCGCATAGGGCAAGGCGAGCAGCGGCGCCACCATGAAGCCGAAGGACAGGAGCGCGGAGGGCAAGAGGAAACGCGGCGCGGTGCGCCAGCGGCTCGCCGATTCGCTCAGCTCGAGCCGTGACCAGGCTTCGCGCCGCACCAGACCCGCCAGCGCCGCGCGCCGGCGCCAGACCAGATAGCAGGCCGAGACGACATGGCCGATCGCGTCGGCAGCGAACAGCGCGACCGAGGTTGCGCCCAACGGCCAGATCAGCAGGACCATCATGCCGGGCTGGACCAGCGCCTGAACGACATTGCTGTTGCCGATCGCGGCAAAATCCCCTTCCGCCGTCGCCTCCGAAGAGACCAGCCGGATCACCGCCCGCCCGGCGAGCGACACCAGGAACAAGGCCCCATAGGTCGCGACCACCCAGCCGGCCGCGCCCGCCACGGCGATGGCCAGTGCGGCCACAGTGAGGAAGGCGCCCCCTGCCGAAAGCGCCAGCCGGAACGCCCGCGCCAGCCTGTCCTGGTCGCTGCTCTGGAAGAACACCGCCTCGAAACGCAGCAGCGTCGCGATCGAGATAAAATTGGCGAGCGCCGAAAACAGCGCGAAATCGGCGAAGACCTGCGCCGGGCACAAGGCCGCGGCCGCAAGCAGGCCCCAGACGGAGAGAAACCGTGCCTGGACGAAGCGCAGGGCCAGCATCAGCCCCGAGGCCAATCCGGCCCGGGAGGCGGCAGAGTCCTCGGCCGCGATCTCCTCGGCAGGCGCCGACGGCGCGACGCCGACCGGGAACGCCGTCCGCTCGAGGATCAGGTGCGTGGCCATATCCACATCCATGCTCGGGATATCGGACAGGTCATCGCCGCTGGCTTCCCGGAGGTCACGACGAGAGGACGCAGCCGTCAGCGGATCAGGAGGTCTGATCACGGAACACAGCTCTGCCCGAGACACGGTGCGCCTTCATGGTTAACTAATTCTTATGCAGGCGAACGACCACGGAAGCATGCCCCAGAGAGAACAGGGCTCTCTGTCAAGTCCGTGGCCAAAAAATGGCGAAATTTGACGCTGCGTTAGGCGAAATCGCGCCGTTTTGCTCGGAAAACGTGCATAAAATGAGTGCCACCGGCGAAATTTGGGAAAGTCTACCCTAGCGTCATCATCGTTCGGAAACGGAGCGGCTGGGGTCTGCCGCCGTCTTCAGGGCCAATTCCGAAAACCTCCTTCGCTCCCGGCTTTCAGGACCGATTCAATCGATGCGATTGCGCTCGCCGCCGCGAATCGGCACGGCAAGACGGTTCTCGTGAGGAGAGAGCGGACAGACCCAGGCTTCGGAATAGGCGCAGGACGGGTAATAGGCGAAATTAAAATCGAGGATCAGCCGACCATCCGGCTTCGCGCCGAGATCGGCGCTCTTGATCGTGTCGAGCAGATAGCGGCCGCCAGCGAATGTGTCGCAGCCATTGCTGGCATCGCCGAAGGGCAGGAAGGTGCCGCCGCCATAGCCCGCGATCCAGTACAGCGTCAGCTCGCGGCCGAGCGGGCCCGCCAAACCATCGGTCGACGCGTAGGGAACGAGCCTCATCAGCCCATCCTTGCCGGCCTCGACCGGAATCGCCTCGCGATCGACGGCAGGCACGAGGCCAACCTCGAAACGCAGGACAGGATCATAGGGGAAACAGGCGATGCCAGTGAATTCGGCTCGCCTCTCCGGCGCCAAAGGCGATTGCGGATGCTCGCGAAACAGCCTGTCGCGCGCCGCCCGCCACTGCTGCCAGCCGGCCTGCGGCGGTAGCGCCCTCACCTGCGCATAGAGATCGGCGATCTGCCGCCGCCAATCCTGCAGCGTGCTGAAGCGCGTGAAATCAGCCACGGAAGCCGTGGGAGCGGACAAAACCATGGCGCGTATAGTCATCGCAAATCCTCTCAGGGCTTCGCGTCTCCTGCAGGCAACGCCGACACGGCGCGCCCGTTCCATGAGACGGCTTGGCGCGAGGTTTAATCCCGCGCGCTGCCAGAACCTGTCAGCGGGCGGGTGAGGTGTCGCTCGGCCCCTGGCGGCTGTCACGAATCCGCGAGGCGGGCGCGATTGCGCCGGCGAGTCCGTCTTGATCGCGTGGCTGCATTATTTTAAGCTTAAAATATTGGAGTTCTGGAATCGGGACTGAGATCATGTCGGAAGCGCCCCGCAGACTGTCCTATGGCAGCTATCTCCAGGTCGACCGGCTGCTCTCCTGCCAGGAGCCGGAAAGCCTGAAGACCGGCGCGCCGGCGCATGACGAGATGCTCTTCATCATCGTCCACCAGGCCTATGAGCTCTGGTTCCGGCAGATCCTGCACGAGCTCGACCGGATCCAGGCCGATTTCGCGGCGCGCACGGTCGCCGACGAGCATCTCGGCCGCATCAATGCCGGGCTCAGCCGCATCCACGAGATCCTGAAGCTGCTGGTCGGGCAGCTCGATGTGCTGGAGACGATGACGCCGGCAGGCTTCCTCGAGTTCCGAGACTTGCTGACGCCGGCCTCCGGCTTCCAGTCCGTGCAGTTCCGATTGATCGAGGCGCGGCTCGGCCTGCATGACGACGCCCGCATCCGCATCGACGAGCAGAGCATGCGCGAGCGGCTCGCGCCGGAAGACCGCGACAAGCTGAGCGCGGACACAAATCCCTCGCTGCTCTCACAGCTCGACGCCTGGCTGGCGCGCACGCCCTTCGTGGCGCTGGGCGACTACAGCTTTCGCGAGAGCTACCGGGCCGCGGTGATCGCCGCGCTGCAGCGCGACGCCACCAGCATCAGCGCAGACCCCGCCTTGCCCGAGCCGCAGCGGCAGGCCGATGCGGCCGCGATCGAGCAGGCTCTCGCCCGCTTCCGGGCCCTGTTCGAGCCCGACGCCACGACCTCGACCTGGCGGATGTCGGCTCGTGCCATCGAAGCGGCCCTGTTCATCTCGCTCTATCGCGACATGCCGGTGCTGCAACTGCCCTTCCGGCTGCTGCAGGCGCTGATGGACATCGATGAGAGCCTGACGCTCTGGCGCCTGCGCCATGCCTTGATGGTCGAACGCATGATCGGCGTCAGGCCCGGCACCGGCGGCTCATCGGGCTCCGGCTATCTCAAGGCGACGGCGGAGAAGCACCGCATCTTCATCGATCTCTTCCACCTCTCGACCTATCTGCTCGGCCCGCGCGACCTGCCGGCCCTGCCCGACGCCTTGCGGCGGCGCATGGGCTTCAGCTACGGGGCGGCCTGATGGCGGGGGCAGGCGACTGGACGCAGCATTTCCTGCGCTTTCGCGGCGCCGCCCGCGAGCGCATCAACCTCGCCGCGCACAGCCATCATGACTGGCCCGACGTCACCTTCGCGGCGCAGGGGATGGCGTGGCTGGATGCGGCACAGCGCGCCGGCGACAAATGGGATGTCGTCTTCGGCGAGATCATTCCGGCAGTCCAGGCCGGCATCGCCCGGCATCTCGCCTTGCCCGATCCGGCGACGATCGCTTTTGCGCCCAACACGCATGAATTCCTGCGCCGCCTGCTCTCCTGCCTGCCGACGGCGAGGCTGCCCCGCATATTGACCACCGGGGCAGAGTTCCACACCGCGCGGCGGCAGCTCTCGCGGCTGGCCGAAGCGGGGCTGATCACGCTGGAGGAGGTCGCGGCCGAACCCTTGTCGAGCCTGCCTGAACGGCTCAGGGCGGCGATCGCAGCCGGCGGGCACGACCTGATCTATCTCAGCCAGGTCCTGTTCAATTCCGGCGCGACCAGCGGCGATCTCGCCGCTCTCGTCGGTGCCGTGCCCTCGCCCGAGACCTTCATCGCCATCGACGGCTATCACGGCTATCTCGCTTTGCCGACAGACCTTTCCACCATCGCTGAGCGCGCCTTCTACATCGCAGGCGGCTATAAATACGCCATGGCCGGCGAGGGCAGCTGCTTCATGCATTGCCCGCCGGGCTTTGGCCCGCGCCCGCGTGACACCGGCTGGTTTGCAGCCTTCGGGGCGCTCGCAGCGCCGGCCGGCAGCAGCGTCGGCTACCCCACCGATGGCGGGCGCTTCCTCGGCGCGACCTTCGACCCATCCGGCCTCTACCGCATGCGCGCCGTGCTCGACTGGATGCAGGCGGAGGCGCTCGATGCCGCGCGCATCCACGCGCATGCAATTGCCCTGATGCAGCGCTTCCTCGCCGGGCTCGATGCGCTGGACCTCCCCGGGCTCAGCCACGACGCTATCATCACGCCGCTGCACGACCCCGCCGGTCACGGCAATTTCCTGGCCTTCAGGACGCCCGCCGCTGCGGCATTTGAGGCCGCATTGGCGAAGCTCGATATCGCCACCGACCATCGCGGCGACGTGCTGCGTTTCGGCTTCGGCCTGGCGCTGTCGGAGAGTGACATCGACGCCGCATTGGAGCGGATGAAGGCGCTGCGGAGCTGAAGGACTGCCCGGGACTGCCGTGCCGCCCTCATCCTGAGAGGCTGATCCGAAATGGATCGAGCGCTATCAAGTATCTCCAGCCGCTTGCCATCCCCCACGCCGTCATTCCGGACAAGCCGCTTTAGCGGCGCAGATCCGGAATCCATCGGAGGCCATCGAACTCTACGATGGATTCCGGATCTCCGCTTCGCTGCGTCCGGAATGACGACGCGTAGGTGATCAAGACCGAGCCATTGAAATCTTCGGCTTCATTTCGGGCCAGGCCTGAAGGTGAGCGTTAAGATTCCAGTAGGCTCGCAAGTCGTGGAATCCGAGCAGTTCACCCACGATTCATCCTGAATCCAGGCTTCACCATATCGCTCAACCGCTGATTCACCGGCGCCGCGCGAGATCTGCCGCAACCTGGATTGCGGGAGGTTCAATCGTGACCAGACGCCATACTCCGATCGCCCTGCTCTTCGCCGCGGCCATGCCGCTGCTCTTCATCGCCTTCGCCAGCCGGCCGGCGCTGGCGCGCGACCTCGTCGAGGCGCCCGATGCGCGCTACCTGCCCGGCACGATCGTGATCCGCACGGCCGAGCGCCGGCTCTATTTCGTCAACGCGCCGGGCACCGCGATCCGCTACCAGATCGCCGTCGGCAAGGCCGGCAAGCAATGGCGCGGCGTCAAATATGTCGAGGAATTGCAGGTCGATCCGGCCTGGAGCCCGCCCGCCTCGGTCAAGCGCGACAACCCGAACCTGCCCGACGTCATCCCCGGCGGCTCGCCGCGCAACCCGATGGGCGCGCGCGTCATCGGGCTCGGACCGGGCGGCGAATATGCGATCCATGGCACCAATATGCCCAAGACGGTCGGCACCTTCGCCTCCTATGGCTGCTTTCGCATGCATAACGAGGATGTCGTCGATCTCTACCAGCGCGTCCGCATGGGCACGCCCGTCGTCGTCCTGCCCTGATCAGGTCGCATTCGGACGGTTCCGCCGCCCGAATGCGAAAAAACATAATCGCTTCTGAAAGTTGAAAGCCTTACAGCGCGACCGGCGAGAGCAGCGGCTTGCCCGCGAAATAGGCCTCCAGATTGCCGACCAGCAGATCCTGCTGGGCAAGCTGAGCCGATTCCGCATTGGCGGCGATATGCGGCGTCAGCACGACGTTCTCGAGCACCTTGAGCCGATCGGGCACCTGCGGCTCGTGCTCGTAGACATCCAGCGCCGCACCCGCGATCAGCTTCGTCTCCAGGGCCTCGCACAGGGCCTCCTCATCGACCGCGATGCCGCGCGAGATGTTGATGAGATGGCCCTCCGGCCCGAGCGCGCGCAGCACCTGCGCGTTGATGGCGTGGCGGGTCTCGATGCTAGCGCGCACCGCGACGATCAGCATATCGGCCCAGCTTGCGAGCCCGAGCAGGCTGTCGTGATAGAGATAGGGCAGCTCCGGCCGCTGCGAACGGTTGTGATAGCCGATCGTCATGTCGAAGGCGGCCGCGCGGCTGGCGATGCGGGCGCCGATGGCCCCCAGCCCATAGATTCCGAGCTTACGACCGGCCAAACCCGGCACATTGGCCATGCGCTCGATCGAATTGCCCTGCCAGCGCCCGGCCCGCACGAAACGCTCGGCGGCGCCGATCTGGCGGGCGGAGGCCAGCAGCAGGCCCATGGCGAATTCGGCGACGCTCGTCGCATTGGCGTCGGCGGCATTGCACAGCCTGATGCCGCGTGCCTTCGCACAGGCCCGGTCGACCCCCTCGATGCCCGTGCCGTAGCAGGAGATCAATCCGAGCTTCGGCAGCGCATCGATCAGCGCGGCGTCGGTCTTCAGCGAACCCATGGTGAGCAGCGCCTGCGCGGCCTCGGCTCCCTCCGGCAGGGCGTCGGGCGTGGAACGCTCCATTGGGCCCAGCAGCACATAGCGCTCCTGCAGGCGCTCGACGAGGCGCGCGGGCATGCGCGGCGCCATCAGGATCGTCGGCTTCATCGGTCTGCAATCTCCGGTTCATGCGCCGAGTTCATGCGCATTGCATCGCAGCATTCCAGGAGCCGCACCTCAACCCGTCCTGGAGCGACAACGGACATATCGCCCACGCAGAGCGAGGGGCCCATGATTGATGCGGCGCAACATGGAAAAAGCCCAGCCACGGCTTTTTCGCCCCTCGCCTGCGACAAAAAAGCGCGTTAACGTTTGCCCGCTCGACATCAGACACACGCCAAGCGCGCAAGCGCCGGGCTCACAAGGGGCTACAGATGGATCATCTCGCTGACGTCAAGAAATTCGCCAAGAAGCCGTTGAATGAGGCGGCGTTTGCCGGAATGTCGAAATCCTACGCCCTCGTCATGGGCAAGGCCGACACGCGCTACGTCGCCTGCTCCGACCCTGCCGAGCTGGATCGCGTTCGCGAGAATTTTCTGAAGAAGAAGCTCGGCCTGAAGACCGCCGATCTCGACGCCTCGATCAAGGCGGCATGCGAGCATATGAAGGCCGACAAGACCAAGTCGCGCCTGACCTTCTACTATCTGCTGGCCGAGCATTACGGAAAGCTGGATCTCTTCGTGAAGAAGTAACGCGCCAGCCGCGTCGCGGCCGGCCTCGCGCCGGCCATTTCACGGCGAGACGGGCGACGGGGAGACGGCCGGCCCAAGACCGGCCATGATCTCAGCCTGCCCGCGAATACAGATCCTCACGCGTCAGCGGCAGTCCCGAGGCGCCCTTGCGGCGCTTGGAGACCAGCGTCTGGTTGACCAGCGCGCCGCCGCGCTCGAACGCCAGCGAGCAGCCGGCGAGATAAAGCAGCCACATCCGGGTGCGCTCGGGGCCGATCTCGGCCTCGGCCTCGGCCTTGCGGGCCTCCAGCCGCTCCCACCAGAGCCGCGTCGTGCGCTGGTAGTGCTCACGCCAGCCCTCGACATCATGCACCTCGAAGCCGTTTCGCTCGAGATTGGCGATCGACATGCCGAGATGGTCGAGCTCGCCGCCGGGGAAGATGTAGCGCACCAGAGCACGGTATTCCGCGGGCATCTTGTTGAAAGCCTTCTCGGTCTTCTTGGCGCGGCGCGAGATCGTGTGGTGCAGATACAAGCCGCGCGGGCGCAAGAGCCGGTTCACCGCCTTGAAATAGGCCGGGTGGTTGGCGATGCCGACATGCTCGAACATGCCGATCGACGAGATCTTGTCGAACTCGCCCTCCATCTGGGTGAAATCCTTGAGATGGAGCGTGACCTTCCCCTCGAGGCCGAGCCGCGCCACTTTCTCGCGCGCCAGGGCCAGCTGCTCCTCGGCCAGCGTCACGCCATGCGCCTCGACACCGTAATGTTGCGCGGCATGGCAGATCAGCGCGCCCCAGCCGCAGCCGATATCGAGCAGGCGGTCGCCGGGTTTCAGCCGCAGCTTGCGGCAGATCATGTCGAGCTTGTCGCGCTGGGCGCGCTCGAGATCGCCATGATCCTCCGTGAAGTAGGCGCAGGTGTAGACCATCTCCTCATCAAGGAAGAGCCGGTAGAAGGCGTTCGAGACGTCGTAGTGATAGGCGATATTGGCCTTGTTGGTGGCAGGTGCGCCATCGCGAGCGATCTCGTCGCCCTTGATATGGGCCACGGCGCTCGGCGCCTCACCCGGCGCAAACAGGAAGCGGCGGACGACATCGAAGGCGGCCGCCTTCGAAATGCCGCGCGCCAGCCTGCCGACCTTGCCCTCCGGCCGCGCCGCCGCGAGATCGAAGATCGAGCCGTTGAGCAGCGAAATCCGGTCGGTGACGTGGAGGTTCAAAAGCGTGTCGAGCTTGGGCTTGCGCAGCAGCGCGGCGACGACGCCGGGGTCGCGGATGGCGATGGCCAGCCCGCTCTGCGGCCAGTCGGCCGGCACATGCGAGCCGTCCCAGAGCCGGAAGCCGAGCTTGAGCCCGAGCTTCTGATGCGCCTCGGTCAAAAGCCGCCGCAACGCGGCGAGACGCTTGTCGTCGCTGTTCATCCGAGAAATCCGTGACATATGGACGTCGTCTTTGGCCGCAGCGGCGCGAATTGGCAACTACGCGTCATCGAGAGTGCGTTCTGGCGCATCCTCAGAAATCGCTCGCGATCCCCTTCACCTCCCAATCATTGTAGCGCGCCGGCTCCAGGCCGCCGCGGCCATTGATCTCCTTGTCCCGGGCGACCTCAGTCGCGTGGGCGTCGATCTCGGCGCGCCGCGCCTGCGCCTCCGCAAGGGCGCGCTGCGCCGCCGGCGAAAGCGGCTTGGCAGGCGTGGCTTCCTGCGCGGTGGCGGGGAGCTGGTCGACGGGCTTTTCGGTCATTGGCGGCATCATCTCTTGCAGGATCGGCATCCACTTCACCACATAAGGCAGGAATCCGCATCGCGGGAGGGGCGCAGCGCCTCTGGCCCGCATGATCCGCAAGGGAGCCATGATGAACTACGTCCGCACCTTCATGCTGATGGCTGGCCTCACCGCGCTCTTCGCCGTGGTCGGCTATCTGCTGGGCGGCCCGGGCGGCATGCTGGTGGCGCTCGCCATCGCGGCTGCGACCAATCTCTTCAGCTACTGGAATTCCGACAGGCTGGCGCTCGCCGCCCATAATGCGCAGGAAGTCGATGAAGCGAGCGCACCCGAGCTGTATGGCATGGTCCGCGACCTCGCCGCCCGCGCCAACATGCCGATGCCGCGCGTCTATCTGATCCAGGAGGACCAGCCCAACGCCTTCGCCACCGGCCGCAATCCGCAGAACGCCGCCGTCGCCGCGACGACCGGCATCCTGCGCACGCTGACCTATGAGGAGCTGGCCGGCGTGATGGCGCATGAGCTCGCCCACATCAAGAACCACGACACGCTGACCATGACGATCACCGCGACCATGGCCGGCGCGATCTCCTCGCTCACCACCTTCGGCATGTTCTTCGGCTCGCGCGAGAACCGCCCCGGGCTCATCGTCCAGATCCTGATTTCGGTGCTCGCGCCGCTGGCCGCCATGGTGATCCAGATGGCGATCTCGCGCTCGCGCGAATACGAGGCCGACCGGCTCGGCGGCGAAATCGCCGGCAATCCGGCCAGGCTGGCCGACGCTCTGGCCAAGATCGCGGGCGGCGTCGCGCATATTCCCAACGAGACGGCGGAGGCGAAGCCTGCTACGGCGCACATGTTCATCATCAATCCCCTGAGCGGACGCGGCATGGATTCCCTGTTTTCGACCCACCCCGACACCGGCAGTCGCATTGCCGCACTGATGGAGCAGGCCCGTGCCATGGGCGTTGGCACAATGGGCCTCGGCCGCGCCGGCGGCTTCACCGGCCAGGCCAGCCAGAGCCCCTGGAACAGCGACCGCACACCCGGTCCCTGGGGCTGACATGATCAAGCAAGCAGATCTGAGCCCGGAACTGAACGAGACCACGGCGCAGACAAGCGAGCCCGTGCCGGGCCTGCCGGCGCGCCGCCTTGCCGCGACGCTGATCGACGAGGTGCTCAAGGCCCGGCTCGCGCTGGACGAGACCTATGAGCGGCTCGCGCCGGAATTCGGGCTCGATGCCGCCGACGCCGCGCTGGCGCGCGCCATCGCGATCACCGCCTTCCGCCGCCTCGGCACGATCCAGCATGCGATCAATGCCAGGCTCGAACGCGGCAGCCCGCGCAATTCGGGCCCCTTCGAGCCGATCCTCGTCGCCGCGGCAGCCCAGATTCTCTTCCTCGACGTGCCCGACCATGCCGCCGTCGATCTCGCCATCCGCCATCTCCATGAGGATGCGCGCTCCTCGCGCTATGTCTCGCTCGGCAACGCTCTGCTGCGCCGGCTCGCCCGCGAACGCGACGCGATCCTCAGCGAGGCGCTCGACCCCTTCCTCGACACGCCGGAATGGCTCGCCGAGAGCTGGATCGAGAGCTATGGCGAAGAGACCGCCGCCGCCATCGCCGCCAGCCATCGCGACGAGCCGCCGCTCGACATCAGCGTCAAGGACGACGCGACCGGCTGGGCCGGGAAGCTCGACGGGCTCCTGCTGCCGACCGGCTCGGTCCGTCTGCGCGAACGCCAGAGCATCACCGGCCTGCCCGGCTTCGATGAGGGCGCCTGGTGGGTGCAGGACGCCGCAGCCGCCCTGCCTGTTCGCCTGCTGGCGCCCAAGCCCGGTGAGCGCATCGCCGATCTCTGCGCCGCACCTGGCGGCAAGACCGCCCAGATCGCCGCGGCGGGCGCCCATGTCACCGCCGTCGATCGTTCGGGGCCACGCCTGCGCCGCCTCAGGGCCAATCTGGAGCGGCTCGGACTCTGCGCCGAGATCGTCACCAAGGACGCGGCGCTCTGGCAGGCGGAGCCCTTCGACGCCGTTCTGCTCGATGCGCCTTGCAGCGCCACCGGCACGATCCGCCGCCATCCCGACGTCGCCTGGACCAAGACGCCGGAAGACCGCGACAAGCTCGCCGCCCTGCAGGCGCGCCTGCTGGAAGCCGCCGCGCGCCTGACCAAGCCCGGCGGACGCCTGATCTACTGCACCTGCTCGCTCGAACCGCAGGAGGGCGAACAGCAGATCGAGGTTTTCCTGGCGGAGAATCCTGATTTCGAGCGCTCGCCCATCACCGCCGACGAGATCGGCGGTGTGGAAGGTGCGATCGACCGCCATGGCGATCTGCGGACCCTGCCGCACCAGCTGAAACATGACGGTCCCCGTTTGTCGGGATGGGCGGGATTTTACGCATGCCGCCTGATCAGGCGAGAGCCGGATCACAACGAATAGATACGCCAAGCGATTCTGTTTGTTGCCTGAATCCGCCTCTTATCAAAAGCTTAGAGCATGATGCCGGCCGAAGACCGGTTTCCCCTTTTCGGCATCATGCTCTATGACGAAGCCGAGATTCGCATGGTGGGACGCCATGCGCGGGGACGGGGCGTGCGTGGGCATTGAGCGGCTGGTCTGAGCGACGAGGACTTGCCCGGGCTGCGATCGGACGGGCGGCGCGGCGGACCCGTGGCCACCTCGTCGGCGCGGCGCGCAAGGCTTGGCCGTTCGGCAGAGCCCCCGCGACACGGCTTTTATTTGCGCCGCATGATTTGCGCACCGCCGACCCGACGACGGCAGGCGACATCTATTCCGGCTATTACGCCTTCGCCGGCCGCACCTTGCGCACCCATGGCGAATCGCCCTTCGATAGCGCACCGCCGAGCGATGCCTGGGCCGAGACGCTGCATGGCTTCGGCTGGCTGCGCCATATGCGCTCCGCCGACACCGCGATTGCACGCGCCAATGCGCGCGCTCTGGTCGAGGATTTCATTGCCAGGAAGCGCGACCGTAACGAGGTCTCGCGCCGCCCCCATGTCGCCGCGAGGCGACTGATCTCCTTCCTGTCGCATTCGCCGCTGCTGCTTGAGGGCGCCGACCACGCCTTCTATGAGCGCTTCCTGCGCCATATCTCGCGCCTGACCGACCAGCTGACTTTGGCCCTGGCCGGCGCGGTCGATGGGGTGGCCAGGCTGCAATGCCTGACCGCGGTCTCCTTCGCCACGATTTGCCTGGATGGGCAGGATGCGCGCCGCCGGCGCTATGATCTGGCGCTCTCCGACGAACTCGATCACCAGATTCTGCCCGATGGCGGGCATCTCAGCCGCAATCCCCGGCAATTGATCGAGCTTCTGCTCGATCTCCTGCCGCTACGCGAGACCTTCGCGGCGCGCGGGCTGGAGCCGCCGCGCGGCGTGCTGATGGCGATCGAGCGGATGATGCCGCATCTCAGACTGTTCCGGCATGGCGACGGCGCGCTCGCCTTGTTCAACGGCATGGGCACGACGCCGCCCGATCTGATGGCGACGCTTGCCGCCTATGACGACGCCCGCGCCCGGCCGATCGAGCAGGCGGCCTATTCCGGCTACAGCCGGCTGTCGGGAGACCGCAGCATCGTCGTGGTCGATGCCGGTGCGGCGCCACGCGGCGCGCAGTCGATCGAGGCGCATGCCGGCTGTCTCGCCTTCGAGTTCTCCAGCGCCGGCCAGCGCATCGTCGTCAATTGCGGCACGAGCCGCTTCGGTCCGCCGGAATTGCGCCTTGCCATGCGCAGCACCGCGGCGCATTCGACGCTCACGCTCGACGAGCGCTCCAGCGCGACCTTCGGGTTGGTGCTCGGCGAACGGCGGATCATCGCCGGCCCGCAGGATGTGCGGGTCGCGCGCCAGGACACGCAAGCCGGCCCGGAATGGGTCGCAAGCCATGACGGCTATCGCCGCAGCCTGGGCGCCGTGCATACGCGCCGATTGATGCTCGCCAAGGACGGCGCATCGCTCGTGGGCGAGGACGAGATCGCCTTGTCCACCGAGCGCGACACGCTGCCGGCGGTGGCGCGCTTCCATCTCCACCCCGGCGTCAAGCCGAGCCTGATCCGCGAGGGTGAGGGCGCGCTGCTGGCGCTGCCCTCCGGCGAGGTCTGGGCCTTCGACGCCGGCGGCCTGCGCGTGACGATCGAGGAGAGCATCTTCCTCGCCTCGGCCGATGGCGGGCGCCGCAGCGAGCAGCTCTGCATCGATTTCGACGCCGTGGCGACGCCGCAGATCATCTGGCGTTTCAGCCGCGTCAGCGCCGCCCCGCCGCGCAGCGCGCGCCTCCGCAGCGAGCCGGCTCCGGTCGAATTGCCGCTCGCCCCGCCGGCCGAGGCCTGAGCTTTCACAGCGACGAACTTTGCTTTGCGCGCTGCAGCATGATAGCTCGCGCGCAACAGTTTTTAAGCCAGCACCGGACTTAACCCAGATGCCGACAGAGCTTCGCCGCGTCGAACGCGCCCTCCTTTCCGTCTCCGACAAAAGCGGGTTGATCGATTTCGCCCGCGCCCTGAACCGCCTCGGGATCGCCCTGGTCTCGACCGGCGGCACCGCCAAGGCGATCGCCGAAGCCGGCCTGCCCGTGACCGATGTCTCGGACCTGACCGGCTTTCCCGAGATGATGGACGGGCGCGTCAAGACGCTGCACCCGAAGGTGCATGGCGGCCTGCTCGCCATTCGCTCCCATCCCGAGCACCAGGCCTCGATGCTCGGCCACGGCATCGCGCCGATCGACCTGCTCGTCGTCAATCTCTATCCCTTCGAGGCGACGGTCGCGGCCGGTAAGCCTTATGACGACTGCATCGAGAACATCGATATCGGTGGGCCGGCGATGATCCGCGCCGCCGCCAAGAACCACAACGACGTTGCCGTCGTGGTCGAGCCGGCCGATTACGCCGCCGTGCTGAGCGATCTCGAGGCGCATAAGGGCGCGACCACGCTGACGCTGCGCCGCAAGCTCGCCCAGAAGGCCTATGCCCGCACCGGCGCCTATGATGCGGCGATCTCGAACTGGTTCGCCAATGAGCTCGGCGACACGGCGCCGGCCTATCGCGCGCTCGGCGGCGCGCTCGCCGAGACGATGCGCTATGGCGAGAACCCGCATCAATGGGCGGCGTTCTATCGCACCCCCGACCAACGTCCCGGCGTCGCGACCGCACGCCAACTCCAGGGCAAGCAGCTCTCCTACAACAACATCAACGACACCGACGCCGCCTTCGAATGCGTCTCGGAATTCGACCCGACGATCTCGGCTGCCTGCGCCATCATCAAGCACGCCAACCCTTGCGGCGTCGCGACCGGCACCACGCTCGGTGAGGCCTATGCCCGCGCTCTGGCCTGCGACCCCGTCTCGGCCTTTGGCGGGATCATCGCCTTCAATCGCAAGCTGGACGGGGCGACCGCCCGCGAGATCGTCAAGATCCTCACCGAAGTGATCATCGCGCCCGACGCCGATGAGGAGGCGATCGCGGTCATCGCCGGGAAGAAGAATCTGCGCTTGCTGGTGACCGGCGGCTTGTCGAACCCACGGGCCAGCGGCCTGTCCCTGCGTACCGTCTCGGGCGGCTTCCTCGCCCAGGCTCGCGACAACGCCGTCGTCGACGACATGGAGCTCAAGGTCGTCACCAAGCGCCAGCCGAGTGAGGCCGAACTTGCCGATCTGCGCTTCGCCTTTCGCGTCGCCAAGCATGTCAAGTCGAACGCCATCGTCTACGTCAAGGACGGCGCGACCGTCGGCATCGGCGCCGGCCAGATGAGCCGGGTCGATTCCTCGCGCATCGCGGCCTGGAAGGCCGGCGAGGCCGCCAAGGCATTGGGTTCGACCGAGAGCCTGGCCAAGGGCTCTGTCGTCGCCTCGGACGCCTTCTTCCCCTTCGCCGACGGCCTGCTGGCGGCGGCCGAGGCCGGCGCGACGGCGGTGATCCAGCCCGGCGGCTCGCTGCGCGATGACGAGGTCATCAAGGCCGCCGACGAGGCCGGCCTCGCCATGGTCTTCACCGGACACCGCCACTTCCGGCACTGAGGCAGCATCAGCTCTCAGCAAGCCCACGTCGTCATCCCGGACAAGCCGCCCTCGGGTCCGGCCTTCGGCCGGCCCAAGGACAGGCTCCGCGGCGCTGATCCGGGATCCATCGGAGAGCGTCATTCTCGGGCTTGTGCCCTGAGAATCTCATGACCAGAGCGCTCTGGTTTACGAGATGGTCGGGGCAAGCCCGACCATGACGTGCTGTGGCCGGGGTCGCCCAGGATGACGGCGCGTTCTTGACGAGGGGCTCGACGCCGCTCCCGACAGGGCACTACTCTCCCTGCAAGGGGATGAGGGCGGCATGACGCAGGACCATGGAGGACGGACGCTGCTGCGCGAACGCGTCGCGCATCAGCACAACAAGGTCTCGTTCGTCGAGCTGTTCTTCGATCTCGTCTTCGTCTTCGCGATCACTCAGATCTCGCACACGCTGCTGGAGCATTTTTCGCCGCTCGGCCTCGCCCAGGCGGTGCTGCTGCTCGGCGCGGTCTGGTGGGTCTGGGTCTATACGAGCTGGGCGACCAACTGGCTCGACCCCGAGACGACGCCGGTGCGGTTGATGCTGTTCGCATTGATGTTCGCCGGCCTGGTTCTCTCGACCTCCCTGCCGGAAGCCTTCGAGGGGCGCGGCCTGATCTTCGCCTGCGCCTATGTGGCAATGCAGCTCGGGCGCAGCATTTTCACCATGCTGAGCCTGAGAGCCCATAGCCCGGCGAATTTCCGCAATTTTCAGCGCATCACGCTCTGGCTCGGCCTGTCCGGGCTGTTCTGGATCACTGGGGGACTGGCGCATGGCGAGATGCGCTTCGGGCTCTGGGCGCTGGCGCTGGCCATCGAGTATGCCGGTCCCGCGCTCGGCTTCCGCGTTCCCGGCCTCGGCCGTTCGACGACCAGCGACTGGAATGTCGAGGGGGCCCATCTGGCCGAGCGCTGTGCGCTGTTCATCATCATCGCGCTCGGGGAATCCATCCTGGTGACCGGCGCGACCGCGGCGAAGCTCGCCGCCACCCCGGCCAATATGCTGGCCTTCGCCAACGCATTTCTGAGCTCGATCGCGATGTGGTGGATCTATTTCCATATCGGCGCCGAGCGCGGCAGCGAGCGGATCGCCCATTCCCACGACCCCGGGGCAATCGCCCGCATCGCGTACACCTATATCCATCTGCTGCTGGTCGCCGGCATCATCCTGGTCGCCGTCGGCGACGAGTTCGTGCTGGCCCATCCCGGCGGGCACACCGAGGCGAAGGTCACTATTGCCGTCATTGGCGGGCCCGGCCTCTACCTGCTCGGCAATCTGCTGTTCAAGAAGGTCACGGCCGGCTGGTATCCGCTCTCGCATATGGTCGGGCTCGGCCTGCTGGCTTTGCTGACGCTGTTCCCGGGCGTTCTGCCGCCGCTGGCCTTCAGCCTCGCGGCAACAGCCATTCTCGTGCTCGTCGCAGCCTGGGAAGCCCTGTCCCTGCGACCGAAGGAGGCCTGAGCCCATGCACACCATCAAGGTCATTGCCGGCGGCTTCGCCTTGCTCGGCGTCCTGCTTGTCCTGGCGCCGCGGCTCGGCATCGCCGGGGGCAATCCGATCGCGTTTGCGGTCAAGCTGTTCATCCCGCTCTGGCTCGTCGCTGCGCTGGTCAATCTCTGGATCGGCGTCAGCCGTGCCGGCTACAGCGTGATGGAGGAATTGCCGATCGGGCTCGTCGTCTTCGGCGTGCCGGCGCTGGCGGCGCTGGTCATCGCCTGGATGTTCGGTAGGATGATGGGATGAGCCTCGCTTCCGTCCGCGCCTTCTTTTCCGAGCACGCACCCGACATCAGCATCATCGAGACGCCGCAGAGCAGTGCGACGGTCG
>NZ_CP017147.1:1195000-1347500 GCF_001741865.1 Bosea vaviloviae
CATCGCCCAGCAGCTCTTCCCCAAGCCGCCGCACAGCGTCGTCCACTCCTTCGACCGCCCGAATCTGAAGCTCGCCTTCGCGCCCAAGGACCAGCCCAAGCGCCAGATCGCCGAGTTCCTGACGCGCCATCGCGGCGGCAGCGGCATCGTCTACTGCTCCTCGCGCGGCCGTACCGAGCGTTTGAGCGAGGGTCTGCGCGAGAAGGGCTACAATGCGCTGCCCTATCATGCCGGCATGGAGCAGGGTCTGCGCAACCGCAATCAGGACATCTTCCTGCAGGAGGACGGCGTCGTCGTCTGCGCCACCATCGCCTTCGGCATGGGCATCAACAAACCCGATGTCCGCTTCGTCGTCCATGCCGACATGCCGGGCTCGATCGAGAGCTATTACCAGGAGATCGGCCGCGCCGGCCGCGATGGCCTGCCGGCCGACACGCTGACCCTCTACGGCATCGAGGACATGGCGCTGCGCCGCCGCCAGATCGACGAGAAGGCGGTCGAGGACGAGCGCCGCCGGATCGAGCACAAGCGCCTGAACGCCATGATCGACCTGTGCGAATCCGCGCTTTGTCGCAGGAGCGCGCTGCTCGCCTATTTCGGCGAGGAGACGCAGACCTGCCGGCATGGCAACGCGCCGATCCGCTGCGATCTCTGCGGCGGCGAGGCCGAATTGACCGATGCTACGCTCGATGCGCGAAAGCTGCTCTCGGCGGTGGCGCGCTCGGGCCAGCGCTTCGGCGCGGGCCATCTCGCCGACATCCTGACCGGCACCATGTCCGAGACTATCCGCCGCCAGAACCATGACGGGCTGAAGACCTTCGGCGTCGGCCAGGATAAGTCCAAGAGCGCCTGGACCGCGTTGACGCGAAAACTCTTCGCCGCCGGCGCCCTGGCCGAGGCCAGCGTCGAGCATGGCGGCTTCTGCCTGACCCCGAAGGGCGAAGATATCCTGTTCGGCCGCGAGGCGATCGCGCTTCGGGCCGATCTCCATGCCGATCGCCGTACGCGTCGCGCCGGGCGCGAGGCGGCCCGCGCCGACGGGCTCGACGAGGGCACGGCCGGGCTGTTCGAACATCTCAGGCAGCTGCGCCTGTCGATCGCCCGCGAGGAGGGCGTCGCGGCCTACATCATCTTCACCGACCGCACCCTGATCGCGATGGCGCGCGAGCGGCCGCTGGGGCTGGAGGCGATGCGCGCGATCGAAGGCGTCGGCGAGCGCAAGCTCACGCAATATGGCGAGGCCTTCCTGGAGGCGATCGCGGGGTTTGACGGATAGGACGTCAGGCGGCTGCGAGAACTTCGACGTCGAAGGCCTTACCGACGGCAGCCATCGCCGCCTCGATCTGTTCCAGACGCGAGGCGTGATCGAGCCTGAACAGCCGGTCGACGGATTCGCGCTTCCAGCCGAGACGCCGGGTCAAGTCAGCGCGCGTCATCCCGGATTCGCGCAAGGCGCGGTAGAGTTCGACCTTGAGCGTCGTCAGCATGGGCAAGCGCACGAGCGTTCCCGCTGTATCGGCCAGCGGAATGATCTCCCCGTCCGCGATCATGCTCGCGAGTGCGGTTTCAATGGCGTCCCTAGCATGAAGAAGCGCCTCCTCGCGGGTCGCCCCGAAGCTTGCGACCATGGGCAGGGACGGGCAAAGGACAAGCAGCGTCTCGTTGTCGTCCGGCGTCAGTTCGACATGATAAGCCAGCATCACTTCAGTCCCAGTTGTTTCTTGATCGCGTTAACGAGACCCGTGCCGAGTTCCTTACGCGCCCCATGCATCGGAATTTCGGATTTCAGCGCACCACGGCGCACCACGAGATGGCCTGATCCGCCCTTCTTGGCTTCGAAAGTGCAGCCCCTGGCCGCAAGCCACTTCTTCAACTCCTGAGCGTTCATCTGAACTCGTGCATCTCGATGTGAATTATCACATTCCACATTAATGTTGAAGTCAACACAAGTGTTAAGTTTCACTCCGGTCCGGTCCGGACTCGCGCACGCACGCGTACACGCGTGAAAAAGCCGTCATTACCCCCTATATTCAGCCATACGAATCAAGACGATCGCGGATGCCCGCGCCTCCGCCGAAGGACCACGACATGAGCGATGCTGCCCGCGACCTTGAAGATGCCGCCTATGGCGCCGATTCTATCAAGGTTCTCAAAGGCTTGGATGCGGTGCGCAAGCGCCCCGGCATGTATATCGGCGACACCGATGACGGCTCGGGCCTGCATCACATGGTCTATGAGGTGGTCGACAACGCGATCGACGAGGCGCTGGCCGGCCATGCCGACCTCGTCACCGTCACGCTGAACGCCGAGGGTTCGGTCACCGTCACCGACAATGGCCGCGGTATCCCGACCAATATCCACAGCGAGGAAGGCATCTCGGCGGCCGAGGTCATCATGACCCAGCTCCATGCCGGCGGTAAGTTCGACCAGAACTCCTACAAGGTCTCGGGCGGCCTGCACGGCGTCGGCGTCTCCGTGGTGAACGCGCTCTCGGTCTCGCTGAAGCTGCGCATCTGGCGCGGTGGCCAGGAGCATTTCATGGAGTTCCACCATGGCGATGCGGTGGCGCCGCTCGCGGTCGTGGGGCCGGCCGGCGACAAGCGCGGGACGGAGGTGACCTTCACCCCGTCCCAAGAAACCTTCACCATGATCGAGTTCGACTACAAGACGCTCGAACATCGCCTGCGCGAGCTCGCCTTCCTGAATTCGGGCGTCCGCATCGTCCTGACCGACGCCCGCCATGCCGAGGTGGTGCGCGAGGAGTTGATGTATGAGGGCGGCGTCGAGGCCTTCGTGCGCTATCTCGACCGCGCCAAGACCGCGATCATCCCCAAGCCGGTGATGCTCTCGGCCGAAAAGGACGGCATCACCGTCGATGTCGCGCTGTGGTGGAACGACAGCTACCACGAGAACGTGCTCTGCTTCACCAACAACATCCCGCAGCGTGACGGTGGCACCCATCTTGCCGGCTTCCGCGCCGCGCTGACGCGCCAGATCACCGGCTATGCCGAGACCTCGGGCATCCTGAAGAAGGAGAAGGTCGCGCTCACCGGCGATGATTGCCGCGAGGGCCTGACCGCGATCGTCTCGGTCAAGGTCCCCGACCCGAAATTCTCCTCGCAGACCAAGGACAAGCTGGTCTCCTCGGAGGTGCGCCCCGTCGTCGAGAACGTCGTCAACCAGGCGCTCTCGACCTGGCTCGAAGAGCACCCGCCCGAGGCCAAGCTGATCGTCGGCAAGGTCGCCGAAGCCGCTGCCGCACGCGAGGCCGCCCGCAAGGCGCGCGACCTCACCCGCCGCAAGGGCGCGCTCGACATCGCCTCGCTCCCGGGCAAGCTCGCCGACTGCCAGGAACGCGATCCAGCCAAGTCGGAACTCTTCATCGTCGAGGGTGACTCGGCCGGCGGTTCGGCCAAGCAGGGCCGCGCCCGCGAATACCAGGCTGTGCTGCCCCTGCGCGGCAAGATCCTCAATGTCGAGCGGGCGCGCGTCGACAAGATGCTCTCCTCCGAGCAGGTCGGCACGCTGATCATCGCGCTCGGTGCCGGCATCCGCGAAGAGTTCAATATCGAGAAGCTGCGCTACCACAAGATCATCATCATGACCGACGCGGACGTGGACGGCTCCCACATTCGCACCCTGCTCCTGACCTTCTTCTACCGGCAGATGCCGGAGGTGATCGAGCGTGGGCATCTCTTCATTGCCCAGCCGCCGCTCTACAAGGCGGCGCGCGGCAAATCGCAGACCTATCTCAAGGACGAGCGCGCGCTCGAGGATTACCTCGTCGAAACCGCGCTCGACGGCGCGGTCTTCAAGACCAGCGACAGCGCCGAGCGGGCCGGCACCGATCTGCGCGGCCTGATCGAGGAGGCGCGCGGCATCCGCTTCACCCTTGGGCAATTGCATTCGCGCTATGACCGCCGCGTCGTCGAGCAGATGGCGATCGCCGGTGCGCTTCATCCCTTCTCCGAGGACAGCGAAGCGCAGGCCAACGAGAAGGCGGCCGCCGTGGCAGTGCGCCTCGATGCGATCTCCGACGATCTTGAGCGCGGCTGGGAAGGCAAGGTCGCCGATGGCGGCTTCCTGTTCTCTCGGATGGTGCGCGGCGTGAAGCAGGTCGCAGTGATCGATGCCGGCCTGCTCGCCAGTGCCGAGGCACGCAAGCTCGATGCGTCGAGCGACTCGCTGCAGGAGGCCTATGCCAAGCCAGGCCTGCTCAGCCGCAAGGGCGACGACCATGCCGTCAACGGTCCGACAGACCTGTTCGACGCCGTCACGGCCATCGGCAAGAAGGGCGTCTCGCTGCAGCGCTACAAAGGTCTCGGCGAGATGAACCCGGAACAGCTCTGGGAAACCACGCTCGACCGCGAAGCCCGCTCGCTGCTGCGCGTCAAGAATGACCAGAACGACGAGGCCGACGATCTCTTCGTCAAACTGATGGGCGATGTCGTGGAGCCGCGCCGCGAGTTCATCCAGAGCAACGCCCTGAACGCGACGGTCGATACCTGAGCTGCGTTGTCGGGGCTGGCCTGAAAACCATCAAGCGAGACGCGAAAGCCGGAACACGAGACCGGTAAACCAAACCTGACGTGCTCGTTTCGGCCGATCGGAACTGGAATTTTCCAGTTCCGATCCAGCGATCGGGACGAGGAGAGTTCCGTGACGGCATCGAAGTTCAGGGAGGCGCAGGTAGTGTTTTCTGATGAGCGAGCCAAACGTTATCCTCACCCTCAACCACCGCCGCGACACCATCCTAGAGGCGATCAAGGCGTATGAAGACAAGCTGGTGGATGCGCGCCGTGACCTGTCGCACTCGAACGCGACGATCCGGTTGTTCGAGGTTGGGGATAACTCCAGTTCCCCGTCTATATGGAGCTAGGAAGGCTGTTCCGGCCTCGTGAGCTTGGGAAGCTATGCCAGCTGCGCTGGCCGAGGAAGCGCCCCTGGACCGCGGGAGCTTGCCGTGCGCGTGATCCGCGCGAAGGGGATGGATTAAGGCGACAAGGTATTGCGCAGCGCCGTCGCACATCGCGTGGTGTAGGCGTTGAGCATGCAGCTAAAGCGAGGGCTGATTACCTCAGAGGGTAAGCGAGACAGAGTGCGCCCGTGGAGCGGCAGCTAAGCGCGGCAAAAGGCTGCATCAGATGCGGCACATGAGTATGGTTACGTCGGGCGCAAATGCAAAGGGAACGTTCCGCGGGCTGGCCGCAAAACGATGGAATGGCCTGTGGAAAAGCCGAAAAGGCGATTCATCGCAACGTGTTGTGTATTCTTACCCGCTTGATAACCCTGTTGAAAAAATGTGTGTTCATGGGGATTCTCGCAGGAATCACAATGAGTTATATTCTGATTCGCTAGCCTATGCTTAGTGACGATCGCTGCGCACGTAACACGGTGAAATTCTGCCAGCCGTAGCCATGTCTCGGGCGGACATGTGTGCTTTGTGGGGTTCCCGGCAGGCCCCACCGCGCGTGGAAATGGCGGCTCCCTTTGCCCAAGGGAGCCGCCTTTATTTTCGCGGACCGCAGATGTGCTGCCACTTGCGTTCGCGAGAGCTAACAAAGCGATCCTTCGCTCGATGAAATGTAGCGATCCAAGTTTCGGAGCCGTTAGAAGCGGTCTTTATCCCCACAGCGTAAAAAAGTTGGTTGTCTGGATTGTGGTAGATACAGGTTACTGCGTTTGGTCGCTTGGGATCAGCAAAATAGCGGCCCTTCTCTACAGCGAAGGTCAAGTGCATCACGTCAAAAGGAGTAATAAATTTATGATCTCCTAGGATGTGCTTCAATTCTGCGTGCCTCAAATATACAATACCTGGATGGGCTTTAAGGTAATTAGCAACAGGGCGTGGCAAATCTCCAACCGTAAGGACGGTTCTCTGCCCAAGAATAAGTTGCGTTAAATGCGAAAGCTCAATGGCCATAAAATACAAACGCCAACATTCTCAGACTGACGATACAAGGTTACGCGGAGCACTGCCAGTAGCCTTTCCAAATCCGGCTAGCGAGGTGCGCAGGAGCCGCGCTGGTGACCATCAAATACTGCTCACCATTGCTCGCCCGGCGATGATCCTCACGCCACGCCATCTTTGACGAATAGGCGTTGAGGTACGGACCGGCCATATGGTGATGCGTGCCGATCTCAGTGCGGCGCAGGCGGGAGAAGAAGCTTTCTGCCATGTATGCAGCGCTGCATCAGCGTGAACCGTAGCGGGGAATGCACGCGTTGGCCGATGGTCGGCAGCGAGGCCCCCTCTGACTTGAACACGAAAGGTAGCGTGCGGCCCTTGCGTTCGCGCAAAACCGCTCCGCCCGCCAGCTCGACTGTCGCCGCCAAGCCCACGGCGTTAGATTGTAACCGGGCCACCTAAACGGGCAGCTCAGCTTTGTCCTGCTTTGTCATTTGTCCTCGCCCATCGATATGCGTTGATGGACGGGCATGAACAGAGCTGTGCCGGCGCATGCTTTCCATTTTGGTTTTGAAACGGGTCTGCAAGTTCGATGACAGATGCAACACAGGTAAATGGAGCCGGTCGGAGGCGCGGTGTGCCACCGGTCGTCGCGATGACGTTCTGGCTAATCGTCCTGCCATTGGCCCTCGCTGCCCTTGGCGTATGGCAGCTCGAAAGGTCTGGTCAGGCCCGCCAGTCGGTCGGCGTCGCCAGCGAGAATATGGCGCGGACGATCGCCGAACTTCGGCCTATCGCAGCGGAGACACCCAATGCGATGATACGTTTTGTAGGCGGGCGGTCTTATCCGGCCTCCATGGCGCTTGCCATGGTAGAGAAGGCTGCTGGCAAGAACGGCTTTCTTCAAACGGTATCAGCGCTTCGGCATCCCTTTGCCTATTTGACGATTGCGGGAGGCATCCTGGCTTTTTTAGGCGGGGCCGTTGGCATTCTGGCATCCAACCTCGCAGGACGGCGTGCTCGCCGCTCTCGTGACCAACTTGTACGAAGCTTTATGCGCCTCCGGCTATTGTTGCCGTTCCTGCTGGCTGCGGTGATGCTGGGCCTTGGCTTTGCTGGCGTGGGCGCCACGCTGTTCGAAACCATAAGCCTGCCATTCTGGGGCGATCTTTCCGGCGATGCTATCAAGCTTGGCCTTGCAGGTATCCTCCTCGCCGGGATCGGCCTGTATTGCGCGGTCACCGCGGTTCGCGGGCTGCGCCGTGTCTTCGCGCTCGTCGAACCCGAACCGATCGTCGAGCGGGCACGCATAGCGACGGAGCAGGATGCGCCAGCCTTGTGGAGCTTCGTGCGTCATCTCGCCTCGCGCATGCAGGCCGGGCCGCCCGACACCATCGTGGTCGGTCTCACCCGCGGCTTCTACGTGACGGAGAGCCGCGTGCGCCTTCTCCCTGGAGACCAGCTTGTCGAAGGCCGAACGCTGCATATGCCGGCCCCGTTCCTCGAACTCCTGGACACGGCGGAGATCGCCGCAATCGTCGGACATGAACTCGCCCACTTTGTCGGGGAGGACACACGCTATTCGCAACGCTTCGTGCCCATCTATTCCAGCCTGCAACGTTCGCTCGGAGCCCTCTATCAGGCTGATCTCAATGGCGATTTCGGCATTGGCGCCGGTCTTCGCCTCGGCTATCACGCCTTGTCGCGCTTCGATACGGCAGTGGCGCATTGGAGCCGGATACGGGAATTCGAAGCCGATCGCCGCGGCAGCCTTGCCAGCGGGCCAGATGCAGCCGCTTCCGCACTCATACGCAGCCACATTGCCGATTCAAATATAGAGGTCATTCTCGAGGCCGCCTTTCGAGGCGACCGCCAGTTCGGCTCGAATCTGGTGGCGGCCGTTGCGGCGCTGACGGCCAAGCAGGGTTTTCAAAACCCCGACGAGCATCTGGAGGACAGGCAACCGCATCCGACCGACAGCCACCCGCCGACGACCCAGCGCATTCAGGCGCTTGGCGTGCCGGTCGATGAAAAGCTGCTGGCGCATGCGACACGCCGGCGAGGTGCTGACACATCGTCTTTCGGCGCCCGCGCTTTTGCCGACTGGGACGCATTCTGCCGCGATCTGTCCAGTGATTTCCTGGTGAACGCCGATAAGGCGCAAGTCGAATATAGGCAGGAATTACAGATCGCGGTGGCAGGTGTTGCCGATAAGGAGATCGTCCTCTTCGAGAATATCCGTCCGATAGCCGCCCCGGCGATGATGCTGATCGCGGTGCTCTTCGGCGCCTTCATCGCCTGCACCTATCTTTTCCCCATCCAGATGGGATTCGGCGATGACGAGACCACCAAGGCGACAGTGGCTGCCATCCTTGGAGCTGGTATCGTCTTTTGCCTTGGCTTGTTCGTCTTTGTGCGTCACCGGGTAAGCCACCCCCTCATGGTCCTTACGCCGGAGACGCTGCGCTCGCATTGGCTGGCGCAGCCTGTGCGATGGGACGCTGTTGTCGGATACCAGGTCCATGTCGCGCATCGTCTCGCGTTACAGCTCTTTCTGGCCGATGGTGCGCCGCTCCCCGACCGGACACGGTTTTCCTTTTACAACAAGGTAAACCGCAAAAGACGCATGATCGAACTCGATGCTCTCGGTATCCGCGAGATGAAGGCGGATGCTTTTTCCGACATGGTGGGACGTTATATCGCCGCCGCTCACGCGCGACGGGCGCTTGACCAGGGCTGAAGCGATCCCGCTTCAGCTGCGCGGGCCCTTGAACTGCTCGCAGAGCGCTTCGCTCGCGCGGACCAGCATGGCCGCATCGACGCCCACGGCCGTGAAGGTGGTGCCGAGCTCGATGCAGCGTGCGGCGAAGGCGTTGTCGGGCGTCAGGATGCCGGCCGGCTTGCCGCAGGCCCTGATGCGGCCGATCGCCGTCTCGATCAGCGCCTTGACCTCCGGATGGCCGGGCTGGCCGACATGGCCGAGGCTCGCCGCCAGATCGGCCGGGCCGATGAAGACGCCGTCGACGCCATCGACCGAGGCGATCGCCTCCAATTGGTCGAGCGCCTCGCCGGTCTCGATCTGCACGAGCAGGCAGAGCTCCTCATGGGCGCGCCGGCCATAATCCGCGACGCGGCCGAAGCGGGTTGCCCGCGTCACGCCCGAGACGCCCCTGATGCCCTCGGGCGGATAGCGCATCGCCGAGACCGCAGCCCGCGCCTCCCCAGCGTTCTGGACATAGGGGATCAGCAGGGTCTGCGCGCCGAAATCGAGCAATCGCTTGATCAGCACGGCGTCGTTGCTGGCTGGCCGCACCACTGCCGAGACCGGATAGGGCGCGACCGCCTGGAGCTGCGCCAGCACGGTCAGCGGATCGCCTGGTGAATGTTCGGTGTCGAGCAGGAGCCAATCGAAGCCGGAACCCGCGACCGCCTCGGCCGTATAGCTGCCCGGCAGGCTGCACCATAGGCCGATCTGCGAGCGGCCCTCATTCAGGGCGCGCTTGAAGAGATTGGGCGGGAGTTCCATGGCGAACCTCAACTGAACGAGACGCCGATGGCGCCGAGCGGACCGTAATCGGCCTGGACGACGTCGCCGGCTGCGATGTCGACCGGCCGGGTAAAGGAGCCGGCGAGCACGATCTCGCCCTTCCTCAGCCCCGTTCCGACAGCGTGCAATTTGTTGACGAGCCAGGCAATGCCGGCTGCGGGGTGGCCCATGATCGCGGCCGAGACGCCGGATTCCTCGATGAGGCCGTTCTTCGACAGCGTCGCGCCGATCCAGCGGATATCGACATCCATCGGACGGATCGGCCGTCCACCGACCACGATCGCCCCGAAGGCGGCATTGTCGGCGATGGTGTCGGTGATCGCGCGCGGAACCTCGGTGCGGTAATCGATAATCTCAAGCGCCGGCAGCACCATTTCCGTCGCGCGCATGACGTCGTAGATGCGCGCGCCAGGGCCTTCCAGGTCCTGCCCCATGACGAAGGCGAGTTCGACCTCCAGGCGCGGCTTGATGAAGTCGCTCGCCTTGATCCGAGCTCCGTCATTGTAGAGCGCGTCGTCGAGGATGCAGCCATAATCCGGCTCGGTCATCTTCGACGCCATCTGCATGGCGCGCGAGGTCAGGCCGATCTTGTGGCCCACCATGCGGGCGCCATTGGCGATTCGCGCCTGCGCCCAGAGACCCTGGATGCGGTAGGCATCCTCGATCTCGATGCCGGGATAGGTCTTGCTGAGCTGGGGAATCGCCTGGCGCGTGCGCTCCGCCTGGAGCAATGCGTCGGCGCCCTGTTGGCGCTCGCCTTCGGTCAGCATGATGGTCTCCTGCGCGCATGATGGTCGCCTGCGCGGCGGCTTGCGGAATGAAGCGGTGGATCCGCTACTTGATCGGCGGGCGCGGCAGCACGGTTTCGCCGGGCTCCATCACATAGGTGTAGTCCAGCGCGTACCAGGGCGTGGCGATGCCGGCATCGGATGGGTGCGGCTCGTCATGGCGGACATAATCGCCGAGCAGGGCCCTGGTGACGCCGAACTGGACGTCGCTGTCGATATGCGGATCCTTGGGGTCGTAGACCTGCGAGATCAGGACCTTGAAGCCCGGCTTGACGACCAGCGCATGCAGATGCGCCGGGCGGTAGGGATGCCGGTCCTGCGCCGCCAGCAGCCGGCCGACGACGCCGTCGGTCGGGATCGGGTAACCGACCATCTTCACCGTGCTGAACCAGAAGCGGCCATCCGCATCGGTGGTGAATTTGCCGCGCAGGTTCATCTCGGCCTGTTCGGGATCCTGATTCTCGTAAAGCCCGACCGGCGAGGCGTGCCAGACATCGACCTCGGCGCCAGCGATGGGCGCGCCGGCCTGGTCGACGACGCGGGCCGTCACCAGCAGCGGATCGCCTGGCGTATCGGAGCGGATGATCGTGCCGCCATTCGCGACATGCGGCGCGTTCAATCGCCAGAACGGGCCGAGCAGCGATTGCGAGGTTTCGGTGTTGCCGCCATCGCCATTGTTGAGCAGGCAGACCAGGGAGGAGACGCCGAGCGAGCCGGCCATCAGCACCATCTCGTTATGGCTGTCGCTGGTGAGCTTGCCGATCTCGTTCAGGAGCGCGGTCGCTTCGCGAAACTCGATTTCGGTCAGGCGCACATCGCGGATGAAGGCATGGAGATGGGTCACGAGCGAGGCCAGGATTTCGCGCTGACGCGGGTTTTTCGTGCGCGCCATCACGGCCAGCGCATCGCGCGTCACATCGTGATGAGTCTCGATGATCATGGCGTCCTCCTTGCGCCTTTCCATCGAGTAAAATCGATTATCTGTCAACTTGAGAGAGCCCGAGCAGGCGCCGGGGGCTGGGTGCCTGCCGGGCACGCTTCATCAACTTTCGGGGTAATGCGCTTATTTCAAACATCATTTTTGACTGCCTTGCCAAATATTGACGATGCGGGTTGGCGCGCCTTGGCTTTTCGGGTCTTGATATTTGACATTGATAATCGATTATTCTAGCTATCGGTGATGGTTGAACCGGCATGGCGGAAGGAGGTGGCAGCATGAGTTTTGTCGCCGATGAGCCGGCCGATGCATTGGCGTCGAAGGTTGGATTTGCCAGAGGTGGGAGTCCCGTTTCCGAGGAACCCGCATCCATGCCCAGCTCACCGACCCATGGTTCGAGCGACAGCAAGAACACCAAGGCCTCGCGTCTGGTCGATCGGCTGCGCGAGGCGATTTTGTCGGGCGAGCTGCGCCCCGGAACCAAGATCAATCTCGACGCGGTCAGGCGCGAACTCGATGTCTCGCTGAGCCCGCTGCGCGAGGCGCTGGCCCGCCTGATCGCGGTCGGCCTCGTCGAACTGCACGACAACAAGGGCTATTCGGTCGCGCCGGTTTCGCTGAGCAATCTCGCGGAAATCACCCGGCTGCGGGTCGAATTCGAGAGCCTCGCACTCTCCTCGGCCATCGCCAATGGCGATCTGAGCTGGGAGAGCGACGTCATGCGTGCGCTCCATCGCCTCAACCGCACCGAGCGGGTTGCTGGTGACCCGGCGACGCTGGAAGCCTGGGAACACGCCCATCGCGACTTCCATATGACGCTGATCGGAGGCTGCGGTTTGCCGCTGCTGCTGAATTTCTGCGCCATGCTGCACAATCTGAACGATCGCTATCGCCGGATTTTTCTGGTGGCGCAGGGTGGCGATCGCAATGTCGCCGCCGAGCACAGCGAGATCGCGCAGGGCGCGGTGGCGCGCGATGGGACTTACGCCTGCGAGAAGCTGCGCGAGCATATCCTGCGCACCGGCACCAATCTGCGCGCCCGCCTGTCCGACCAGCTTCAGCCCTGAGCCGAGGGAGCGCGATCCCGATGCAGCCGTCATCCGCCTCGCTGCCACCGCTCGGGATCGCGCATTTCACCACGATCGATGTCGCACCGCTCGACTTCGTCGCCCTTGCCGCGAAGATCGGCTACGCCACGGTGGGCTTGCGGCTCCACCCGGCTTTCCCGGGCGCGCCGTTCTACGAGATCCGGCCGGGCAGCGCGCTGATGGCGTCGATGCGGGCTTTGCTCGCGAATACGGGCCTGCGCGTCCACGATATCGAATTCGTCGTCATCGACGGCAGCTTCTCGCCGGTCAGCCTGGCGCCGATTCTCGAAAGCGCGGCCGAACTCGGAGCGCAGCGGCTGAGCGTCTGCGGTGACGATCCCGAGCTTGGCCGGCTTGTCGCCAACTTCGCCGGGCTTTGCGACCTGGCGGCCGGCTTCGGCCTGGGCGTCGATCTCGAAAACATGCCCTGGCGGCAGGTGGCGACCATACAGGATGCGGCGCGTGTCGTGCTGGAGGCAGAACGCACCAATGGCGGCGTGCTCGTCGATGCACTGCATCTCGCGCGCGGCGGCGGAAGCCCGGCGGATCTGCGGGAGATGCCGCGACATCTCATCAGGAGCGCCCAGCTTTGCGATGCAGGAGCCGGGCGGCCCGTATCGATCGAGGCGATCATCCAGGAAGCGCGCGGCGGGCGGTTATTGCCGGGGCAAGGCGTCCTGCCATTGCAGGATCTGCTGGCCGAGCTCCCGGCCGATGTGACGCTTTCGGTCGAGGTGCCCAATCATGGCGCCCCGGCGCTGGAGCATGCGCAAGCCGTCTTCGATGCCGCGATGGCGGTGATCGCGGCCCGCGATCTGGCTGGATCGGCCTGAGGCGATGACACAGGCACCCAATCATTGCCCGTCAGCGGCAGACCATCCTCAGCACGGTTTCAATGGCGCTTCGGCGGCGGCGCTCGCGCGCCTCGGGGGCCGCCATGTCATGGCCGAAGACCTGACGGATGCTGGCCTGGTTGGAGACATTGTAGAAGCTCAGCGCGCTGATCGTCAGGTGGATGTCGATCGGGTCGAGCCCCTCCCGGAACAGGCCATCCGCCAGCCCGCGCTCATAGACCTCGCGGATCATGTCGATCGCCGAGAGGTTCAGCACGCTGATCTTGGTGGAGCTCGCGAGATGGCGGCCGTGATGGATGTTCTCGACCATGACGAGGCGGACGAAATCCGGATTGTCGGCGTGATAATCGAAGGTGAAGCCCGTCAGTGTGGCGATCGCCTCGCGCGGCGGCAGGGCGGCGAGATCCAGGCTGCGCTCGAAGGTGCGGATGCGGGCATAGGCCTCCTCCAGCACGGCCCGGTAGAGCCCCTCCTTGTCGCCGAAATAATAATAGATCATCCGCTTGCTGTTGGAGGTCTTGGCCGCGATCTCGTCGACGCGGGCGCCGCTGAGGCCGTTCTCCACGAATTCGGCGCGCGCCACCGCGAGGATGTCGCGGCGCACGCCTTCGGGATCCTGCGTCCAGCTCGCCGATTTGCGGCGCTTCGCCGGCAGGGGCGGGGCGGTCACCATCCGATTCATCTCGCTACGTTCCAAACCGGTCGCGACCCTAGCGCGCCTGGCGCTGCTGTAAATGGACCAGACCGTTAATTTCACTTGACCAATTGAACTATCTAGTACAATTGAAATTCACGGATCTATCGCAGGCATGGCGCGCGATGCGCCGAGCGCGGCGATACCGGCTAAGGCGCCCGCTCAGAGGCGCCGAAAATGACGATATAGTGCTCGGACCGACCCGTTCAGAAGGTTGGCCGCTCCAGGGAAAACGCCGTGAACTACACGCTCGACTTCTTGCCCGTCATCGACGGGCTGCCCAGCCTGCTGGCGGCCTGTCTCGGCACGCTCGGATTGGCTCTGGGCGGCATGATCCTCGCGATCATCATCGGGATCGGCGGCGTGGTGCTGCGCGATTCCGGCATCAGGCAGGTGCGCTGGCTCGTCATCGCCTTCGTCGAGCTGATCCGCAACACCCCCTTTCTTGTCCAGATCTATTTCATCTATTTCGCCTTGCCGCTCGCCGGCATCCGGCTCGATCCGACGCCGACGGCGATCATCGCGCTCGGCATCAATGGCGGCGCCTATGCGATCGAGATCATCCGCGGCGGCGTGCAATCGATCGGCAAGGGGCAGATCGAGGCCGGTCTCGCGCTCGGCCTGCACAAGACCCAGGTCTTCCGCCTCATCGTGCTGAAGCCGGCGCTGCGTGCGATCTACCCCTCGCTCACCAGCCAGTTCATCCTGCTGACCCTGACCACGAGCGTAGCCTCGGCGATCGCGGCCTATGAACTGACCTCGGTCGCCCAGAGGATCGAATCCGACAGCTTCCGCAGCTTCGAGGTCTATGGCGCGGTGACGCTGTTCTACCTCGTCATGTCCTGGCTGCTGATGCGGATCTTCGGGCTGATCCAGTCGCGCTATCTCAGCTATCCGGTCAAGTGAGGGAGGGCGTGATGGGTCTCAACGAATTCCTCTTCCTCCTCGCCGGCCTGAAATGGACGCTGGCCCTGTCGGCCATCGGCTTCGTCGGCGGAGGCGTTGCCGGCCTCATCGTCGCGCTGGCGCGGACCTCGGGCATCGCCCCGCTGGAGCGCGTCGCAGCGGGCTACATCGGCCTGTTCCAGGGCACGCCGCTGCTGATGCAGCTTTTCGTGGTCTATTACGGGCTGGCACTTGTCGGGCTGAAGCTCGACGCCTGGGTCGCGGTCGCGATCGGCTTCACGCTGCATGCCAGCGCCTATCTCGGCGAGATCTGGCGCGGCTCGATCGAGGCCGTGCCGCGCGGCCAGACCGAGGCCGCCAAGGCGCTGAGCCTGAATTACGTCTCGCGGATGAAGGACGTCATCCTGCCCCAGGCGATCCGCATTTCGCTGCCGGCGACGATCGGCTTCCTGGTGCAATTGATCAAGGGCACCTCGCTGGCAGCCATCGTCGGCTTCACCGAGCTGGCGCGCGCCGGCAGCATCGTCTCGAACCAGATTTTCCAGCCCCTGCTCGTCTTCGGCGTCGTCGGCGCCCTCTACTTCGCCATGTGCTGGCCACTGTCGCTCTACGGCGCCTGGCTCGAACGCCGCCTCGCCACGGCGACGCGGTGAGGCGGCCGGCACAACGCTCTGCCAATGCCTGACTCAACATGCCTGCCCCAACAAGAAGCCAACCCAGGGAGTAAAGACCATGACTGATCTGACCCGCGCGACGCTGAACCGCCGTCACCTGCTGCTCGGCGCTTCGGTTGCCGTTGCCGCGCCCGCCCTGCTGACCCGGCCCGCGCTGGCGATCACGCCGGCCGAGATCAAGAGCAAGGGCAAGCTCGTCATTGGCATCCAGGGCGATAATCCGCCCTTCGGCTTCGTCAACACCAGCGGCAAGCAGGAAGGTTTTGACGCCGATGTCGGCGAGCTCTTCGCCAAGGAGCTCGGCGTCGCCGTCGAATTCGTGCCGCTTGCCGTGGCCAACCGCATTCCCGCGCTGACCGCCGGCCGCGTCGACATCCTGTTCGCGACCATGGCGATGCTGCCGGAGCGCGCCAAGGCGGTGCAGTTCTCCAAGCCCTATGTCGCGAACTACATCACGCTGGTCGCGCCGAAGGCGACCGTGGTGAAGACCAATGCCGACATGGGCAAGCTCGTCATCGGCGTGCCGCGCGCCAGCGTCCAGGACGCGCAGATCACCAAGAATGCTCCCGAAGGCACCACGATCCGCCGCTTCGACGACGATGCTGCGACCATCCAGTCGCTGCTTTCGGGCCAGGTCCAGGCCGTGGGCGGCAACATGTTCTATGTCCAGCGCCTCAATGCGCAGAAGCCCGATGGTTTCGAAGACAAGCTCGAATTCACGCGGCTCTACAACGGTGCCTGCACGCGGCTCGGCGAGAAGGAGATCAACGCGGCGGCGAACGCCTTCATCGACAAGATCGTGGGCAATGGCGAGCTCGCGAAGATCTACGCGAAATGGATGAAGGTGCCGCTGCCGAACTTCCCCGCCAGCCTCGAAGGCGTCTCCTTCGTCGTCAGCTGACGCCCCCTCCAGCAGCCGGAGCCCTCAGTCATGACCAGCCATGCCACGACCGCGCCCGCCACCACGGACACGCCCATGATCGTGATGGAGAGCGTCGAGAAATGGTATGGCGGGTTCAAGGCCCTGACCGGCATCAATCTCTCGGTCCGCGCAGGCGAGAAGATCGTTCTGTGCGGGCCGTCGGGCTCGGGTAAATCGACCCTGATCCGCTGCATCAACCATCTCGAAGCCTATGAGAAGGGCGCCATCCGCGTCGGCGGCATCGCGCTCGGCGATGATTCCAGCACGATCGATGCCGTCCGGCGCGAGGTCGGCATGGTCTTCCAGAACTTCAACCTGTTTCCGCATCTGACCGTGATGCAGAACTGCACGCTCGCCCCGATGCGCACGCTGCGCCAGAGCCGGAAGGAAGCCGAAGCCACGGCGCGCCGCCTGCTCGACCGGGTCAAGATCCTCGAGCAGGCCGACAAATACCCGGCCCAGCTGTCCGGGGGCCAGCAGCAGCGCGTCGCGATCGCACGCGCGCTCTGCATGGGGCCCAAGGTGATGCTCTTCGACGAACCGACCTCGGCGCTCGATCCCGAGATGGTCAAGGAGGTGCTCGACACCATGGTCGCGCTCGCCGAGGAGGGCATGACCATGATCTGCGTCACCCATGAGATGGGTTTCGCTCGACAGGTCGCCGACCGCGTCATCTTCATGGCTTCAGGCGAGATCGTCGAGGAGGCCCCGCCCGAAATCTTCTTCAGCAAGCCCAGCCACGTCCGCACCAAGCAGTTTCTCGGCGAGATCCTGCGTGGGCATTAGAGCCTTGCGCGAAAAAGTGGGTACCGGTTTTTCGCATAAGCAATGCTCTCAACGTTTAGAATCTTGCGCGCCAGCGACCGGAGCCGATGATGAGCCGCCTCGTCTATGTCCTGAACGGACCCAACCTCAACCTGCTCGGAAAGCGCCAGCCGCATATCTACGGCCATGTCACATTGGCCGATGTCGAAGCCGAATGCCGCAAGCTTGCCGGCGAATTGAAGCTCGACCTCCGCTTCCACCAGAGCAACCGCGAATACGAGATCATCGACTGGATTCACGCGGCGCGGGAGGAGGCTGGCGGCATCGTCATCAATCCGGCGGCCTTCACCCACACCTCGGTGGCGATCCTCGATGCGCTCAACACCTTCGAGGCGCCGGTCGTCGAGGTGCACATCTCCAATGTTCATAAGCGCGAGGCCTTCCGGCACCATTCCTATGTCTCGCTGCGGGCCGACGGCGTCATCGCCGGCTTCGGCACGCAGGGTTACACGCTCGCCTTGCGGCGGGTCGCGCGATTGATCGACGAGAAGGCGGCCTGATCGGCAAGCGCCATGCCGAACATGCCGCGACGGGCGCGAGAGCCGGATGATTTCAGATGGGGTCACAAAGTGATCCCATCTGAAATCTGAATCCGTCTCTCATCAAAGAGTTAGAGCAGGATTGATGCGAAAAACCGGTGCCCACTTTTTCGCATCCTGCTCTAGGGTCGCGATCGACTGAAGCATCTGGCTCTCGCGGCCGGACAACTCAACCTCTTCGAGGAGATGCATCATGGATGACACGGGATCGCGGCCGCTGCGCATCGGCGTCCTGGGCGCGGCGAACATCGCGCGCGCCTTCACCAGCGGGGTTGCGCCTTCAAAGACCGTGACGGTCGTGGCTGTCGCGAGCCGCGATGCCGGCAAGGCGCAGCGCTTCGCGCAGGAATGCGGGATCCCGCGGTCGCACGGCTCCTATGAGGCCCTGCTGGCGGATCCGGAAATCGACGCGATCTATAATCCGCTGCCGAATTCGCTCCATGCGGAATGGTCGATCCGCGCCATGGAAGCGGGCAAGCATGTGCTCTGCGAAAAGCCGTTGGCGATGACGGCGGCCGAGGCGCGTGCCATGTTCGCAGCCGCAACGCGGCTCGGGCGCCACCTCGTCGAGGCCTATCCCTATCGCGCCCAGCCGCAGACCCTGAAGCTGCGCGAATTGCTGGCGGAAGGCGCGATCGGCAAGGTCCAATTGATCCGCTCCAGCTTCGGCGTCGCCTTTTCCGATCCGAGCAATATCCGCCTGAAGCCGGAGGTCGGCGGTGGCGCGCTGCTCGATGCCGGCAGCTATGCCGTCAGCCTGGCGCTGCTGGCCGCGGGCGAGCGGCCCGAGCGCGTCAGCGCCATGGCCCGTTGGAGCGAGACCGGCGTCGATCTCAGCGTCGTGGCGTCATTGGAATTCCCGAGCGGCGCGCTGGCGCAGATTTCCTGCAGCTTCGCTACGGCCTATCACCGCAATGCCCTGATCGCCGGCGATGCCGGGACGATCGAGACCAGCTATCTCAACCATCCTCCGGCCGGCGGCCCACCGATCCTCACGCTGCGGCGCGGCACGACCATCGCGGCTGTCCCGGAGATCGTCGAGGTCGCGCCCGGTAACGGCTTCCTGGCCGAAGCCGAATCCTTCCAGCGCCTCGTGACCCAAGGCGTCGCGCAGTGGACCGGCGCGACGCCCGCTGAATCCATCGACATCGCCCTGACCCTGGACGCGATCGGCCAGAGCGCACGCTCGGGCGCGGCCGTGACGATCACGGGATGAGAATCGGCCAAGCAAGACCATGAAAGCCTGTTCGCCATGATACGCGGCACGACCAAGCTCATCGCCCATCTCGGTTACCCGACCGAGTCCTTCAAGGCGCCGATGATCTACAATCCCTATTTCGAGCAGCACGGCATCGATGCCGTCGTCGTGCCGATGGGCTGCAAGGCGCAGGATTATGCCGCCTTTCTCAAGCCGCTGTTCAGGCTCTCCAATATTCATGGCGCGCTCGTCACCATGCCGCACAAGGTTGCGACGATCGCGCTCCTTGACGAGGTCATGACGACGGCAAAGGTCGCGGGCGCCTGCAACGCGATCCGCCTTGGTCCCGATGGGTCGCTTATCGGCGACATGTTCGATGGCGAAGGTTTTGTGCGCGGCGTCCTGCGCAAGGGCCGCACGCTGCTGGGGGCGCGCGCGCTCGTGGTCGGCGCGGGCGGCGTCGGCTCCGCCATCGCGGCCTCGCTGGCCAAGGCCGGCGTCGCCGAGCTTGCCCTGTTCGACGCCTACACCCCGATGGCGGGAGGGCTGGGCGAGCGCCTGCGCGCCCATTATCCCAAGCTCAAGGTCTCGGTCGGCTCCAACGACCCCGCCGGCTACGACATCGTCGTCAATGCGACGCCGCTCGGCATGAAGGAGGGCGATCCGCTGCCGCTCGATGTCGAGCGTATCGCGCCCTCGGCCTTTGTCGGTGAGGTCGTGATGAAGCAGGAGATCACGCCCTTCCTGGCGGCGGCCCGCGCCCGTGGTTGCGCCTTCCAGATCGGCACCGACATGCTGTTCGAGCAGATCCCGGCCTATCTGGAGTTCTTCGGATTTCCGGCGGCCACCGCAGACGAACTCCGGGCGGTTTCACGGATCAAGTATTGAGCAACGGCTCTACGCCGCGCTGAAAACCGACCAGCCCGTCGCTTCGGCCACGCGCTCCAGCGCCAGCGTGCCCAGCTTGGAATTGCCATTGGCGTTCAGCCCGGGCGACCAGACCGCGATCGAGGCCTTGCCGGGCGCGATTGCCAGAATTCCGCCGCCGACACCCGATTTCCCCGGCAATCCGACGCGGAAGGCGAAGTCGCCCGAGGCGTCGTAATGGCCACAGGTCAGCATCAGCGCGTTGATGCGGCGCGCCCGCTGGGCCGAGACGACGCGCGCGCCGCCGGGCCGATACAGCCCGCCATGCATCAGATAACGCCCGGCCATGGCGAGCTGCCGGCACGTCATCGCGATGGCGCATTGGTGGAAATAGACGCCGAGCGTCAGCTCCGGCGCGTGCTGGATGTTGCCGAAGGCCTTCATATAGTTGGCGAGAGCGACATTGCGGAATCCGGTTGCCTGTTCGGCGCGCGCCACCGCCTCGTCGATGGTGATCGCGTCGTCATCGGCGAGATAGCGCACGAAGCGCAGCAATTCGCCGATCGCCACGCGCGGCTCATGGCCGGCGAGGTTGATGTCGGCGACGACCAGCGCGCCCGCATTGATGAAGGGGTTGCGCGGAATGCCCTGCTCGCGCTCGAGTTGGACGATCGAGTTGAAGGGCGTGCCGGAGGGCTCGCGGCCGACGCGACGCCAGAGCGTGTCGCCGACCTTGCCGAGCGCTTGCGTCAGCGCGAACACCTTCGAGACGCTCTGGATCGAGAAGGCCTGCTCGGCGTCGCCGGCGGCATGGACCGCGCCATCCGCCGTGACGATGCAGAGCCCGAAGCGGCTGGGGTCGATCGTCGCCAGAGGCGGAATATAGGTCGCGACCGCACCGCGGTCCTCGGCTGCTGCCATGTCCTGGGCGATATCGCGGACCAGTCGGGTTATGTCCGTCAAGCTTTCCACCCCGCCGGTCTTGCAGTCCGACCTTGCAGCCCGTCCCGGCGCAACAAGCCCGAGTGATCCTGGTGGGTCAAGCGCGCCTCGGATGAAAGCCGTTGCGCCGCGCCCGAATCTGTCGTGATCTTCGGCCTGGGAGAATAGACCGCTGGGAGCCGATGCGATGCGGATGGCCGCGATCCCTGCCCTGATGCTGGGCTTTTGTCTCACTTTGCCCGCCTCGGCGCGCCCGCTCGAACGTGAGCTGCCGCCGAAACAGGCTGCTTGCTGGGAGCGGGACTACGACGCAGCCCATCTCAAGGCGCATCCGGGGCAGCGCGTGGCGAGCATCCGGCTGGTTCACCTGCCCGATGCCGCGCCGCCGGAGCCAGGCGGCAGCTATGTCCAGTTCTACATCAACCTGCGCCGGCGCAATGCGGCGACAGGCTATGACTATCAGCTCGGCGGCTTCTGCCGGCCAAATGGCAAGGGCCTGCGCTGCCAGCCGGAATGGGAGGCCGGGTCCTGGCGCATCGACGCCGGCCCCGGCGGCACGCTTGACGTCAGGAACGACGGCATCGTCGCCAACCCCAACCCCTATGATGCCGAGGAGATCGCGGACAAGGCCGTCAAGATTCCGAGCAAGCCCGACGACATGCTCTGGCGGCTCTCGCCCGCGAAAGGGCCTTGCGAGTTGCAGTGACGAGGGTCGAGCTCAGGCCGTCTGGCTGGACAGCTTGACCAATCGCTCCAGAGCCGCGTCGAGGAAGCCGCTGGTGCGAGCGTCGGTGATCTCGCCATCCTCGCCAAAGGCCTTGTCGGCGCCGCCGACCGCGACCATTTCGGGGATCAGCAGCGCGCCGAAACCCAGCTCCAGCACGGTGCGCAACTGCGTCAGACCGCGATAGGCGCCGAGCGCGCCCGGCGAGGCGCCGCCGAGCGCCACGACCTTGCCGGCGAGGCCGGTTGCGGGCGCTCCGGGCTTGGCGACGCTCGTCCAGTCCAGCGCATTCTTCAGCGCCGGCGCATAGCCCGCATTATATTCCGGGCTGGCGATGAACAGGCCGGTATGGGCGTCGATCTGCGCACGCAGATCATGGGCCGGCTGCGGCGCGTGGCCGAATCCGGTCGCATCGACCAGCGGCAAGGGGTAATCGGCGAGCGAGATCAGCGTGACCTGCGCTCCCGCCGCCGTGAGCTTCTTTGCCGCCAGGGCCGCGAGCTTCGCATTGAGCGAGCCGGGGCGCGACGAGCCGGAGAAAACGAGAATCTTGGGTGCGGACATGACGGCCTCGGTCGGATCAGGACGGTTGGGAGCAACTGAGGCGAAAGCTATGCCGTTGCCCCCGCGACGCCAAGACCGCCGAGCGCGATGTCACGATTGCGCGGATGCAATGAAGCGCGCGATTATGTCCGAGCGGTCAGATCGTCGGGAAGGCCGCCTCCCAAGCCCTACGTCCAAGCCCTATGTCGAAGCCCTACGCCCCCTGGCGATAGACCCAGACGCGCGCGGGCGGGATATTGCGCAAGACCCAATCCGAGGCAAAGGCCTTCAGCCCGGAGCCCTTGCGGGGCACGGGCGAGATCACCGAATAGGTGAACTGGATCAGGGGTGCGCCCTCGACCAGCAAGGTGAAGGCGTCCTTGGCGAGCGCGCTGCGCATCGCCGGTGGGCGATTGAACAGGGGCAGGCTGGAGACGACGGCGATCGCCTTCTCCTGGAGATGGCCTGCCAGCGTCGTCGAAAGCGCATAGGCGTCGCCCTCGACCACGGTCGCGCGGGGAAAGCGCTGGCGCAGCAGCGCGCAGAATTCCGGGCTGTACTCGACCAGGATGAGCCGTTCCTCGCTGATGCCGCGTTCGATCAGCGCCTCGGTCACCGGCCCGGTGCCGGGACCGATCTCGATCACCGGCCCGGGAATGGCGGGGTCGACGAAGGACGCCATGCGCCGTGCCAGGAACGGGCTGGACGGCGTCACGGAGCCGGTGCGGCCAGGATCGTCGATCCACGACTTGATGAAACGGGCTTCGTCGCTCAGCTTCGATTTGGCCTCGCCGGCAACCCTGGAAACATGGGTCTTGAACTTCTCGGCCTTCTGGCGGACCTCGCCCTCGACCTTGTAGCGGACGGCGGCGACCCTCAGGCGCGCCTCGGCCATGCTGTCGACGAGGTCGGCAGCGGTCACGCGCACCTCATCCTCGATGCGCACGGCCATGCTCGACTGCCCTAGCCTTGCAGCTAGTGAGCCGGTGCGCGGGCGACGAGGCTGGAGAGTTTGAGACATTTGACCCCTAGTGCTGACGCAACATGCGGCAACCATGACGAAATAATGACGTTACCTGCCTGACATATAGGGTTCAAGAGCCTTGAGGGCACGAAGATCTGCTGCTCATTGAGGCAGGAGGCGCCCTCAGATCAGCGGTCTCGGCTCGAGCTCCCGTTCGAAAAGCGAGACCATGCGGGCGGTCAGGCGCGGATTGAGCAGGGTCAATCGCCCGCCCGAGACCGAAAAAAGGCCGGCCCGGCGCAGCTTCGCCCATGTCTTGCTGGTGTGGACGAGCGATAATCCGAGTGCGTCGGCGAGCTGTTGCTGCGAGAGCGGAAACCGGAAGCTGTTCTCGCTCACCAGGCCAAGCGCGTCGGCGCGGCGGTGGAGCGAGATCAGCAGCGCCGCGATGCGCTCGGCGGCATTGCGCTGGCCGACAGAGGTCAGGTTCTCGTCGATCAGGCTCTCCTCGCGTGAGCCGAGCCAGGCGATCTCATAGGACAGGCTCGGCATCCGCACGAACAGATCCCAGACCCGCTTGCGCGGAAAGGCGCAGAGCTCGACCTCGGTCAGGGCCTCGATGCCGTGCTGAGCGGCGCTCAGCAGCGAGGCCTGCAGGCCGACGAGATCTCCCGGCAAAAGGAAGTTCAGGATCTGGCGTCGGCCGTCGGGCAGGGATTTGTAGCGGAACGCCCAGCCGGAGAAGAGCGTGTAGAGCGCCGCGTCCTCCTGTCCGGGTTGGATGATGTCGGCGCCGGCCGGCAGCAGGCGATGCTCCATCTTCATCGCCTGGATGAAGCGCACCTCGTCGTCGGTCTTGTCCTTGAAGGCCGGCTTGAGCCGGAGCGGACAGGCCAGGCAGGGCACGCCGATGCGGCTCTGATTCGCGCTTGTCGCCATCGTGTCTGATCGATCCGCTCTCGCAATGGCTGCCGGCATGCGCGTCTGGCTGGCGTGCGCGTTTGGCCGGACAGGATAACCCGGCATCCCATCACTTGTTCCCGTCTCCCGTCTCGCACGCGTTCCCGCCTTGTGCGGCGCAGCATACATGGGGTGGCAGGGGAACTTGCGCTGCGGCGGGACGTTCTAAAATCAGCGTCCGTCATGGTGCCGTGACGATTCTGGAGTGGCCGCTGCATGTCCGACACGCCGAGTGTCCCGCAACGCTCGCGTATGCGCCGTTTCTTCGCAACGGCATTGAAATTCTGGACAGGCAAAAGACGGCTGCGCGCCTGGGGGCTGACAATCCTGGTGCTCGTCTTCGTCGCGGCACAGATCGCGACCGCCGTCGGAATCAATGCCTGGAACCGGTTGTTCTTCGACGCTCTCGAAAAGCGCGATGTCGCGGCGGTCTGGAGCACGGTCGCCTGGCTGCCGCTGCTCGTTGCGGTCTCGGCGTTGACGCTGTCGGCGCTGGTGGTCAGCCGCATGCTGCTGCAGATGCGCTGGCGTGAAAATCTGACGCGTCGCATCGCCGGTTGGTGGATCGCCGACCAGCGCTATTACCGGATGCAGTTCACCGCCAAGGAGCAGAGCGCGCCGGAATATCGTATCGCGGAGGATGTCCGCCTTGCCATCGAGCCGCTTGTCGAATTCGCGATCGGCCTGATCAGCGCGGCCGTCACTGCCGCCACCTTCGCCGCTATCCTCTGGCATGTCGCAGGCTCGGCCCGCGTCGTGCTCGGCGGCGCGGACATCGTGATCCCGAGCTATATGGCGATCGCGGCGATCCTTTATGCGATCATCGCCTCGCTCGCCGCCTATGTTGCCGGCCGGCCGCTGGTCGGCCGCATCTCGGCGAAGAACGAAGCGGAGGCGCAGTTTCGCGCCGAGATGACAAGGCTGCGCGAGAACGCCGAGAGCATCGCGCTGATCCGCGGCGACGCCGACGAACGGACCTCCGTCGGCGAGAATTACGGCCGCGTCGTCGCGGCCTGGCTGGGCGTCATCCGCCGGCAAGGCGTCATCGCGCTGGTGCTCAACACCAATGGCGCGCTGTTTCCGATCGTGCCGCTGCTGCTGATCGCGCCGAAATATCTTTCCGGCGAGGTCACGCTGGGTGCCGTGATGCAGGTCGTCGCAGCCTTCAGCGCCGTGCAAGCGGCGCTGATCTGGTTCGTCGACAATATCGTGCGGCTGGCCGAGTGGTTCGCCTCCGTGGCCCGCGTCGACGAGCTCCAGGAGGCGTTGGAGGCGCTCGATATCGGCACGATCATGGAAGGTGAAACCCAGATCGACCTCGGCGAGAGCGAGGACGGCGCGATCCATATCGAGAATCTCTCGATCGCCCACAGCAATGGCCGCGTGGTGATCGCCGATGCCTCGGTGGTGATCGAATTGGGCGAGAAAGTGCTGATCGTTGGCGAAAGCGGCTCCGGCAAGAGCACGCTGATCCGCGCTTTGGCGGGGTTGTGGCCCTGGGGTTCGGGAAGGATCGAGATGCCGCGTGGCAAGTCGATCGCCTTCGTGCCGCAGAAGCCCTATCTGCCGATGGGCAGCTTCCGCACCGTGCTGCTCTACCCGCAAGCGGATATGGCGGTTCCAGACGATGTCGTCATCGCCGCCATGAAGCGCTGCGGGCTGGCTTATCTCGCCAAGCGCCTCGATGACGAGGACAAATGGGATCAGATCCTCTCCGGCGGCGAGCGTCAGCGCGTCGCCTTCACCCGCCTCCTCATCCAGAAGCCCGACATCGTCATCATGGACGAGGCGACCTCGGCGCTCGACGAGGACAGCCAGAACTCCCTGCTGGACCTGTTCGAGGGCGAACTCGCCCATGCGACGGTGATCAGCGTCGGCCATCGGATCGGACTCGAGGAGTTTCACGACCGCAAGATCACGCTGGAGAAGCGCCTCGCCGGCGCTCGCCTGAGCTCGCGGCGACTTGTGAAGTCGCTCTGGCGGCTGTTCCGCAGCCGCAGCTCCGCCAATGACGACGCGGCCTGAGTGGAGGCGGTCACGTCGACGTGACCGCCGGTTCGATCCCCGATCGTACCGAAATGGAACTGTGAGGCGATCCTTGCGTTAACTCCTGCATAAACCGGCTGATGGTGGCTGGTTGTGGCGTTGGGAGAGACAGATGTTGAATGACAGCCTTGCCCCCATCAAACGCGCTGGCCTGTTCTTCGGCCTCATGGGCGTGGCCGTCGCCAGCCTGACGATGGGTGCGGATTGGCAGCGCCCCGACGACCAGAGCTCGAGCACGGTCGCGCAGGCCAAGATCCAGCGCCATGAACCGACCGATATCCAGCCGACCGATATCCTTTTCGCCGCCGTGAACCCCGGCCAGAAGGTCGTCGATCGTACCAAGCGCGCCATCGCCACCTCGCAGCAGGCCATGCTGGAGAGCGGCCCAAAGGTGGTTATCCGCTGATTAGATTTATGTTCGCGGGGGAGGAACCGTTTTCAGGGTTGCACGTTGACAACCCAGCGCTCCCTCGCGCGATGCACTTCGAGCCGCCTCCGGGCGGCTTGTTTTTTGGTCGTCGCGGGTGCTGGTGCAGATTGGGCCGCCAGATCACGTCGCATTCGGACGGCATCGTCCGAATGCGACGTGATCGATTCTAAAAGTTTAGAGCATTGCTCCCGCGAAAAACCGGAACCCACCTGTTCGCGCAATGCTCAAGAGCATTTTCGAGCGAAGTGGACACCGGTTCGCGTGAAGAAAATGCGATAAAACAAGGAGATAGAGTATTTTCGCGATTCGGAGAAACGCGGAAAGGCTCTTGGGAACACGATGTATCTGCGTATCCGCCACGCCACCACCTATCGTTATGCCGCTCCGGTGCAATTCGGGCCGCATCGGCTGATGCTGCGCCCGCGCGATTCCTTCGATCTGCGGGTGGTCGACACGGCCTTGTCGATCGCTCCGCGAGCGCGGCTGCGCTGGATGCACGACGCCTATGGCAATTCGGTCGCGGTCGCGAATTTCGACGCTCCGGCCAATACGCTCGACATCGTCAGCGAACTGGTGATCCAGCGCTTCGGTTCGGCCCTGCTGCGCACCGAGATCGAGAATTCCGTAGCCGTGACCGGTGTGGTCTACAGCGAAGCGGAGCGCGCCGTGCTCCAGCCCTATCTCGATCTCGCTGCAGCCGATCCTGACGGCCTGCTCGACCAATGGCTGGCGGATTTTCGCGCCCGCATCGGCCATGGTTCGGGGCATCTGCTGCGCGACCTCGCCCATGCGCTCTATGCCGGGCTGAGTTATGCGGTGCGCTTCGACGAAGGCACGCAGCATCCCGCCGATACGCTGCGCCAACTGGCCGGCTCCTGCCGCGATTATGCCTGGCTCTTCATCGAGCTTGCCCGGCGCATGGGCTTCGCCTCGCGTTTCGTGACGGGCTATATCCACGACCGCTCGCCCGACGCGGCCGGGCTGGTCTCCAGCATCGGCCTGACCCATGCCTGGGCCGATGTCTTCATCCCCGGCGATGGCTGGGTGGAGTTCGACCCGACCAACGATCTCGTCGCCGACAGGCAGCTTCTGCGCGTCGCCGTCGCACGCGTGCCCGAGGATGCCTCGCCGGTCTCCGGCAGTTTCACCGGGGGGACAGGTTCGTTCCTCGGGCTGAGCGTCGGCGTCAACATCGAGCCGATCGACAAGCCAGCCTGATGGCACGGCGCTGCTTGAGCAGGCGGTCTATGCTCGGAACCGCTGCGTCGTCCTGGGCGTAGCCCTCGGGTCCGATCTTCGATCGGCCCAAGGATAAACTCCGCGGAGGCCTGGGATCCATCGTAGGGCTCCGGAACTCTACGATGGATCCCGGAGCTGCGCGGCTTCGCCGCTTGTCCAGGATGACCCGGAGTTGCCGAACCTAGGCATCACTAGGCGGAATGGGCGACCCTCCAGGCGCCAAGCCGCGACCCTTCCGGTGCAGCCGCCTGAACCGCTTCGATCTGGGTGACGAGGCCGGCGAAGAGCTTGGGTGGCTCGCTATGGGCGATCTCGCGATCCGCCTCGATGGCGATCTCGATCGTCCCGTCGTCGATATCGGAGACGGAGATCTGGATGCTGACGCCCGGCGTGCTGCGCAGCGCGCGCGACATCACGTCGACGATCAGGAAACCGAGCGGGATGATCCGGTCGACCGAGAGGGAGGCGCGCGTGTTGACGGTGCTGGTGACCCATTGGTCGCGGCGGCGCAGCAGGTTCGAGATCATTGTCACGACATCGTCGACAAAGAGGTCGACGCGCACGGGCTGCATCTCGCCGTCGGCGAGCGTAAAGCGATAGGCGGCCGAGAGCACGTGAACACGGCATTCGGCATCGGCCAAGGCCATCCGTGCCTCGCCGCGGTAGTCGCGCTTGGTCAGGCCGATATAGCTCTGCACCACCTGCAGGCTGTTCTTGACGCGGTGATGCAGTTCGCGAACGAGGAAGCGGTTGTCGTCGAGCGCCGTCTGCAGCTTGCGCTGCCTGACCTCCTGCTCCTCGACCATGACGTTGAAGGCTTCCGCGACGCTGCGGATGTCGCTCGGCATATCGTCGGCGATCACCGCGCGTGCCGTCGTCAGGGTCGAGCGTGTCCTGGCTGCCGCCTCGATGCCGCGCAGCCAGCGCACGCAATGCTTGTCGATCGCGCGCAGATAGACCACGCAGAGCAGAGCCAGCGTCAGCAGCGGCGCCAGCAGCAGCACCAGAAACTGTGTCCGGGCCGCCTGCCCCAACGCATCGTCGAAGCTGGCGACGATATAGAAATCAGGGTCGGTGACGATGCGGCTGGCGTAGACGCGCGAGACGCCGGCGCGGCTTTGCGTCTGCGAGGGCTCCTTCGAGAGCGAGGCCGGGTCCCGCGCCGGCAGCCAGGACGCGTCGTCCGGCTGCACGGTGCCGCGCGAGACGATGATGTCCCCGTCGCGGCCGGCCAGGGCGACGACGAGCCCGGGTTCGCCGTCGCCGAGGTCGAAGACCTGGTCCAGCAACTCCGGATCGACCAGCAGCAGGCCTTCCCGCATTGGGCTGCCGGCATCGTCGCTTCGCGCGTAGACGGCAAGATAGCGCTTCCCGCCCAGCGTCACATGGTCGTAGCGCGCCTGGGCGAACTCCGCCCCGGCCCAGGTCTGGACCGGCGGCTTTGCCCGCAACATTGCCGCCGCCGCAGCGAGATCGGCGGCGCTGACCTCGGGATCGAGCGAGAAGGCGCAGGCGTCGCCGCCCTGCGGCAGGATATGGATGGCGCGATAGCCGGCGATCCGAGCGAGCGTTTGGCCGCCGACCTTGCCACACTCGCTGCTCTCGCGACCGTTCAGGGCCAATGCGGAACCGCCGGCGAGCAGCGACCGCAAGGCGCCGCGATACCAGACGCGGGTGCGCACGGCGTAGTCTTCGGCCGTGCGCATCTGGGATGTGCGGATCGCGGCGGTGACGGTCTGGTAGGTGGTGACGGCGGTGATCGCGGTCAGGCCGGCGATTGGCAGCGCTATGCCGATCAGCAGTGCGAGCAGGCGCCCTCTGACGGTCTTGAAGCGCGCCAGCCGCATCAGAGGCCGACGATTTCGGAACCGACCCTTTGGATGGCAGCGGCGCTCTTGCGATCTGGCCCGAGATCGTCGAGTCCGCCGATCGAAAGCAGTTCGGCCAGCTTCGTCCGGGCGCGGTTGACCCGGCTCTTGATGGTGCCGATGGCGACGCCGCAGATCTCGGCGGTTTCCTCATAGGACAGCCCGGTCGCGCCGACCATGATCAGCACTTCGCGTTGTTCCTCAGGCAGCTTGGCGAGCGCCTTGCGGAAATCGGCGAGGTCGAGATGGCTTTCCTGGTTGCCATGCGTCGCCATGCGCTCGGCATAGGTGCCCTCGCTGTCCTGCACCTCCCGCCCGCGCTTGCGGTAGAGCGAGTAATAGGTGTTGCGCAGGATCGTGAAGAGCCAGGCGCGCAGGCTCGTGCCGGGCTCGAACTTGTCCGAATTACCCCAGGCCTTGAGCAGCGTGTCCTGCACGAGATCGTCGGCGAGCTGCATCGAGCCCGAAAGCGAGGCCGCGAAGGCGCGCAGATTCGGAATCTCCTTGATCAGCCCGTCCTTGAAATCAGAGGCGCTCATCGGACATATCCCCCGAAGCGGCGCGGGTTTCCTGAGCTTCGAGCTGGGCGAGCAGCACCAGGAATTTGTCGGGCACCGGCGCGTTGACGATATCGTCGTAATGCGCCTTCAGCGACCGCCCGATCGATTCCTGCACCCTGGGATCAAGGATTAGTTCGACCTCGTCATTACTACCCCCACCGGATTCCGTCATCGACGCGCTCGCGTTGTTCATGTCAGCCCTCGCAACGAAAGCGAGCCTGCTTTTCCAGCTGGTCCCGCGCTTGATCATGCCGGCCCGCCCAAGCCGGCACTCATACGGCCAGATAACAGGCTTCGCCGGAAAAGGTTCCAGGAAGAACAAAAAATAAATTGCTTGTCAGAAAGCCGCTGCAGGTGCTCATTTTCGGCTTGTTACAAGGGACCTTTGCATGTCGATCGCGAAAGAAATTGCACCGCACCTGCCCTATCTGCGCCGGTTCGCCCGGGCGCTGAGCGGGACGCAGGCGAGCGGAGACGCCTATGTCGTCGCGATGCTTGAAGCGCTCGTCGCCGATCCCTCTTCGTTCCCGCGCGGGTTCGATCCCAGGCTGGGCCTCTACCATACCTTCCTGAAGCTGTGGTCCTCGGTCAGCCTCAACGCCATCAGCACCGGCTCCGCCGAGACCGACCGGCCCTCGGCCGAGCGCAATCTCGAAGCGCTGACGCCGCGGCCGCGCCAGGCCTTCCTGCTGCGCACCGTCGAAGGGTTTTCGATCGAGGAGGTTGCCACGATCATGGATATTTCAGCATCCGACGCCGCCGGCCTCATCCAGGCGGCAGGCCAGGAGATCGCCGAGCAGGTCGCGACCGACGTGCTGATCATCGAGGACGAGCCGATCATCGCGCTCGACATCGAGACCATGGTGGAGGAGCTCGGCCATACCGTGACGGGCGTCGCCCGCACGCATCGCGAGGCGATCGCGCTCGTCGCCAAGAAGCGCCCTGGCCTCGTCCTCGCCGACATCCAGCTCGCCGATGGCAGCTCCGGCCTCGACGCCGTCAACGAGATCCTCTCCTCGATCGATGTTCCGGTGATCTTCATCACTGCCTATCCCGAGCGCCTGCTGACCGGTGACCGGCCGGAACCGGCCTTTCTGATCACCAAGCCGTTCCAGCCCGAGGCGGTGAAGGCTGCGATCAGCCAGGCTCTGTTCTTCGATCGCCGGGCCGGCCGCAAGGCAGCCTGAGCTTGCTCTCAGCGTTCACGATCCCGGGCTGGCGGCATGCTCATGCCGCCAGCTTTTGTCGGTATTCGGGCTGTCGGCATAGGCCGTCCGGGAAGCATGGATGGCCTGATCAGAACGCATGAACCGGGCGGGAACCAGCGGGCTGCTCCGGCGTTTCGCGCAACGGCAGGCCGGACCAAACCGGCCGCCTTTCGGGAGGTCTTGGTCCATGGCGACGACGTTTGTTGCAGCCCTGATCGCGGGCGGTTCGATGGCGGTGGTTCTGTTTGGTGGCGTCGTATCCGCAGGCGCGCTGACGGCGGAAGCCTTGTCGCTCGCTTTGGCCGGCACCACGGTCCTGGCGGTGCTCAGCGCCGCCGCCCTCGACAGCTGAATCCGCACATCACAGCCTTCCGAAACGTGCCCGGAATGGGAGTGTCATCCGGGGCAGTGCGGATATGTCGGTCGCTAGATCACGTCGCATTCGGACGGTTCCGTCCGAATGCGAAAAACGTGATCGATTCCTGGAGTTTAGAGCATTGCTCCAGCGAAAGACCGGTACCCACTTTTTCGCGCAATGCTCTATGGCTGCGAAGCCTTGGTCGGTTCGCCCTGGCCATTGCGGCTGTCGCGATCTGGGCGGGCGGCATTCATGGCGCGGAAGTTCATGGCGCGGAAAGCAACGGCCAAAGCGGGGCAGGGATCATGACCTTGCCGCCGCCGCGCCCGGCTGATCTGCACCCACAGCAGCAGTCGCTGCCTTCGTCGGAGCCCACCGACCCCTCTGCACACCCCGCTGGCGCGAGCTCGCCAGACCTGCCGAACCCCGAGAGTGGAGCCGCCTGCCTGGCGGGGCTGCGGGCGCTTTATGGCACGCGCGTTCGTGCGGCCAATGCTGATACCGCCAAATCCGAGGATGCCGCCTGCCGCGTCGAAAGTCCGGTCCTGGTCGAGGCGCTTGAGATGGGGTCCGTGCCGGTCGTCTTCGAGCCGCCTGTCACCTTGAGTTGCGAGATGGCGACAAAGGCGGCTGAGTTTCTCCTGATCAGCGTTCAACCGCTGGCGAAAGGCTATTTCGGCCGGGATCTGGTTGGTCTGCGGGCCGGAGGCGGCCAGGAATGTCGGCGTCGCAACAGGGCGGCGACCGGGCCGCTGAGCGAGCATGCGACAGGCCGGGCGCTCGATATCTTCGCCTTTGTCCTGGCGGGGGAGGCCGGCGGCCTGAAGGTCAGCGTCGAACGCCCCGAGGATACCGTCCAGCAGCGGTTCCTCCTAGCGGTGAGGCAGGCCGCCTGCGGCGCTTTCACCACCAGTATAGGGCCGGGCGCGGATGCCGCCCATGCCAATCACCTGCATCTGGACATCCAGGCGCGCCGTTCGCCGTCGACACGGTTTTGCCAGTGAATCCGTCTTTCATCAAAGAGTTAGAACAGAATCAATGCTCCAGGGCAGATTTGGCTCCAGGGCAGATTTGGCTCCAGGAGAGATTTGGAACCCGCTGGCTTCAAGCGGGAATGCGCGAGGGGGAGGCAATGTCGCAAGCGGGGTGGCGGTCCTGGCTTTCGGCTTCGCTGCGCCTGATCGCGATGATCTCCAGAGCCGTTCTGGTGTCATGGCCCTGCGCGATCAGCTCTTCCAGTTCCCAGAACGGCGGCATGCGCACCTCGCCTCGCCAAGCCAGTCCCTTGCAAGTTGATGCCTTGCAAGTTGATGCCTTGGCAGACGCATCATCCTGGAGGAAGCTGATGAGCATGTGGGTTTTCCGTCTCGATGCCGAGTATAACACAACACCTCCGACCGGGTTCCGTTTAATGAGGAACTGTGGAGTGTTTGCGGCGTTTCAGCGTCATTCGATTGTGAGGAGTTTCAATATGCCTGCCCCGCTTCCCCGGTTTCAAACCGTTGCGATCCTTGCTGCCGCGGCTGCGGGCCTGCTCGCATTCCAGGCTCCAGCCTTCGCCCAGTCAGGCCCGCCGGCGGGGCGCCTCAACTGCAGCGTCGGCGCGGGTCTGGGTCTGGTGGTGACCTCGCAACGCCCGATGGAGTGCCGCTTCACGCCGCGCCGCGGTCCGGGGCAGCGCTATGTCGGCGTCGTCAGGAATTTCGGCCTCGATCTCGGCACGATCCGCAGCAGCACGATGTCATGGCGGGTTTACGGTCCTTATGCCCGGGCCCCGCTGGGCGCGCTCGCCGGCCGCTATGGCGGGGCGACGGTGGGCGGCTCCGCAGGGGCGGGCGGCTCCGGCAATCTGCTCGTTGGCGGCAATAACGGCGATGTCACCCTGCAGCCGCTTTCGCTTCAGGGCGCGCGCGGGATCAACGTGGCGATCGGCGTGACCGGATTCGAGCTGACGCTGGCGAAGTCCAGGCGTCGCTGAGGTCGCAGTCGCTGAGGTCGCGAATGATTGGTGCCTCCGAAGGTTCGCTACGATTCGCTAACCTTGTCGCTGCAAATTTAATCGCATTTGACGATTTCCCAACATGTTCGGAGGAATCTGCCGGAACATCGCAAGCACTCTGACGTTCTCTCGGCATGTTACGACAAGAGAACAGAGGAAGGGAGGCTGGATTGATGTCCGATATCCGCATCCTGATCGTCGAAGACGATCCTTTCATCGCAATGGACATCGAAGCAGCCGTGGCGGAACAGTTTGGTGACAGTGCCGAGTTGATCATCGTCGGATCGGTTGCCGGTGCGCGTTTGGCGGCCGCGTCGCACCTGTCCTGCGCCTTGCTCGATATCGATGTCGTCGGGGGCAAGACCTTCGATGTCGCCACCAGCCTGCTCCAGAGCGGCACGCCCTTCGCGTTCGTCTCGGGCTCGCCCCCCAGCGATATGCCCAAATCGCTGCGTGACGTGCGCTTCCTGCGCAAGCCCTTCTCCACGCGCGAGATCGCGAGCTTCGTGTCGAGCGCGATCAAGCTGGACTAGAGCAGTTTCCGATCCAGTTGGGTCATTGTTTTAACGCGTTCCCTCCGCTCAAACGCTTCGCATTTGTCGCGGGGGAACCGGTACCCACTTCGCTCGAAAACGCTCTGGCGGCCAGCGGCAGCTTCGCCGCACTCAATCCCGTTCCGGGAAGGTCAGCGTGATCCTGGAACCGGGGCGCCCGGAGCCGGGCGAAAGCGGCTCGCTCGTCATCGTTGCCCGCATGCTGCGCAACAGGCTGGTGATCACGGTCTGACCCAGGCCCTTTGTATCCGCCTCGACCACCGGCAGCCCGACGCCGTTATCCTCGACCGTCAGGAGAAGCGTGGTCGCCCCGTCCTCGTCATGCTGGCTGAAACGGATGACGATTCGCCCTGGCGCATTGTCGGGGAAGGCGTGCTTGATCGCGTTCGTTACGAGTTCGTTGACGATCACGACGAAGGACACCGCGTCGCGTCCCGGCAAGCGGATCGCATCCATCTCCAATACGATCTCGATCGGCCGGCCCTCGGCCGCCTTGCCGATCTCGGCGAGGAGATCCTCCATATAGGGCTGGGCGTCGATCTCGTCGGTCTCGATGTCGAGGCGCAGGCGACGTTGCCCGGCGGCGATTGCCTGGATGCGGGATTGCGCCTGGGAGAGAGCGTCGCGCACGGCCGGCTCGCGCGTCTGCCGGCTCTGGACATTGAGAAGCGCCGAGACCATGGCGAGGTTGTTGCCGACGCGGTGGTTGACGTCGCGCAGCAGCGCCTCGATGCGCAGCCGCTCGTTCTCGAGCTGCTGGGTCCTCTCGCTCACGACCCGCTCCAGCTGCGCGTTGCTGGAGGCGAGCAGGGTGCTGCGGCGCTGCCGCGTGCGCAATTGCTGCCAGGCGGCGAAGGCAAGCCCGGCCAGCGCGACGACGATGCCGATGCTGGCCAGAAGCCGCCTGCGCTCCTCGCCGCGATTGAGCGCGACGAGGCGGATGTTCTCGGCGAGCTGAAGCTGCTGCACGGTGCCGCGCAACGCATCCATGACCGAGAAACCGCCGCCGTCCTTCACGCGGGCGACGGCGGTGTCCAGCCTGCCCTCCCGCGCAAGCGCGATCGTGGTGTCGAGCTCTTCCAGCTTGGAGAGCGCCTCGCTGCGCGCCTTGGCGACGCGCTCGGTCTGTGCGGCGTCGCCTTCGACGAGTTGCGCCAAGGCGTCGAGTTCCGGCAGGGCCGCCGCGCGGCCGCTCGTATAGGGGCCGAGATAGCCGGGGTTATTGGTCAGGAGATAGCCGCGCTGTCCGGTCTCGGCGTCGCGCATATGACCCAGGAACCGCTCGGAACGCTCGCGAATCTCGATGGAATGGGAGACGCGCTCGGCGGTGGCGCGCGCTTGCGCGTTGATCCAGGCCGCCAGGATGACCGCCACGCCAACGACGCCGATCGCGATAATCGTCGTCGTGGCCGATCGCAGGCGGGCGCCTAGGGCGGGAATGCTGGGCAGCGCCAAGCGGCTGCGGGGCCTTACCTCAGTGGACATGGACACCGTGATACAGGACGGAATCCACAACCCCTATGTAAAAAGACAGGGGCAGTCGAGGGCGCTTGGCATTCGCCTTGGAGCGCTTTCGAGCGAAGCGGACACCAGTTCGCGTGAAGAAAGCGCGCCAAAACAAAGGGCTAGAGCAATGGCTCCAGCAGGAGGCGAAAAAGTGGAAACCAGCTTTTCGCGCTGATCCGGCTCTAACTCCTGGATGAGAGACGGATTCAGATTCCAGATGGCATCACTGCGTGATTCCATCTGGAATCATCCGGCTCTAACGCGCGGCTTGCGCTGCTACGCCTCGTCCTCGTCGTCCCCGTCGCGGTTGAAGAACTGCCTGCCGATCAGGACGCCGAGGATGACGACGCTTCCGACGACGGCGGTGCGCCAGCCCATGCGCGACGATCCGAGCAGCTTGGCGGCTATCGGCGCGGCGGCCAATGCCGTGGTCGCCAGCGGCCGCCGCGGCCGGCGACGGTTCTTGACATAGGTCGCGACGCCCAGGCTCAGCAAGGCGGCGAGGAACAGGCCGCCTGCGATCCAGAGGCTCGCCGTGATCGGGTCGTAACGCAGCGTCAGCACGGTGTGCAGCGCGTTCAGGGCATAGCCCGCCGCGCATAGCACCAGCACGGCCGAAAAGCCGTACAGCCCGTAGATGATGACATTGCGCTTGACCGCGCCGGAGATTTCCGACGCGATGAAGCTTCCCAGCCCCCCGAGCATGGCTTATCGCGCCGACAGGAAGCCGACGAACAGGCCGACAGCCGCGGCCACCCCGAGCGCGCGCAGCGGCCGCTCCTGGATCTCCTGCACGATGATGCGCTGCAGATCGGTCGCCTGTTCCTTGGCGACGCCGACCATCTTGTCGGTGTCGACGCCGACGGCGCGGAGCTTTTCGGTGACCGTGGCCGCCAGGTCCTCGGCGCTGCGCGTCAGACTGGCTTCGAGCTCGCTCGTCTCGCGCTTGACGCGGCGGTTGGCTTTTTGCGCGGACGCCTTGGCGTCAGCAGCGATGTCCTCGGCGCCTGCGACGACTTCGTCCTTGGCGCGTTTGACCGCCGAGGCCGCCTGGCGTTTCGCGGAAGTGGTGCTGGCCATGTCTGATGTCCCCCTCTCGATACTGCGACGGATGCGATACTGCGAATGGATGGATGCGCTCCAAATGACTCCGGAGCTTGGTGACCTAACGCACGCATGGCGCGCGGGTTCCTTGTAGCCGACAAGAGCGCTTTCCGATCCAGTTGGATCGTTCAACCGCTCTCGCTTCTTGTTCTAGCGCGTTTTCTTCACGCGAACCGGTGCCCACTTCGCTCGAAAACGCTTTAGCCGACACCCGCCACCTGCTGCTGGGCAGGCTCTTCCTGGGGCGTGGCCTCGGCCTGCTGCGCCTTGCGGTATGCGGCAAATTCCTCCTGCGCCACCATGGCCACGAGCAGGATCGGCGTCGAGAGCACGGCGCCGATCGGCCCCCAGAGCCAAAGCCAGAAGATGAAGCCGATGAAGACCAGGAATGGCGAGACGGTGAGCCTGCTCCCAACGAAAACCGGGGTCACCAGGTTGCCTTCGAGCAGATGCAGCACGAAATACGCCGCTGCCGGCCAGATCGCGGCGAGGAGAGATGGCGCGTCCAGCAGCGCCCCTGCAAGCAGCAACACGGTGACGATGATCGGCCCGATGAAGGCGAGATAGTTCAGCAGGAAAGCCAGCGCGCCCCAGAATACGGGGAATGGCAGCCCTGCGAGCCAGGCGATCGCCAGAGCCATCAGGCCCATGCCGAGATTGACCAGCGTCACCAGTCCGAAATAGCGTGCGACCCGCGTCTCGATTTCTTGAAAGAAGGCGCCGGCGGACTTCCGCGCGCCGTGCCCGAGGCAAAACCGCAGCGTGCGCGCCTTGAGATGGCGTCGCGTCGCCAGCCAGAAATACACTGTCGCGACGAAGATCAGCAGGCCGCCCGCCGCCGTCGAAGACGACACGGCGATATCGAGCAGCGGATTGCCTTGCGAGACGTTGAGTTCCGCCCCGCTCTTGCCGGTCAGTGCGGCGGCCGCCCGCTTCAGCTCGTCCATGAAGATGAAGACGCCGGCGAGCTTGGCTTGCAGCGCCGCCATCATTGCGGGCGCCCGGTCGCTCCAGCCGGCGATCGGCACGGCGAGCAGGGTGATCGCGAAGAGAATCAGGCCGACCCCAAGCAGGACCACTATGGCTGCCGCCAGATGCTGCGGCATGCCGCGGCGCACCAGCCAGTCGACCAGCGGTCCCAGCACCAGGCCGAAGATGATGCCCGCCGTCACCGGCAGGGCGATGACCTTGGTCAGATAGAGCGCTGTGGTCGCCAGGATGACGAAGATGCCGATAATGGCGTAGCGGACGATAAGGTCATGCTCATAAGGCGTGACGTCGTCCTGGGTCTCCTCGATCTCGGGTTCCGCCATATAGCGCGGAAACGGTCTCCAGGCGGACGAGCTGAGCATGTGACGACATCCAACGCGCAAAGCGCGCCCCCCGGCGCGTCGGACCTATAACGTGGCACTGGCGGGCAAGGTTCCTGCGGTCCAAGATTCTGCGGTCCGAGTTCCTGCGCTCCAAGTTTCTGCGTCGAAGCGTCAGCGCCTCAATGCGCTTCGTCCCAGTTGCTGGCCGCCCGCGCATCGACCTGCAGGGGCACGCGCAGCTGCGCGGCCGGGTGCGGTGCATCCACCATCACCTGGCGGACCAGCGGCAATGTCGCCTCGACCTGGGCGTCGGGCACCTCGAAGACGAGTTCGTCATGCACCTGCAGCAGCATGCGGGCGTCGAGCCTGGCTGCGGCGAGCGCGCCCTCCATCCGGATCATGGCGCGGCGGATGATGTCGGCGGCCGAGCCCTGGATCGGCGCATTGATCGCCTGGCGCTCGACAAAGGCGCGTTCGGAGGGGTTCTTCGAGGCGACCGCCGGGAAATGGCAGACCCGGCCGAAGATCGTCGTGACATGGCCGTTGGCCCGCACGAAGGTCTTGGTCTGGTCCATATAGTCGCGGATGCCGGGGAAGCGCTCGAAATATTTGCGGATATAGGCACCGGCCTCCTCGCGGCTGATGGCGAGCTGGTTGGCGAGGCCGAAGGCCGAAATGCCGTAGATGATGCCGAAATTGATCGCCTTGGCGCGGCGGCGCACCTCGCTCGGCATGCCCTGGACCGGCACGCCGAACATTTCCGAGGCTGTCATCGCATGGATGTCGATGCCGTCGGCAAAAGCCTGCCGGAGCTGCGGGATGTCGGCGATATGGGCGAGCAGCCGCAGCTCGATCTGGCTGTAATCGGCCGAGATCAGCTTATGGCCCTTTTCGGCGACGAAGGCGGTCCTGATCTTGCGGCCGGCTTCGGTGCGGATCGGGATGTTCTGCAGGTTGGGCTCGGATGAAGAGAGCCGTCCCGTCGTCGTCGCCGCCAGCGCATAGGAGGTGTGCACCCGGTTGGTCTGCGGGTGAAGATGGGTCGGCAGCGAGTCGGTATAGGTCGATTTCAGCTTGGCGAGCTGGCGCCATTCCAGGATCTTCGAAGGCAGCGGATGGCCCTGCTCGGCGAGCTCCTCGAGCACGCCGGCCCCGGTCGCCCATTGCCCGGTCGCGGTCTTCTTGGCGCCGGAAAGCCCCATCTTGCCGAACAGGATGTCGCCGAGCTGTTTTGGGCTGCCGATCAGGAATTTCTCGCCGGCGACCTCGTAGATCTCGTCTTCCAGCCGCGCCAGCGATTGCGCGAACTCGCCCGAGAGCCGCGACAGGATCTGCCGGTCGATGGCGATGCCACGCTGCTCCATGCGGGCGAGCACGGCGATCAATGGCCGCTCCAGCGTCTCATAGACGGTGGTCTTGCCCTCGGCCGCGAGTCTGGGCTTGAGCGCGCGCCAGAGCCGCAAAGTCACATCGGCATCCTCGGCGGCGTAATCCGTCGCCTTGTCGAGTGCGATCTTGTCGAAGGTCACTTGCGCCTTGCCGGTGCCTGCGACTTGCGAGAACGGGATCGTCTCATGGCCGAGATGAAGCTCGGAGAGCCGGTCCATGCCGTGATTGTTGTTGCCGGCGTCGAGCGCATAGGAAATCAGCATCGTGTCCTCGATCGGGGCGACGGAAAGCCCGTGCCGTTCGAGGATCAGCAGGTCGTATTTCAGGTTCTGGCCGATCTTCAGGACGCCTGGATCGGCCAGCAGCGGCTTGAGCGCCGCCACAGCCTGGTCGAGCGGGATCTGGCCCTCGACCATGCCGCTGCCGAACAGATCGGTGCCGCCGCGATGCTGCAGCGGGATGTAGCAGGCGCGTCCGGGCGCGACCGCAAGCGAGATGCCGACGAGATCGGCCTGCATCGCGTCGAGCGAATTGGTCTCGGTGTCGAGCGCGACATGACCGGCTTCATAGGCCCATCCGATCCAACGCTCGAGATCGGCGAGCGTGCGCACGCATTCATAAGCCGTGCGGTCGATCTTCTCGGCGATCGCCTCATTCTTGCGGGCGGTCGCGAGCTCGGACGGTTTCATCCAGCCGTCGCCGGCCGCTGGCGGCGTGCCGGCCGGTTCGGCGCCTGCGACAGAGGCCGCAGCAGCGGCTGCGAAGCCGCCCTCGCCCGCATCCGCGCCGATATAGAGCGCCTTCAGTTCCGCCGCGCGCGCCCCGCCCGGCGCCAGTGCCTCGTCGGCGTCGATCGCCGCGACATCGGCGCCATAGGCCTCGGCGACACGCTTGGTGATGGTGGTGAACTCCATCGCCTTGAGGAAGGCGACGAGCCTGGCCGGATCGGGGTCGGCCAGCGTCAGATGCGAGAGCGGCGTCTCGACCTTCACGTCGTCGACCAGCGTCACAAGCTTGTGCGAGATGCGCACCTTCTCGATCACCTCGGGATTGGTCAGGGTCTCCCGGCGTTTGGGCTGCTTGATCTCGCCGGCCCGCGCCAGCAGCGTCTCCAGGTCGCCATATTCGCCGATGAGCTGGGCCGCCGTCTTGATGCCGATGCCGGGAGCGCCCGGCACATTGTCGGTCGCATCGCCGGCCAGCGCCTGCACGTCGACCACCCTGTTCGGCATCACGCCGAAATACTCGACCACTTCGGGCTCGCCGATCCGGCGTTCAGCCCGGAAACCGGCGCCCTTCTTGGCGTCGCCCGAGGCCGGGTCATACATCGCCACGCCCGGCCCGACGAGCTGCATCAGGTCTTTGTCGGCGGAGACGATCAGCACGTCGGCGCCGGCCTCGCGCGCCTGTCTGGCATAGGTCGCGATCAGGTCGTCGGCCTCGTAGACATCCTGCTCGACCGGGATCAGCCCGAAGGCGCGCACCGCCTCGCGCATCAGCGGGAATTGAGGGATCAGATCGGCCGGCGGTTCGGAGCGATTGCCCTTATAGGCGGGGTAGAGTGCCTTACGGAACGAGTTCTCGGTCTTGTCGAAGACGATGGCGAGATGGGTCGGCTTCACCCCGAGCACGCCTTCGCGCACAAATTGGAACATTTTGGTCGCGAAAAGCCGAACCGCGCCGGAGGGCAGGCCGTCGGAGCGCGCATTGTATTTCCGGTCCTGATTGATCGACTGGAAATAGGCGCGGAAGATGAAGTTCGAGCCGTCGACCAGGAAGAGGTGGTCGCCGGGCTTCAGGTCGGGGGCGGTGGTCTTCGGGGCTGTCTCGCTCATGGCGCGGACCATAAGCGGCGCGCGCCGGGCGGTCCATCGGGTGCGCGCACCGATTCGCAAGAAGCTGTCAGGAGTGGCGGCACCTCTGCAAAGGAAGGCGCGGGGAACCCTCTCCAACCCAAGTCGGATGTTTCCGACTTGGGTCACTCTAGCTGCCAATCTCGGGCAAGCCCGAGATTGGTGGGAGAGGGCAGGGTGAGGGGTCGGCCGTTTGACAGGTTGATCGCGAGCTAACCGCTGCGTTGCTGTGAGGCGGGCAGTGAAATGGTCCAGGGGCCTACACCTCACCCCTGCCCCTCTCCTTACAGGAGAGGGGTTCTCGGGCGCGGTTCCGGGGCTACTTCGTGATCGTGTCGATCTCGGCCAGCTCATCGGCCGTCAGCGCCCATTCGGCCGCCTTGACGTTGGCGGCGATCTGCTCGGGCTTGGTCGCGCCCGCGATGACGCTGGAGACGACGGGCTGTGCGGCGAGCCAGGAAAAGGCGAGCTCGACCAGCGTCTTGCCGCGGGCCTCGCAGAAGGCGGTCAGCTTCTCGGTCTTCTCCCAGTTGACGTCGGTCAGGACCTCGTTGGCGCGCTGCGACTCCCTGGTCATGCGCGCGCCTTCGGGCATCGGCGCGTTGCGCTTGTACTTGCCGGTCAGCAAGCCGTTAGCGAGCGGGAAATAGGGCAGCAGCCCCATGCCGAAATGGCGGGCGGCGGGAATCAGGTCCTTCTCCGCGCCGCGCACCAGCAGGCTGTATTCGTCCTGGCAGGAGGCAAATCCGTTGATGCCGAGATCGCGCGCCGTCCATTCCGCATTGGCCATCTGCCAGGCCGGCATGTTGGAGCAGCCGATATAGCGGACCTTGCCCTGGCGGATCAGGTCTTCGAGCGCCCGCAGCGTCTCGTCGATCGGCGTCAGCGGGTCGGCGCGGTGGAACTGGTAGAGGTCGAGCCAGTCGGTCTTGAGGCGCTTCAGCGAGGCCTCGACCGCCGACATGATGTAGCGCCGCGAGCCGCCCTTCATCGTGCCGGCATCGTTCATGTCCATGCCGAACTTGCTGGCGAGTACGATGTCCTTGCGGCGCGGGCCCAGAAGCTGGCCGAGCACCGTCTCGGAGCCCCCGCGCGCGCCGTAGACATCGGCGGTGTCGAACAAGGTGATGCCGTGCTCGATCGCCGCATCGACGACCTTGCGCGCCGCCTCGTCATCGATGCGGCCGCCGAAATTGTTGCAGCCGAGGCCGACGAGCGAAACGCGCAGGCCGGAGCGGCCGAGATTGCGGGTGAGCATGGGAAACGTCCTTCGTGATGAGGGACGCAAGGGATCAGAGCGGGCCGGTCGATGCAATTGCCACTGGCGCAACCCTGTTCAGGCGCCGGCGTCGGGGCGGCCTATCCTGCAGCCGCGGCCCAGCCTGTCGCGTCGAGGATTTCGCGCGCCAGATCTTGCGGCGTCCGTCCATCGGTCGCCACTTCGATGAGGCCGCCGCCGGCTTCGCTGGCCATCCGCCTGGCCTGTCGCAAGCTGCGCTCGATCTGCGCCTCCCGGCCTGCGCCGACCTCGCGCCGGTCGAGCCGCGCCACCAGGGTCTCGTCGCTGGCCCGCAGCCGCACGACGGTGATCGCTGCATCGGGAATCGCCGCGAGAATCCAGCGCTGGTCGAAATCGACATGGAGCATGACGCCGGACATGATCAGCCGGGTATGGCCAAGCGCGCGATAGCTTGCCCAAAGCGCGGCGAGATTGATCTGGCTGATGTCGCGCGCGCCGGGCGACAATGCGTCGAGCTGCCCGGTATCGGGCTTCGGGAAGACCCGGTCGAGCTCGTCGCTCTCGACGGCCGCATGCCGAATCCGGGCCTCGGCGAGCGCGTCGCCAAGGGCCCAGGACAGCGTCGATTTGCCGACGCCGGCGGGGCCGGTGATCAGCAGGATTTCGGTGGCCGTCGAGTCGGTGGCCACCAAGTCGGAGGCCAGCCCGCTCAGGCGACTTCCTGCTTCTGCTTCTGCGAGCGCTTGCGCTCGTTGGGGTCGAGCACGCCCTTGCGCAGGCGGATCGACTTCGGCGTCACCTCGACGAGCTCGTCATCGTCGATCCAGGCCAGCGAACGCTCCAACGTCATCCGGATCGGCGGCGTCAGGCGCACGGCCTCGTCCTTCGAGGTGGTGCGGATGTTGGTGAGCTTCTTGCCCTTGAGCACGTTCACCTCGAGATCGTTCTCGCGGGTGTGCTCGCCGACGATCATGCCCTGATAGACCTTCCAGCCGGGCTCGATCATCATCGGGCCGCGATCCTCGAGGTTCCACAGCGCATAGGCCACGGCCTCGCCGGTCTCCATCGCGATCAGCACGCCGTTGCGGCGCCCGCCGATCTCGCCCTTATAGGGCAGGTAGGCATGGAACAGCCGGTTCATGATCGCGGTGCCACGCGTGTCGGTCAGCAGTTCGCCCTGATAGCCGATCAGCCCACGCGTCGGGGCGTGGAACACGAGCCGCAGGCGATTGCCGCCCGAGGGACGCATCTCCAGCATGTCGGCCTTGCGCTCGGACATCTTCTGCACGACGACGCCGGAATGCTCCTCGTCGACGTCGATGATGACCTCCTCGATCGGCTCCAGCAGCTGGCCGGCTTCGTCGCGCTTCAGCACGACGCGCGGACGCGAGACGCCGAGCTCGAAGCCTTCACGGCGCATCTGCTCGATCAGGATGGCGAGCTGCAATTCGCCACGGCCCGAGACGATGTAGCTGTCCTTGTCGGTCGCTTCCTCGATCTTCAGCGCGACATTGCCCTCGGCCTCCTTGAACAGGCGGTCGCGAATGACGCGGGTGGTGACCTTGTCACCCTCGGTGCCGGCGAGCGGGGAATCATTGACCATGAAGGTCATCGACACGGTCGGCGGATCGATCGGCTGCGCCTTGATCGGGGTCTCGACGGACGGATCGCAGAAGGTGTCGGCGACCGAGCCCTTCACGAGGCCGGCGATGGAGACGATATCGCCCGGGATGGCTTCCTCGATCGGCGTGCGCTCGAGACCACGGAAGGCGAGGATCTTGGTGATGCGGCCGCTTTCGACCAGCGAGCCGTCACCCGACAGCACCTTGATCATCTGGTTCGGCTTGGCCGAGCCCGAGACGACGCGGCCGGTGATGATGCGGCCGAGATAGGGGTTGGCTTCGAGCAGCGTGCCGAGCATGCGGAACGGGCCTTCCTCGATGCGCGGCTCCGGCACATGGCTGAGGATGAGGTCGTACATCGGGGCGAGGCCCTGATCCTGCGGGCCAGCGGGATCATGCGCCATCCAGCCCTGCTTGCCCGAACCGTAGAGGATCGGGAAGTCGAGCTGCTCGTCGCTGGCGTCGAGCGCCGCAAACAGGTCGAAAACCTCGTTGATGACTTCGGTGACGCGGGCGTCGGGCTTGTCGACCTTGTTGATCGCCACGATCGGGCGCAGGCCGAGCTTCAAAGCCTTGGAGACCACGAACTTGGTCTGCGGCATCGGACCCTCGGCCGCATCGACCAGCACGATGGCCGAGTCGACCATGTTCAGGATGCGCTCGACCTCGCCGCCGAAATCGGCGTGGCCGGGGGTGTCGACGATGTTGATGCGCGTATCCTTCCAGACGACCGAGGTCGCCTTGGCCAGGATGGTGATGCCGCGCTCCTTCTCGAGCTCGTTGGAGTCCATCACGCGCTCGATCACGCGCTGGTTGTCGCGGTAGGTGCCCGACTGCTGCAGCAACTTGTCGACAAGCGTGGTTTTGCCGTGGTCGACGTGGGCGATAATGGCGATATTGCGCATGGACATGCGGGTAAGGGCCTTGTTTCAAGACCGCAAGCCGGCCAGGTCAAAGCCCTGCCGGCGCAGCCCGTTCATGAGGAAACTGGAATTCGCTGCGCTGCACATAAACGCTGAAGGCCGTTTGGGCAACCTTTGCTCGCGCGCTCAAGCGGGATGCGGAAAAGCGGGAGCCGGTTTTTCGCATCCGGTCTTGGGCATCGGCCCGAAAAGCGGAGCCGGTTGCTCGGGACAAGCCGATGCAAGATCGAAGCCCTACAGCATCGGGCCGAAGCCGATATCCGGCCTGATACGGCGGGGCGGCGCGCTATGCGTCGACCAGCGCCAGGCGCCGCTCCGCGACCGCGCGCCCGACCTGATCCATCACCAGCCGGTAGGCGGCGAGCCCCGAGCCGTCGAGATCGCCCTTGGCGAAATCGCTGAGCACGCGCGTCAGGATCTCGTCGGCCTCGCGGTCGAGCCGCGCCAGCTCGACCGCGTCGGAGCAGGTGCGGATCACCGGCAGCAGCGCCAGCAATTCGTCGAGCCCCGACATCGCCCGGCGGCGGCGCGTCGCGCTTTCCTGACCCAGAATCGCGGCGCCGCCTGTGCCCAGCAAGGAGAGCCCCATCACGGCGAGATAGAACCAGTCGCCATAGCGCTCGAAGAAGCTCTCCTGCTCGCCGTCGATGAAGGCGGCTGCGCCGGAATGGACCGAGAGCGGCGCATCCTTGTCGGTGGAGGGCGTCTCCAGCCCCTGGATCGACGGCAGCTCGGCTGCAAGCGTCAATCGCAGCGCCAGCAGGTCCTTGACCACCAGGCCGACGAGAGTGTCGTCGAGATTCTGCGAGGCCATCAGGCGCGAGGTGACGGAGATCGTCGGCAGGTTCTCGGAGGGGCGGGGCGGGTCGCCGCCGAGCGCGCCGCGCACGATCTCGCCGGTCTCGATCGAGCGGTAGCGCGCCTTGATCGCCTCGGCCTCACGAATCGGGATCAGCATGGGATCTTCGCCCCAGGCGGAACGGAGGCGGTTGAGGCCGTCATTATTCGTCAGCGAGCCGACGGCATTGATCGAGAAGAAGGCGTCGATGCGCCCTTCCTTGGCGAAGGGAACGATCTCGTCCGGGGCCAGCCCGATGATCTCGACCTCGCCGGGCCCGACCTCGTATTGCACCAGGACGCGCTGGAGCAGCACCGTATTCCCGGCCGGATTGCGCGCGACGCCGATCCTGCGGCCGCGCAGATCGGCGATCCGCCCGATCCCGGTTGCCTTGGTGGTGATGATGAAGGGGAAGGTGCGGCGCGTGATCAGGGCCGTGTCGCCCTGGGCGGGCAGCGCGATGTCGGGGCGCACGATCGCGAGATCGGCCAGGCCGTCGTCGAGCTTCTTGGCGCTTTCCTCCGAGCCCTCGGTCAGCACAAGCCGGATGCGGATCGAGGATTTCTCGCGGTTGAGCCCCTGGACGAAGCCCGCCGCCATGCGCGCATCCTCCGAGCCCAGCGGCCCGACGGCCAGGCGCAGTGTCTTGGGCTGGCTGACGAAGTAGAAAACCGACGCCGTGACGCCAAAGACCGCCAGTAGCCCCGCCAGAGCCGTAAAGCCGCGCCGCCCCATCCTCAATCGATCCGCCCCATTCCGTAACGTTCATGCAGGATGCTCTCACGGGCGATCATGTCGCAAGTGCGGCGGCGTCCCGGCTCCCATCTAAGGAGTGAGAGCAGGATGCGAAAAACCGGTTTCCACTTTTTCGCATCCTGCTCTAGAGCGAGCCCATGAACGATCATGACGACACATTTGCCGTGAAGATCTGCGGGCTCTCGACGCCGGAGACGCTGGCTGTCGCGCTCGACGCCGGCGCCGACATGATCGGCCTCAACTTCCACCCCAGAAGCCCGCGCTTCGTCACGATCGCGCAGGCGACGGCGCTGGCCGCCATGGCGCGGGGGCGGGCGGAGATCGTGGCCCTGATCGTCGACTGGGACGAGACGCAGGCCATGAGCCTGGTCGAAGCGGTGAAACCGGACTGGCTGCAGCTGCATGGCCGGGAAACGCCGGAGCAGGTGCGTGCTCTCAAGGCCGCGACCGGTCTGCCTGTGATGAAGGCGCTCGGCATCGCGGGCACCGAGGATCTTGCGGCTGTCGAAGCTCATCGCGGCGTCGCCGACCGCATTCTGCTCGACGCCAAGCCGCCCAAGGGCGCCGCCTATCCCGGCGGCCATGGCCGGCCCTTCGACTGGACCTTGCTTGCCGAACTCGACCCAGGCTTGCGCTTCATGTTATCGGGCGGGCTCGATCCGGCCAATATCGCCGAGGCGATCCGCATCACGCGACCCGCCGGGGTCGACGTCTCCTCGGGCGTCGAAACCGCGCCAGGCGTCAAGGATGCCGGCCGGATCAGGGATTTCATCGCGGCGGCGCGGGCCGGTGCGCAGAGTTTGAGACCATAGAGGCAAGCCGGACATGAACGCGCCCCATAACCCGAACACCTACCGCTCCGGCCCTGACGAGAACGGCCGCTTCGGGATGTTCGGCGGCCGCTTCGTCGCGGAGACGCTGATGCCGCTGATCCTGGAGCTCGAACAGGCCTATGAGGCGGCCAAGATAGACCCCGTCTACCATGCCGAGACGGCCTATGGTTTGAGGCATTATGTCGGCCGGCCCTCGCCACTCTATTACGCGGAGCGCCTGACCGAGCATTTTCGCGACAAGGCGGCGGCCTCTGGCTTATCGGGCGGCGCAAAAATCTATCTGAAGCGCGAGGAGCTGAACCATACCGGCTCGCACAAGGTCAATAATGTGCTCGGCCAGATCCTGCTGGCGCGGCGCATGGGCAAGAAGCGCATCATCGCCGAGACCGGCGCCGGCCAGCACGGCGTCGCGACCGCGACGCTCTGCGCCCGCTACGGCCTGGAATGCATCGTCTATATGGGCGCGGTCGATGTCGCACGCCAAGCGCCCAACGTCTTCCGCATGCAGATGCTGGGCGCGACCGTCATCCCGGTCGAGTCAGGCACCAAGACGCTCAAGGACGCGATGAACGAGGCGTTGCGCGATTGGGTCACCAATGTCGCGACGACCTTCTACTGCATCGGCACTGTCGCGGGCCCGCATCCTTATCCCGCCATGGTGCGCGATTTCCAGTCGATCATCGGCAGGGAGACGCGCGAGCAGATGCAGGAGCTGGAAGGCCGCCTGCCGGATTCGCTGATCGCCTGCATTGGCGGTGGCTCGAATGCGATGGGCCTGTTCCATCCCTTCCTCGATGACCCCAGCGTCGAGATCTATGGCGTCGAGGCGGCTGGCCACGGCATCCCGAGCGGCCTTCACGCCGCCTCCTTGACCGGCGGCGCGCCGGGCGTGCTGCACGGCAACCGCACCTATCTGCTGATGGACGCTGACGGCCAGATCAAGGACGCGCATTCGATCTCGGCCGGGCTCGACTATCCCGGCATCGGCCCCGAGCATTCCTGGCTGCACGATGTCGGCCGGGCGAAATACATCTCGGCCACCGACGAGGAGGCGTTGGAGGCTTTCCAGCTGATCTCGAAGCTGGAGGGCATCATCCCGGCTCTGGAATCGGCCCATGCGCTCGCTCGCGTCGCCGAGCTCGCCCCGAAGAAACCGCAGGACCATCTGATGGTGGTCAATCTCTCCGGGCGCGGCGACAAGGATATCCCGCAAGTGGCGGAGATTCTGGCGGCGCGCTGAGCTGCACCGGGCGGCCGAGAAGGAGCAGATGATGAAGAAGACCATCCTGTTTGCGGCCATGCTGGCCCTTTCGGGCCAGGCGCAGGCCCAGAGCCGCGACGCGGCCCCCGCCGAAGGCGTCGTCATCCGCACCGAAGGCGAAGTCCGGGTGAAGCCGGATCTCGCGACGATCCAGGCCGGCGTGGTCAGCGAAGGCAAGACCGCGGCGGAGGCCCTGGCCAAGAACACGCCGGCGCTGGCCAAGCTGGTCGAGGCGGTCAAGGCGGCGGGCGTCGCCTCTGCCGATCTCTCGACCTCCCAGGTCGCGCTGACGCCGCGCCTGACCCAACCCTCGGCGTCCTCGTCGCCGCAACCGCGGGCGCCCAGGATCGACGGCTATGAGGCGCGCACCGGCATCACCGTCATCCTGCGCGACATCGCCAAGGCTGGGCCCTTGATCGATGCGCTGGTCGCTGCCGGCGCCAACGACATGTCCGGCATCAGCTTCGGCCTCGCCGATGAGGGCAAGGCCAAGGATGCTGCGCGCGCCAAGGCGGCCGAAAGCGCGCGGGCCCGTGCGGAACTCTATGCCGGCAAGCTCGGCGTGAAGCTGGGTGACCTCGTCTCGATCGTCGAGGCTGAAGCCGAGCCTCCCGCCAGGCCGATGGGCGATGTGCGGGCTTATCGCATGGCGGCGGGCGCCGCGCCGATCCAGGTCGAGCCGGGTGAGATCACGGTCAGCGCCGCGCTGCGCACCGTCTGGCGCATCGAGAAGTAGCCGGTCGTTTAGCGATGGTGGCGCAATGCATCCGCGAGCAGCGGATGCGGCGGCTCGGCGAACGGGTTGATCACGGTCACGGCGCGATAGACGAAGCCGTGCTGCATGTCCTCGGAGAGCAGGGCCGCACAATTTGCATCAGCCGCCGTTGCCAGGATCACGGCATCCCAGATTTGCAAGCCGGCCTCGGTTGCGAGGTCGGTCGCATCAGCGAATGTCGCCTCGGTCGCTGCGCCTGAAGCGCAGGTACTGTTCCACTCCCGGCAAATGCTGCGCGCCCGATCGAGGGGCGTCCGATATTTCCGGGTGAGGACATTGTAGAATTCGCCGACGACTTGCGATGCCAGGAATATGCGCTTCGGTCCAAGTATCGAGCGAAGCTCCTTCGCTCGCGCCTCGCGCTGCGGATCGTTCAAGCCTTCGGCATAGACAAGGATGTTGGTATCGAACGCGACCAGCATGGCTCAGTCGTACATGTCGTCACGCGTCGCGCGAGGCAGATTCTGAGCCGTTTGGCTGTTGAGCCGCCGCGTCAGCTCGTCGAAAGCTTTTTGCCGCCGCTCCATCTCGCTGTCGGCGTCGTCCGCGCGAACGATCTTGACCTTCGGCTTGCCGCGCGATGTCACGACCACCTCCTCGCCGGTCTCGGCGATCTGCATCAGCTTGGAAAATTCACGGTTGGCTTGTGCGGCGGAAACGGTTTTTACCATGCCGGCCTCCAAAGTAGTGATCTCACTACATTAGCGCATAGCCCCGCTTTCGCAAAGCTCCCAGGCAGGGCTCCCAGGCTTCCGAGGCGCGTGTTATCTAACGCATCATGACCCTGCATATCGTCCGTCTCGGCACGCCCCGCCTCCCCGACGAGGGCACGCGGATCGGCACCGTGCGCCGGCCGCCGCGCGGCGTCCGCAAGGAGCGCTATGCGGCCGATGACTGGTACGACGTCTGGTTTCCGGAGCTTTCGCCCAGCCCCGAACTGGTAAAATCGGCGCTGACCGCGGAGAGCGAGGCGGAATGGCATGGCTTCGTCCGCGCCTTCCGCACCGAAATGGATGAGCCCGCGCCACGTCGTACGCTCGATCTGCTCGCCGCGCTCTCCCATGGCGGACGCTTCTCGATCGGTTGCTATTGCGAGCATGAGAACCGTTGCCACCGTTCGGTGCTGCGTGCGCTGCTGACCGAGCGCGGCGCGCAGATCGCCGGAGAGACCGGAGCTTGACGGCATAGCTCTCGCCAAGCCGGCCCCGGGCATGCTAACCGCAAGCCCATGACAACGACCGGCCAAACCCGCATCCAGACCCGCTTCCAAGCCTGTGCCGCCGAAGGCCGCGCCGCGCTGGTGACCTTCATCACGGCGGGCGATCCCGATTTCGACACCGCCAGCGCGATCCTGCACGCTTTACCGGCCGCAGGCGCCGACGTCATCGAGCTGGGCGTACCCTTCACCGACCCGATGGCTGATGGCATCCCGGTTCAGCTTGCGGGGCAGCGCGCGCTCAAGGCCGGCCAGACCTTGAAGAAGACACTCGCCATGGTCGAGGCCTTCCGCGCGGCCGGAAACGACACGCCGATCGTGCTGATGGGCTACTACAACCCGATCTATGTCTATGGCGTCGAGCGTTTCCTGGGCGATGCGAAGGCAGCCGGCGTCGATGGCTTGATCGTGGTCGACCTGCCGCCTGAGGAAGATGCCGAGCTCTGCCTGCCGGCGCTGGCCGCGGGCATCAATTTCATCCGCCTCGCCACGCCGACGACGGATGACAAGCGCCTGCCGAAAGTGCTGCAGAATACCTCCGGCTTCGTCTATTATGTCTCGATGACGGGCGTCACCGGCGGCTCCATCGCCAATTACGACGCGGTCGGAGAAGCCGTCGCGCGGATCAAGCGCCATACCGACCTGCCCGTGGCAGTCGGTTTCGGCGTCAAGACGGCGGCTGATGCGGCCGCGATCGCTAGGGGTGCGGATGGTGTCGTCGTCGGCTCGTCGCTGGTCGAACGCGTCAGGCTTTCGTTGGATGTTCAGGGCAAGGCCACGGAAAAGACGGTTTCCGCTGTCACCTCGCTCGTCGCCGAGCTCGCAGCCGGCGTCCGCTCGGCCGCCAGGACCGCCGCCTGACCCTGCAGGTATAGTTGAGGACCAATCCATGAACTGGATTTCCGAAGTCGTTCGGCCGCGGATCAAGACGCTGTTCAAGCGCGAGAGCCCGGAGAATCTCTGGATCAAATGCCCGGATTCCGGACAGATGGTCTTCCACAAGGATGTCGAGGCCAATGGCTTCGTCATCCCCGGCTCCGACCATCATCTGCGCGTCACCGCGACCGACCGGCTGCGCCTGACCTTCGACGAGGGCAAATGGCTCGACGTCGCCCTGCCCGAGGTTGCGATCGACCCGCTGAAGTTCCGCGACGAGAAGCGCTATATCGACCGGCTGAAGGACGCTCGCGCCAAGACCGGCGCGATTGACGCCTTCAAGGTCGGTTACGGCCGCGTCCAGGGCCTGGCGATGACGCTTGCCGTGCAGGATTTCCACTTCATGGGCGGCTCGCTCGGCATGGCGGCGGGCGAGGCCTTCATCAAGGGCGCCGAGACCGCGCTCGAGAAGAAGACGCCTTATGTCGTCTTCGCCGCCTCGGGCGGCGCGCGTATGCAGGAGGGCATCCTCTCGCTGATGCAATTGCCCCGCACCACCGTGGCGGTGCGCATGCTGCGCAATGCCGGCCTGCCCTATTTCGTGGTGCTGACCAACCCGACCACGGGTGGCGTGACAGCCTCCTACGCGATGCTGGGCGACATCCATATCGCCGAGCCCGGTGCGCTGATCGGCTTCGCCGGCCCGCGCGTGATCGAGCAGACCATTCGCGAGAAATTGCCGGACGGCTTCCAGCGCGCCGAATACCTCAAGGACCACGGCATGGTCGACATGGTGGTGCACCGCCATGAGATTCCGGCGACGCTGGCCCGGCTCGGACGGCTGCTGACGAAGCAGCCCGCGCCGAATGGCGTCGCGAAGCCGCCGCTTCCGGTCGCCGAGGCCGTCTGAAGACGCGCATGGGCGGGAGGCCCTGAACCGAGATGGGGTCGTCCGACACGCTGCTCGCGCGCTTCATGGCGCTGCACCCCAAGCTGATCGATCTCTCGCTCGGGCGCATCCTGACCTTGCTGGAGCGCCTCGGCGATCCGCAGAAGCGCCTGCCGCCGGTGATCCATGTCGCCGGCACCAATGGCAAGGGCTCGACCATCGCCTTCATGCGGGCGATCCTGGAGGCGGCGGGCCTCAGCGTCCATGTCTATACCTCGCCGCATCTGGTGCGTTTCCACGAGCGCATCCGCATCGGTGCGCCGGGCGGCGGCCGCTTCGTCGACGAGGCCGTGCTGGTCGAAGCGCTGGAGCGCTGCGAGCGCATCAATGCCGGCGATGCCATCACCTTCTTCGAGATCACCGCCGCGGCGGCCTTGCTGCTGTTTTCCGAGCACAAGGCGGATGTCGTGCTGCTCGAAGTCGGCCTGGGCGGCCGCTTCGATGCGACCAACGTCATCGCCCACCCCGCCTGCACGGTGGTAACGCCGGTCTCGCTCGACCATGCCGAATATCTCGGCGACACCGTGACCAAGATCGCGGCCGAGAAGGCCGGCATCTTCAAGCGTGGCGCCCCGGCGGTGATCGCGCCGCAGGAGCCTGAGCCGACGGCGGTGCTGGAGGCCACGGCCGAGCGCGTCGGCGCCTCGCGCATCCTGATCGGCGCGCAGGATTTCAACGTCCATGAGGATGGTGGCCGCCTTGTCTATGAGGACGGCGACGGCCTGCTCGATCTGCCCTTGCCGCGCCTCGCTGGACGCCACCAGCATGTGAATGCCGGCACGGCGATCGCCGCCCTGCGCGCCGCCGGCTATGGCGGCCTGCCGGCGCGGGCCTTCGAGCAGGGCATGCTGGAGGCCGATTGGCCGGCGCGGCTGCAGCGGCTGGCGCGTGGTAAGCTCGCCGAGCTCATCCCTGCCCGCGCCGAACTCTGGCTCGATGGCGGCCACAACCCCGATGGCGGGCGTGTTCTGGCCCAGGCGATGGCTGATCTTGCCGATCGCAATCCAGCTCCGCTGGTGATGATCACGGGCCTGCTCTCGACCAAGGACGCCAAGGCGACGCTCAGCCATTTCAAAGGGTTGGCGCAGACGCTCTTCGCCGTACCGATCCAGAATACGCTGGCGGCGCGCCCGGCCGAGGAGGTGGCGAGCCTGGCGCGCGAGGCCGGGCTCAAGGCTGAGGTCGTGGGCTCCGTCGAGCAGGCCTTGCACGAAATCGCCAGCCGGAGCTGGTCGGCCCCGCCGCGCATTCTGATCTGCGGCTCGCTCTATCTGGCGGGTGAGGTGCTCTCGGCCAATGGCACGCCGCCGGTTTGATCAAGCGGAAGGGCGTCCGCAGATCGCGCCGTGGCGCTGGTGCAGGCCGAGCGGAGACAGCATGCGGGGTCCCGGAATGGCGAGGCCAGGCCTCTTTCTGTTTTGCGGTCTCCTCCTGCTTTGCGGCGGGCTCGGTGGTTGCGTCACCTCCGGCGATGGGCGGCTGTCCGAGGCGGACGGCATCGATCGGGTCGCGGCGGGCGAGCCGACGGTTATGCAGCAGACCTATATGACGATGGATATGCGCTGCCGCCCGGTGAAGCGGCCGACCGCCGTGCTGACGCAGCCGCCTCGATACGGCAAGGTGAGGATGCTGCCCCGCAGAGGCGCGGCGACCTACGGGCCCGGCCCCTACCGGCATTGCGACGGCAAGGTCGGCCCTTCGCTCGCCTTCGAATACATTTCGGCACCCGATTATCGCGGCCGCGATGCCTTCGCGGTGCGGGTGCGCTATGCGGATGGAGAGCTGCGTCACGGCCGTTTCGAGGTCGAGATTCGCTGAGAGAGGCAGGAGAGCGCTGATGGCACATCGTTTCGGTCAGGATGGCCCGCAGGTCGCGCGGATCGGCCAAGGCAGCTGGAACATCGAGCTCGCGGACAAGGCAGGCGCGGTGTCCGCTCTACGGCGCGGGCTCGATCTCGGCCTGAGCCATATCGACACCGCCGAGATGTACGGCTCGGGCCGCTCCGAGGAGATCATTGCGGAGGCGCTCGCGGGGCGGCGCGACGAGGTCTTCCTGGTCTCGAAGGTGCTGCCGCATAACGCCTCGAAAGCGGGAACGCGCAGCGCCTGCGAGCGTTCGCTCAGGCGCCTCAAGACCGAGCGGCTCGATTGCTACCTGCTGCATTGGCGCGGCTCCTATCCGCTGGAGGAGACCTTCGCCGCGTTCGAGGCGCTGCGTGAGGAGGGCAAGATCCTGTCCTGGGGCGTCAGCAATTTCGATGTCGACGATCTCGACGAGGCACTCGACGTGGCCGGACCGGGCCGCATCGCCTGCAATCAGGTGCTGTACCATCTGCGCGAGCGGGCGATCGAGCATGCGGTGATCCCGTGGTGCGAGCGCAACGGTGTCGCCGTCACAGCCTATAGCCCGTTCGGGCAGGACGATTTTCCGCCTTCCACCAGCGCCGGCGGCAAGCTTTTGGCGGAGATCGCGGCGACGCATGGGGCCAGCGCCCGGCAGGTCGCGCTGGCTTTCCTGACGCGGCGGCCCTCGGTCTTCGCCATCCCGAAAGCGGCCAAGGCCAACCATGTCGAGGATAATGCAGGCGCGCTGTCCCTGCGCCTGAGCGAGGCCGAGATCGCCCGCATCGATGCCGCCATGCCGCACGGACCGAGGCCGCGCTCGCTGCCGATGTTGTAGCCGCCGGCGTCGAGGCCAGACATCAGAGGCACAGACCTCAGCGCATGAATCCGACACCGCGCAAAAACCCCTCGACCTCGCTGCGCCAGGAGCCGACGGCGTTGATGTAGCCATGGCCGTCCTGGCCATAGGCCGGGGCGGGCACGAAGCGCGCCTTTCCGCCTGCGGCGGTGAAGGCCGCGTGCAGGCGCTTGGCCAGATCGGGGCCGAAAAAGAGATCGTTGCTGCTGTAGAGCCAGAGTTCCGGTGCGCGCGCATAGCCGCCATAGCGCCCGGCTGCGGAGATCAGCGCCTCTTCCGAGCATACGTCATTGGGGCCGCGCGAGCCGCGCCCGCCTGCGAAATTGACCACGCCGAGCAGCCCTGAATCGCCGTGAGTTGCGGCTGCGATCGAGCCCCAGCCGCCAGCCGAGACGCCCATATAGACCAACCGGCGTGGATCGGCGTCGGGTCGAGCCCTCACGGCGCTGGCGGCGGCGCGGATATCCTGGGCAGTCGCCAGACCGCCGCCATAATAGTCTGCGTTCTCGCAGCGGCCATAGCCCTCGGCCCAGCCGCTTCCCGCGCCGCCATAGCCGCGCCGGATCGGCACTGCGACGAGCACGCCGCGCGCCACGAAGGTTTTAGCGACGGCAGCTAGCGTCGCCTCGCCGAACTTCGCGCGTGCCGCGGGGCTGCGTGGACTGCCATGCGACAGGATCAGCACCGGAAACGGGCCTTGTCCGGTCGGGACGTAGAGATGGACGGCGATCTCGCTCCCGCCGACCGAGGTCTTCAGGGTCTCGACGGCGCGGACCTCCTGCGCGGGAAACAGCAGCAGGAGCAAGCTCAGGGCAAGGAAGTGGCGAGCAAGGCGGGAAGGCGATCGTGACGGCATGGCAAAATCCGGTGGCTGACGGGTCGTTATGCTGCCGGCTCTTGGCGTCGCCGTCAAAAGCTCGCCTTGCGCACGGGACCAGCCCTCATCGGGTTTGAAGCGCTGATTGCGCGATCGTGGAAACCACAATTCGCCTTTGCGCTTTACAGAGGGGCCGGCCGCAGCGTTTCCTGAAGGCAATGGCGGCGGAGCCTTGCGCCCGACAATGCCGAAAGATCCAACAGTCGCGTTTTTCGGAGTGGTGTGATGCGTCGCGTTCTCGGCATCCTGGCCGTCTTGTTCCTATCGTTTGCCAGCATCGCCACGGCTCAAGCCGGCGTCTCGGTGAAGGTCGATATCGCCGCCCAGCGCATGCAGGTCGCGACGACCGATGGCGAGGTTTACAACTGGGCGATCTCCTCGGGCCGCAAGGGCTTCCGCTCGCCCAACGGCGTCTATCGGCCGACCCGGCTGGAGAAGAGCTGGTACTCGCGGAAATATGGCGGGGCCATGCCCTATGCCGTGTTCTTCCGCGGTGGTTACGCGATCCATGGCACCAATGCCGTCGGCGCGCTCGGTCGCCCGGCCTCGCATGGCTGCATCCGTCTTCATACGGCCAATGCCGCGAAGTTCTTCGCGCTGGTGAAGAAGCATGGCGCCGGCCAGACGCGCATCGCGCTGAACGGCGCGGCCGATGACGGGCTCTCGCAATTCGCCAAGGCGTCGAGCGGCGCCAAGTCTAAGCTCGCCAGCTCCAAGCTCGCCAAGGCGAAGGCCAGCGAGCGTGCCGCCATCGCGCAGAACCGCAAGGCCCCGAGCTGGAACGCTGCCCGCGAGCAGATCTTCCTGCGCCCGGCGCTGCCGGTGGATGCCTTTGGCTATCAGCCCTACTATCCCAACCAGCGCTGGCGCTGAGCGGCTGCGCCCGGCTGCCGGCTCACAGCGTCTCCGGCACGATCCGCAGCCAGCCTTCCAGAGTCTCGCCCGGTTGAAGCCGCGTTAGCGGCGAGACGGCGCGTGCTGCCGCTTCGCTCGGTGAGCCGATCGCATGGCTTTGCGGCTCGACGCAGAGGAAATCCGCACCGAGCGGCGCCCAGACCACCGGGAAGCTGAAATTCTCGCTGGCGGTCAGCGTGATCGCGAGACCAGTCGAGGGCGTCTCGATGCGCGCCACGCCATTCCAGCCGAGCAAGCTCCAGGCGGTCTCATGCTCCCTCGCGAAAACCGGCTTGTCCGCATAGGGGCCGCCATCGCTGAACAGCGCCGAGCCGGTTGCGCGAAAAGCCTCGCCGAAGACGAGCGCGCCCGCTGCGGTCATACCCAGCCGCGTGTCGGGCGCGCAGGGAAACCAGGGATGATGGCCGATTCCGTAGGGTAGTGCCGTATCGGCCTCGTTGGTGACGGCCATCGTGATGGTCATACCGGCGTCGTCGAGCGTGATGTCCTGCGTCGCACGGTAGCGATAAGGATCTGGACCTTCCGTCCGGCGGTGCTCCAGCACGGTATGGCCTTGGGTCATCCCTAGGACAGTCCAGGCCGACTGCCGGCCGAAACCGTGGATGTTGCCGCTGCGGTCATTGGCCGGGACAGTGAAGGCACGCTCGCCATCATCGATCAGGCAATCGAAGGCGCGGTTGGCGAAGGGCACCATCAGCCATGTCCCGAACATGTTGGAATGCGCGGTCGTGGGCACCGCGCCATTGGGTGCATGCAGCAGTTTGTGTCGTTTTCCGTCCGGAGCGCGCCATTCAAGTCCCGTGACGATCCCACCGATCTCGGGGACGATGCGGGCGGTGAAGGGGCCGGTCGACAGTTCCAGCATCGCGATCTCGCCTGGGGTCATGTGATCACTTGGCTTCATGTGATCATTTGGGTTCATTTGATCAACGGCTGCAGCATCGCCTGCATCGCGCGCATTTTCGGCAGGAAAGCCTCGGCCATCGCTTCGGCGGAGTTGCGCTGGGCCTGGCCCGACAGGTTGAAGGCCGCAACGACCTCGCCGCGCGCATTGACGAGCGGCACCGCCAGCGAGACCAGGCCGAGTTCGAGCTCCTGGTCGACGAGGCAATAGCCCTGCGCCTGCGCCCGCGCCAGGATCGGCATCAACTGCGCGATCTCGGTGACCGTGCGTGGCGTCAGCGCGTGCGGCTTGCCTGCGAGAATGCGCGCCTGCGCCTCCTCTGGCGGCAGGGCCGCCAGCAGCATGCGGCCCATCGAGGAGCAGAAGGCCGGCAACCGGCTGCCGACGGACAGGCCCACCGACATGATCCGCCTTTGTGCGGAGCGGGCGATGTAGACGATCTCATGCCCGTCGAGCAGCGATGCGGATGAGGATTCGTGGGTTTCCTCGGAGAGCCGCTCCAGGAACGGCTGAACCAGCTGCGGCAGCGCCGTCGAGGCGAGCCAGGCATAGCCGAGGCGCAGCACGCGCGGCGTCAATCGGAAGAACTTGCCGTCGAACTCCGCGTAACCGATCTTCGCCAGCGTCAGCAGGCAGCGCCGCGCGGCGGCGCGGGACAGGTCGGTCGCACGGGCGACATCGGCGATGGTGAGCTTGTCATGGATGGCGTCGAAACATTCGATCACCGCCAGCCCCTTTTCCAGGGCGGCCATATGGTCGCGGTCCGGTGCTGTACTCGCCATGCTTGACCGTCATTGTCGCGCACCGTAAAGTGCGATTATCAAAACGTTGTGCGATTAACGCACATAATGAGGAGATGTCAAGGTGGCTGAATTCGTCTCCCTTGCCCAAGGGGTCGAGGCGGTCCTGAGTGATGGCTGTTCCGTCGCGATGGAGGGTTTCACCCATCTGATCCCGCATGCCGCGGGCCATGAGGTGATCCGCCAGGCCCGCAAGCGCCTGACCTTGATCCGCATGACGCCGGACCTGGTCTATGATCAGATGATCGGCATGGGCTGCGCCGAGAAGCTCGTTTTCTCCTGGGGCGGCAATCCCGGCGTCGGCTCGCTGCATCGTTTCCGCGACGCGGTCGAGAATGGCTGGCCGCATAAGCTCGAGATCGAGGAGCACAGCCACGCGGCCATGGCCAACGCCTATGAGGCGGGCGCCGCGAACCTGCCCTTTGCGGTCTTCCGCGGCTACAAGGGCGTCGACCTGCCCAAGGTCAACCCGAAGATCAAATCCGTGACCTGCCCCTATACGGGGGAGGTGCTGGCGACGGTGCCGGCGATCCGCCCCGACGCCGCGATCATCCATGCGCTCAAGGCCGATCGCGAGGGCAATGTCCTGCTGGAGGGTATCGTCGGCGTGCAGAAGGAGGCGGTGTTGGCAGCAAAGCGCTCGCTCGTCACGGTCGAGGAGATCGTCGATGATTTCGGCCCGCGCAACGCCAATGCCGTGATCCTGCCGGCCTGGACGGTGACCGCGATCGCCCATGTTCCGGGCGGCGCCTATCCCTCCTACGCGCAGGGCTACTACAAGCGCGCCAATGATTTCTACATCGCCTGGGACAAGATCGCCCGCGAGCGTGAGACGTTTTTGGCCTGGATCAAGGCGAATGTGCTGGAGAAGGGGCCTGAGGCCTTCGCACAGCATGCCCGGCCGTCCCGGCAGGCAGCGTGAGGGATCATGATGACCGCGACCCCCACCGAGATGATGACGATCGCAGCCGCCCGGCTGCTGACGAATGAGGATGTCTGCTTCGTCGGCATCGGCGCGCCTTCGGCCGCCTGCAACCTTGCGCGTTTGACCCATGCGCCGAAAATCACGCTGATCTACGAATCCGGCACGCTTTCGACGCGGCCGACCGTGTTGCCGCTCTCGATCGGCGATGGCGAGCTCTGTGATACCGCGCTGACCACCGTCTCGGTGCCGGAGATGTTCCGCTACTGGCTGCAAGGCGGGCGCATCACCATCGGTTTCCTCGGCGGCGCGCAGATCGACCGTTTCGCCAATCTCAACACCACGGTCGTCGGTCCCTATGACGCACCGAAAGTGCGTCTGCCGGGCGGCGGCGGTGCGCCCGAGATCGCGATCCATTGCGGCCAGATCTTCATCACCATGGCGATGGGCTCGCGCGCTTTCGTCGAGACGCTGCCCTTCATCACCTCCTTCGGCCACGGCACGGGCAAGGGCGACCGCGCCAAGCTCGGCCTGAAGACGAGGGGGCCGACCAAGATCATCACCGATCTCTGCGTGATGGAGCCTGATCCCGAGACCTCGGAGCTGACCGTGGTCTCGCTGCATCCGGGCGTCACGCGCGAGCAGGTTCAGGCCGGCTGCGGCTGGCCCTTGCGCTTTGCGGCCGAGTTGGCGGAGACTCCCGCCGCCTCAGTGCAGGAACTGGCGGTGCTGCGCGATCTGCACATCCGCACCAAGCACGCTCACGGAGTGGCGGCATGAGCCTGATCTATCCGCGCGAGAGCCTGAAGGCGCACCCCCTCAACGCCTCGCCCGAGTACAAATCCACCTTGAAGCGCGCCCCGGCGCAGCCCCTGATCCTGCTGCCGCATGCGCTGTCGGAAACGACCGGGCCGGTCTTCGGTCATGTTGCGGTCACCGAGACCGACACCGACCTCACGCGCCAGCATGAGGGCGAGCCGTTGGGCGAGCGCATCATCGTGACCGGTCGCGTACTCGACGAGGACGGTCGGCCGGTGCCGCATACGCTGGTCGAGATCTGGCAGGCCAATGCGGCGGGGCGCTATGTCCATATCCGCGACCAGCATCCGGCCCCGCTCGACCCGAATTTCACCGGCGCGGGCCGGGCACTGACCGATGCGCAGGGGCGCTATCGCTTCGTCACGGTCAAGCCTGGGGCCTATCCCTGGCGCAACCATCACAATGCCTGGCGGCCGGCCCATATCCATTTCTCGCTGTTTGGGCCGAGCTTCCTCTCGCGCGTCATCACGCAGATGTATTTTCCGGGCGATCCGCTGTTCAAATACGATCCGATCTTCCAGTCGATCACCGACGAGAATGCGCGCAACCGGCTGGTCTCACGCTTCGACATCGAGACCACCGAGCCGGAATGGGCGCTTGCCTACCAGTTCGACATCGTCCTGCGCGGCCGCAATGCGACGCCGCTGGAAGAGCCCCATGAGCACTGAGACCAAGCCCACTGAGACCAAGCCCACTGGGACCAAGCCCGGTTTGACCCCATCGCAGACGATCGGCCCGTTCTTCGCCTATGCGCTGACGCCGCGCGCCTATGGCGGGTCGGAGCTCGCCACCGAACAGGTTGTGGCCGAGGGCGTGGCCGGCGAGCGTATCCGCATCGAAGGCACGGTCTTCGACGGCGATGGCGTGCCCGTGAGCGACGCCATGATCGAGACCTGGCAGGCCGATCCGCAGGGGCGCTTCCATGCCGCGGGCAATGTCGGCTTCACCGGCTTCGGCCGAGCCGAGACGAATGCGGAAGGCGGTTTCTTCTTCGAGACGGTCAAGCCGGGCGCATTGCCGGGAGCTGACGGGATACAGCAGGCCCCCCATCTCAGCGTCTCGGTCTTCGCACGTGGTGTTCTGCTCAGGCTCGCGACCCGGATCTACTTCTCTGACGAGCCGGGCAATGCCTTCGATCCGGTCCTGGCCCTGGTGCCGGCCGGGCGGCGCGATACGCTGATCGCCCAGCGCGGCGCGGATGGCGTCTTCCGCTTCGATATCCGCTTGCAAGGCGAGGGTGAGACGGTGTTCTTCGAGGCCTGAGGCCTTCGCTGTGAAGGCCGCCTCGGGACGCGTCATGATCGTCGTTTTCGGTTCCTTGAATGTCGACCTCGTCACGCCGGTCGAGCGCCTGCCCGGTGCCGGCGAAACCGTGATCGGCCCGGGCTATGCGCTCCATCCCGGTGGCAAAGGCGCCAATCAGGCGCTGGCCGCGTGCCGCGCCGGGGCCGAGGTCGCGCTTGTCGGCGCGGTCGGGCGCGATGGTTTCGCCGAGATCGCCTTGTCGCTGCTCGCGGCGGACGGGGTCGATCTTGCCAATGTCGCGCATGTCGATGCGCCAACGGGGGCGGCCTTCATCGCGGTCGATGCGGCCGGCTCCAACCAGATCGTCGTCGCGGCCGGCGCGAATGCATTCGCCCGCAGCGCCGCGCTGGACACCATGCCGCTGAGCGAGCGCGACGTGCTGCTGCTCCAGCGCGAAGTGCCGGAGGCGGAGTGCATCGCCGCTGCGCAGTCGATGAAGCGAGCCGGTGGGCGCGTCATCTTGAACCTCGCCCCGGCCGGTGCGCCCGCTGCGGCGCTGCTCGACTGTCTCGACGTCCTGATCGTTAACGAGCATGAGGCGTTGGTTCTGGCGCAGTCCCTGGGCTGGCCCGACGGGGCGCCCGAGGAGGTCGCTCGGCGCATCGACGCCGAGCGCGGGCTGGCCTGCGTCGTGACGCTCGGCGCGGCCGGCGTGGTCGGTTGGCAGGGCGGCGTCCGGCGCAGACTCGCGGCGCCGCAGGTCGACGTCGTCGATACCGTTGCTGCTGGCGACAGTTTCACGGGGGCCTTTGCCGCGGCGCTTGCCGCAGCCTGCGGCTTCTCGGGCGCGCTTCAGCGCGGTCTGGCCGCCGGATCGCTTGCCTGCACGGTGGCCGGTGCGCAGCCGAGCGTGCCGCGCCGGGAGGCGATCGAGGCTTTGGTCGGCCAGGCGTTTATTTGAGTTCCCAGGCGTTTCTTTGAGTTCCAAGGCGTTTCTTGGAGTTCCGCAGTATCCTTTGCTGCGCGTTGATGAGAGCTTCGGGAACCTTGCGTTAAGCCTGTTCTTTGCAAAGCCGGCATTGGCCTCGCAACGCTCACAATACGAGCTGCGCTTTTCATCTTTCCGCAGGGACTGCGCGACATTCTCGATACGCAGATTGGGAATGGGGTCAGACATCGATGGCGCAAAGGCCGATCATATGGGCTCTCGGCATCGCCGGGGCCGTGATCTACAGCGCGCTTTCCTATAGTGGGCGGCTTGCGGATATCACTGGCAGTGCCGCGCCTCCCGTCGCGATGGTTGCCACTGCCGGGAACCGGTCGACGATGGCGCCGAAGGCTGCCCCACAACGTCCGACCCTGACCGTCGCCGCAGATTATCGCGGCCATTATGTTGTTCATCCGATGATCGACAATTACCGCGTCAAGATGATGGTCGATACCGGCGCCAGCATGGTCGCGCTGACGGCGAGCGATGCCCGGGCGCTCGGCATCCAGCTCGGACCCAGCGACTACAAGATGATCTTCAACACCGCCAATGGCGTGGTCAAGGGCGCGCGCGTCAATCTGCGCGAGGTGCGGCTCGGCGACATCCTGGTGCGCAATGTCGAGGCGGCCGTGCTGCCGGACGGCGCGCTCTCGATGAGCCTGCTCGGGACGTCCTTTCTCGGCAAGCTGCAAGGCTATGAGGTTCAGACCGGGCGGATGGTCCTGCGCGGCTGACCGTATCCGGTCGAGCTTCATCAGGCTGAAGCGTTTCCCATCATCGGCGTCATCGGCTATGTGTGACGCCTCTGGCCCGCCTCTCCGTTCCGGATGCCCTGATGTTCCCCAAGCCGCTGCCTGAGCTCTTCCCGAACACCTTCGAATATGAAGCCCTGCCGCTGGTGAAGCCGACCGGCTTCCGCGAATATGACGCGCGCTGGTTCTTCGGACCCGAGCTCAACCTGATGGGCGTCCAGGCCGTCGGCATGGGACTGGGAACGCTGATCAAGCGCATGGGCGTGAAGCCGGAGATCGTCACCGGCCATGATTTCCGCAGCTATTCCTCATCGATCAAGATGGCGCTCGTCACCGGCCTGATGGCGGCGAGCTGCAAGGTCCACGATATCGGGCTCGCCATGTCGCCGATGGCCTATTTCGCCCAGTTCGCGCTCGATGTGCCTTGCGTCGCCATGGTCACCGCCTCGCATAACGACAATGGCTGGACCGGGGTGAAGATGGGCTGCGACCGCCCCGTCACCTTTGGTCCCGAGGAGATGGGTAGGCTCAAGCAGATCGTGCTCGCCGCCGATTTCGACCTGTCGGGCGGCGGCTCCTATCAGTTCGTGCCGGATTTTCCGGCGCTCTACATCAAGGACCTGACCAGCCGCCCGAAGATCACGCGCAAGCTCAAGGTCATCGCCGCCTGCGGCAACGGCACGGCCGGCGCCTTCGCCCCGCAGATCCTGGAGGCGCTCGGCTGCGAGGTCGTGCCGATGGATGTCGAGCCCGACCATTCCTTCCCGCGCTACAACCCCAACCCCGAAGACATGAAGATGCTGCATGCCATGGCCGATGCCGTGAGGCAGCATGGCGCCGATGTCGCACTCGGCTTCGACGGCGATGGCGACCGTTGCGGTGTCGTGGACAATCATGGCGAGGAGATCTTTGCCGACAAGATTGGCGTCATGCTGGCCCGCGATCTCGGCGCGCTCCATCCGGCTGCGCAGTTCGTCGTCGATGTGAAGTCGACCGGCCTGTTCAGCACTGATCCTGAATTGCAGCGGCTCGGCGTCAAGACCGACTACTGGAAGACCGGCCACTCCTACATCAAGCGCCGCGTGCGCGATCTGAACGCGCTCGCCGGCTTCGAGAAATCCGGACACTTCTTCTTCAATGCGCCTGTCGGGCGCGGCTATGACGACGGCGTCGTCACCGCCATTGCCGTCATCGACATGCTCGACCGCAATCCGGGCAAGTCGATGTCGCAGCTCTATGCCGCCGTGCCCAAGACCTGGGGCACGCCGACCATGGCGGCCAAATGCGCCGACGAGATCAAGTATCAGGTCGGCGAGCGCGTGGTGAAGCGCATCGAGGCCCTGCAGGCGCAAGGCGCGACCATCGCCGGCCAATCGATCCGCGACGTCATCACCGTGAACGGCATCCGCGTCGTCAATACGGACGGCACCTGGGGGCTGGTCCGGGCCTCGTCGAACAAGCCCGAGCTCGTCGTCGTCTGCGAGAGCCCGGTCTCCGAGGCGAGAATGCGCGAGATGTTTGCGGCAATCGATGCCCTGCTGCGCGAGAACCCCGAGGTCGGCGCCTACAACCAGAGCATCTGACGGGCGACGCAGACAAGCTGCGGGGCGGCGTTCCCCGTCAGTTGTAGAGCGGGCACATGGCAACGCTGGCCCGCTCGACCTGCTCTATGTTGCCGGTGCCGCCGGTCTTGCCGACGCGCGGGCGCATATAGATCGGGGTGTTGCCGATCACGATCGGCCCGGTCAAGAAATAGCCGACCGGCGGCGTGAAGCTATAGCTCGCCGTCGCCATGATCAGCGAGGTGCTGGCGATCTTGAGATTGTCCGGCAGGGCGACCGTGTCTCCGCGTTTCGGCACGGTCGTATTGCGCTGCGCGCTCCAGCAGACCTTGGCAACGCCGCTGCTGTCGATGACGACGCTGACGATGGCCATTTTCGGTGCCACGCTCGTGAACGGCGCCATGACGGTTTGCGCGGCATCGAAGATATTGCTCATCTCGGCGTCCGAGATCGACGTGCCCTGGGCGGTCAGATCGGCGAGAGCGCGGTTCAAATCCGTGACCTTGCGATCGATCATCACGCCCTGCGCGACTTCGACGATACCGAAATAGACCGTCAGCATGACAGGAAGAACGAAGGCGAACTCGATTGCGGCGACGCCGCGGCGGCTGCGGGCGAAACGCCGCGCCAGGCCGCGCAGGACGGCCTGGTTGCGGCGGAAGGATAGGGCACGCCACATGATCTGGCCTCAGGTCGAAGGAACGGCGAAGGGTTCGGCGCGGAAGGTGGCGGAGGCCACGATCGCAGTCTTACCCGCGCCGATATTGGCAAGCGCGGAACTCCATTGCGTGAAGATCAGCTTGTATTCGAGTACCGCCCGCACGACGACGATCTGCCCGGGCAGCGGCTGGGTGTAGCCGTAACCGGTCGTGTTCAAAGCACCGCCGCTCACGGGTTTGCTGGCGGCCGTGCCTGTGTTCGCGCTGGCGAAGGAGGCGTAGCTGCGGACGTCGATGGTCACCTTGGTGCAATCGATCAGGCCCGGCGCATTGGAGCAGATCGCGTTCTTGAAGGCTGTCGCATTGGCGCTGGCGGAGCCTTTGTAGAGTGTCTGCGACTGGCCGGTGAGCAGAGCGCGCGAGGCCTGGCTGACGCCCTCCTCGAGCGCCTGGCTGGTCCAGAACATCAGCGCGGTCTCGAAGATCGCTGCCAGCAGCATCAGGAAAGGCGTTGCGACCATGGCGAATTCGATGATCGTGGCGCCGTCCTGCGAGCGCCTGAAGCGCTGCAGCAGGCGGCGGATTCCGCGCGGTCGGCGCGTAGGCACGGCCGGTGTTTCGATCGGATGACCCGTCATAGCGTCATGCGTCCAGCTGGCGTGTCACGGGGAACTGCAGGGCAGGTGAGACCGAGACACATTCTCGACTTGTCATGCCGGCAGCCGTCGGGACGAGCCCGTCGATCTCGGCGAGCGCAGTCTTAGGCGAAAAGAATTTCGGATCCGTTATGGCCAGATGCAGGCCCTCGCCGGAGGCGTTAGCTTGCCGTTCACCTTGATGGCCGCTCGCTATGCTGCCGGAGCAGGTGAGGATTGGGTCGCCGCCCTATGTTTCGCTAGCGGTTCGTGCCGACCGCCAGGTTGTTGCGCGCGGTGGTTTGGCCGCCGACCTCGCCGAAATACTTCTGTGCGTCGCCGAGCTGAACGGACGGCTGGCATATCGGCGTGCAGGAATAGGATTCGCGCTCCAGGCCGCGCTGCACGGTCAGGATGGAGTCGGAAGCCGCGCTCACGCGCACGAGGGATTCTGCCAGCAGTGCGCCGCCGGCGTCGAGGGCGATCAGATTGGTGACGCCGAAGCTCTTGCCGGTAACGACCATCACGCCGTTCTTCTGCACCGAGACATCGGCGATGCCGGGATTGCCGACGATCACGGTCTGGGCCCTCTCCGGCAGCCGGACCACCTTCGCGTGATCGACCAGGACGTTCACGGTTTCGGGCGCGGCTGCCTGCGGCGCGGCGTTTACCACTTCGGCCTGTGTGGCGAACGCGATGAGCGCGGCCAGAATCCACGACAAGCGTGCCCGGCGACGTGGCGCTGACGGTTCGAGAGTGGACATGGCTGACGCCTCAAGGATTCCAACATCGGGAGCAAAGCGCAAATTGATGAATCAATCCCTAATGGACCTGTGCCGAAGGCTTAGATCGTTACCGGGAGCTGCTGCGATTGAGGGTTTTTCTCTCGAGAATTCAGTCGATCTGGCTTGAGGTGAAGCGACATGGGGGAAAGGGAGCTTGTTCGCGAATGCGTGAGAGTGGAAATAAAATCGAATACTAGGAGTTGTTGCAAATAAACGCTACATGATCTCATAAATTCAGCATTAACCATCGATTCGATGTCTCTCAAAACGAGCGAATTCTTCTTTCGGCTTAACTGATCGGCAAGGGGCGCGAGGTAGTGTCCATCTGTCGCTGACCGAAGCCGCTCAGAGCAACGGCAGCAGTCAAACCGTGGTGCAAAAGGAATTCCAACATGACCAATCTCTTCGCCCGCTTCGTCAAGGACGAGTCCGGTGCCACCGCAATCGAATACGGCCTGATCGCGGCCCTCGTCGCTGTCGCTGCCATCGTCGGAATGACGGCGGTGGGCACCAAGCTTCAGGCGCTCTTCCAGGGTATCCAGGCCAAGCTGGTCGCTCCGGTGTGATTGCACAGTGCGGCGTTTCGCGCCGCAATTTGGAACGCCCCGGCTTGTCCGGGGCGTTCTGCTTTGAAGCTATACTTTTGCGCACTTCGGTAAGGCTTTGATGAGAGAGCTGTGCGAAAGTTAGGAGTGTTGAGTTCCGGAGATTGTTCGATGTCGCTCTCGCTTGTCATCTTACTCGTTATTTTCCCGGCCATCATGGCGTTCGCAGCGTCCAGTGACCTGATCTCGATGACAATTTCCAACCGTCTCTGCCTGCTCCTGATCGTGGCGTTTGCGCTGTGTGCGCTGTTGCTCGGTCTCTCCTGGAGCCAGATCGGCTGGCACCTTGCGGCAGGCGGCCTCGTGCTGTCGGTTTGCTTCGGCATGTTCGCGGCCGGCTGGATCGGTGGCGGCGATGCCAAGTTTGCGGCAGCGGTCGCGCTCTGGTTCGGTTTCGGCCAATTGATGCCCTATTTGATGCTCGCGGGCATCGCGGGCGGTGTCCTGACGCTCGCCATCCTCAGCCTCCGTTCCGGGCCGCTGCCGGCCATGGTGGCTGGTTGGCCGTGGATGCGCCGGCTCCATGCCGCCAATGAAGGCGTGCCTTATGGTATCGCGCTTGCCTTCTCGGCGCTCTTCGTCCTCCCCGACACCGATCTCTGGCGTGCTGCCATCGGTGCTTGAGTGGCGTTCGCACCGTCATTCAGACGCCGTGTCCGGAAAAAAATACACGCTCGATTAACCATAAGTTGACGATTCCCATCGCACGATCCCCGCCGAAAGCCATCTCGGTTTGGCTGAGGGTCAGTCGCAATGAGTCCCGCCCGCATCATCATTCTCGTCGTGGCGCTGGTCGCCGGACTCGGCGCGGCCCTGCTCATGCAGCGCCCGGCGGATGTTCCTGCGCCGGTGGCTCAGATCCAGGCTGCACCGACCGTGCCAGTGCTCGTGGCCGCCGCTGATATCCCGATCGGCAATACGGTATCCGCCAATGACATGCGCTGGATCGACTGGCCGCTCGCGAGCGTGCCGGCTGGCGTGGTGCGCCAGGACGAGGCGCCGGAGGCCGAGAAGGAGCTGATCGGTCAGGTCGCTCGCTATGCGATGCTCGGCGCGGAGCCGATCCGGCGCGAGAAGCTGATCAAGACCGACGGCACCGGCTTCCTCTCGGCGGTGCTCCCGGCCGGCAAGCGCGCCATCGCGATCAGTACGGATAGCCGCGGCGCCAACACGGCAGGCGGCTTCATCCTGCCCAACGACCATGTCGACGTCATCCGCACCTCGCGCGAAGAAGGCACGGGCAGCCGCAGCGAAAGCTATTCCAGCGAGACGATCCTGCGCAATGTCCGCGTCCTGGCGATCGGCCAGAATGTCCAGGAGCGTAATGGCGAGAAGGTCGTCATCGGCGAGACGGCGACGCTGGAAGTCGATCCGGGCCAGGTCGAGACCGTCGCCCAGGCTCAAAAGACCGGTTCGCTCTCGCTCGCTCTCCGTAGCCTGAAAGATGTCGGCGAGGCTGCGCGGCCTGCCGAGGATGGCGCCATGACCCTCGTCCGCTACGGCGTCACCAGCAGAGGCGTGAAACCATGACCGTCGAACGCATTGTCATTTCGGCGGCGCTTGCGCTCCTCATGGCGGGGCCGGCCGGCGCCCAGTCGACAGGCCCCGCGCCGGTTTTGAATGTCGGGTCGAGCGACCACGCGATTGCGCGCAAGCTCGATCTGTCGATCGGGCGCTCCTTGGTCGTCGAGCTCCCCCGCGACGCCAAGGAAGTCTTCGTCGCCAATCCGAAGGTCGCCAACGCCGTCGTGCGCTCGGCGCGCAAGCTCTTCATCATTGGCATCGCCGACGGCTCGACCTCGATGTTCGTCATCGATGCCGAGGGCAGGCAGATCTCCGCCCTTGAAATCGAGGTCGGGCGCGACCTCAACGTGCTCCGCCAGACGCTGCGCAGCGCTCTTCCCAAAGCCCAGATCGATATCAAGCCCGCCGGCAACTCGATCCTGCTGGTCGGCAACGTCGCCAATGCCTCGGAGGCAACGCAAGCTGTCGATATCGCTACGGCTTTCGTCGGCACAACGGGTGGCTTCTTCTCCTCGTCCAAGGGCGCCGTCATCAACTCGCTGACGATCCGCGGCCGCGATCAGGTCATGGTCAAGGTCGTGGTTTCGGAAGTCTCGCGCAAGGCGATCAAGCAGCTCGGCATCAACTCGACCGGCGAATGGAAGCTCGGCAATTTCTCGATCACCCCGAGTCTCGACAATCCGCTGCCGCTGTCGCCGCAGGCGCTGTCGGCGACCGCTGTGACGGCCGGCATCGGAAATTCGACCAACTTCACCCTGCGTGCCTTGGAGCGCGCCGGTCTTTCGCGGGTTCTGGCGGAGCCCACGGTGACCGCGATCTCCGGCGAAAGCGCCAAGTTCACGGCTGGCGGCGAGGTACCGATCCCGAGCGGTTACACCTGCGACAGCGGCAGATGCACGCTCGGCATTGCTTACAAGCCGATCGGCGTCGCGCTCAACTTCACGCCGATCGTGCTGTCCGACAACAAGATCAGCATGCGCATCGCAACCGAAGTCACCGAGCTCGACTTCGAGAACCAGCTCCGCTTCAGCGGTCCCAATTCGGAGTCCGTCAACGCTCCCGCCTTCCGGGTCCGCAAGTCGGACACGACGGTCGAACTGCCATCGGGGGGCACCTTGGCGACCGCGGGCCTGATCCAGCGGGTGACGAAACAGTCGATCAACGGCTTTCCCGGGCTGATGAACATTCCGGTCATCGGCGCCATGTTCCGCTCGCGTGACTACCAGCGCGAGGAGACCGAACTGATGATCACGGCGACGCCCTATATCGCCAAGCCGATGGAGCCCAATCAGGTTCAGCGTCCCGATGACGGCTTCGTCGAGGCCCATGACGCGCAAGCGATCCTGCTGGGCCGCCTGAACAAGATTTACGGCACCAATAGCGGGCCATTGCCGCAAGCCTATAAGGGCCGCGTCGGCTTCATCGCCGACTGACGGCGTCGAGCGCGCGAGAGGAATGACGGGACCATGATGGTTCGATCACAGCATATCAGGCTTCGCCAGCTGCGCGGGCTCGCTGCCGTCCTGGCGGCGGGTCTCACGCTTGGCGCCTGCGCGAAGACCGCCGATGTCACGGGCTCGCTCGCACCGATCGACACGCGCGAGCGCCACCCGATCGTGCTGCGCGACGCTCCGCGGTCGCTCGACGTTTTCGTCGGACGAGCCGGGGGTGGGCTCGATGCCAGGCAGGCCGAGGATGTCGCCGACTTCGCCCGGGAGTATCGCCGCGCCGGTCGCGGTGGGCTCGTTGCCGAGGTTCCCACCGGCATGCGTCGCGAGATGGCGGCGCATGACACGCTCAACGCCATCCGCGCGACCCTGGCTCGCAGCGGCGTATCCGCTGCCGCACTCTCGGTCCGGACCTACCCGGTCAATGATCCGGGTCTCGCCTCGCCGATCCGCCTCACCTTCGCCTCTCTCCAGGCCGGCTTGCCGCATTCCTGCGGGCAATGGCCGGAGGATACGGGCATGTCCAGTTTCAAGACGAGTGCATCGAACGCGCCTTACTGGAATCTGGGCTGCGCCACCCAGGCGACGTTTGCCGCGCAAGTCGCCGATCCGATCGATCTCGTCCGCGCCCGCAGCGAGGGCCGCCCCGACATCGCCAAACGCATGGGTGCCATCACCAAGCTGCGTGAAGGCAAGGATCCCTCGACCGAATACCGGCAGCAGACGCCGCAGATCAATTCCACTGTCGGCGGAGGAACCTGATGGACAAGGATCAGGCCTCCGAGACGCAGGTCGAAGCCCCGAGCAACGAAATCATCATCGCCCCGCTTCCGCGCATCACCTTGCAGGCCTTCTGCGAGACGCCGGGTGTGGCTGCAACGATGCAGGCCGTCATCGCCGACCGGCGTATGGACAAGGCGCATGCGCGTATCCAGATGGGCGGTCCAGCGGCCGCCGTCGAGGCCTTTCGTTCGGCTCCGACCCCCAATGTCATCGTGGTCGAGACGGTGTCCGATCCCGCGACGCTGGTCCGCCATCTCGAGACATTGTCGGAAGCCTGCGATGCCGGCACCAAGGTCGTCGTCGTCGGGCATGTCAACGATGTTCAACTCTATCGTGACCTCATTCGGCGCGGCGTCAGCGAGTATCTGATCGCTCCGCTCGGCACGCTCGATATCCTGCGCACGCTGTCGGAGCTCTATGTCGCGCCCGGCGCCCGTAATCTCGGCCGCATCATTGCGGTGATGGGCGCCAAGGGCGGTGTCGGCGCCTCGACGGTGTCGCATAACGTCGCCTGGGCGATCGCCCGCAACCTCGACGCTTCGACTGTCATCGTCGATCTCGACATTGCCTTCGGCACGGCGGGCCTGGATTTCAACCAGGATCCGCCGCAGGGCGTTGCGGAAGCCGTCTTCGCGCCGGAACGTCTCGACGCCAATTTCCTCGACCGTCTGCTGTCGCGCTGTAGCGAGAACCTGGCCTTGCTCGCGGCGCCGGCCATGCTGGACCGCACCTGCGATCTCTCCGAGGATGCATTCGACCAGCTCTTCGATCTGCTGCGCGCCAGCGTGCCTTGCGTCGTCCTCGACGTTCCTCATGTCTGGAGCGCCTGGGTCAAGCGCGCCTTGATCAGTGCGGACGAGATCGTCATCGTGGCAGCGCCCGAGCTCGCCTCGCTGCGCAACGCCAAGAACCTGATCGATTTGATGCGCGCCGGCCGCGCCAATGATTCCGGCGCGAGGCTGGTGCTGAACCAGGTCGGCCTGCCCAAGCGGCCCGAGATCGATGCGTCCGAATTCGCCAAGGCGCTCAATGTCGAGGTGCTGAGTTCGATTCCCTTCGACGCGCAGCTTTTCGGCACCGCAGCCAATAATGGCCAGATGATCGCCGAGGTCCAGGCCGGCGGCAAGGTTAACGAAGCCTTCGTCCAGATAGCCAGCGCCCTGACAGGGCGCGGCGAGGCCAAGCGCGGCAAGCGCGGCCTGTTCGAGCCGCTGGTCGCCAAGCTGAAGCGCCGCAGGGCCTGACGATGATGTGCGCCACGGTCAGCGTCGGTACGGGCTGCTCGGTCGGGCGGGGTCTCGCCTTGCCCGCGAAAGAGGGTTGAGATGTTCGGAAAGCGATCAGTCGGCGCAAATCCGCCCCAGGCCTTGACCGTGAAGGCGGCCGCTTCCGCGCCGGGGCTTGGGCGCACGCTCGACCAGAACACCGGGCGTGATCCGCGGCGCAGCCCGCCGCCCCCGCCCGTGCCGGTGGAGACGCCGCGCTCCGACGAATATTATCAGATGAAGAGCATGATCTTCGGGGCGTTGATCGAAGCGATCGACCTTTCGCAGCTCGCCAAGCTCGACGGTGAATCGGCGCGGGAGGAAATCCGCGACATCATCAACGAGATCATCTCGCTGAAGAATGTGGTGCTTTCCATCGCCGAGCAGGAGGAACTGCTCGACGATATCTGCAACGACGTTCTTGGCTATGGCCCGCTCGAGCCCTTGCTGGCGCGCGACGACATCGCCGACATCATGGTCAATGGCGCGACGCGTACTTTCATCGAAGTCGCCGGCAAGATCACGCTGACCAATATCCGTTTCCGCGACAATGCGCAGCTGATGAACATCTGCCAGCGCATCGTCAGCCAGGTCGGCCGACGCGTCGACGAATCCTCGCCGATCTGCGATGCGCGCCTGGCCGATGGCTCGCGCGTCAACGTCATCGCGCCGCCCTTGGCGATCGACGGCCCGGCGCTGACGATCCGCAAGTTCAAGAAGGACAAGCTGACGCTCGACCAGCTCGTGCGGTTCGGTGCGATCTCGCCGCCGGGAGCCGAGATCCTGAAGATCATCGGCAAGGTTCGCTGCAACATCGTCATCTCCGGCGGCACCGGTTCGGGCAAGACGACGCTGCTCAACTGCCTGACCAATTACATCGATCTCGATGAGCGGGTGATCACCTGCGAGGACGCCGCCGAGCTGCAACTGCAGCAACCCCATGTCGTGCGTCTCGAAACGCGCCCGCCTAATATTGAGGGCACCGGCGCCGTCACCATGCGCGACCTCGTCAAGAACTGCCTGCGCATGCGGCCCGAGCGAATCATCGTCGGCGAGGTGCGCGGACCGGAAGCCTTCGACCTGCTCCAGGCCATGAATACGGGCCATGACGGCTCGATGGGCACGCTGCATGCCAACACGCCGCGCGAATGCCTGAGCCGTATCGAATCGATGATCACCATGGGCGGCTTCAGCCTGCCGTCGAGGACGCTGCGCGAGATGATCTGCTCATCGGTCGACATCATCATCCAGGCCCAGCGCCTGCGCGACGGCTCGCGCCGCATCACGCACATCACCGAGGTGATGGGGATGGAAGGCGACGTCATCATCACCCAGGATCTGATGACCTACGAGATTCTGGGCGAAGACGCGGCCGGCAGGCTCACCGGCCGCCACCGCGCCACCGGCATCGGCCGGCCGCGCTTCTGGGAGCGGGCGCGATATTATGGCGAGGAACAGCGCCTCGCGGCGGCGATCGACATGCTGGAAAGGCACAGCGAGGCCGATGCAGCCTGACAGAGCGATCTGAGCGGAGCAACACGCCATGGATAAGAGCGTCATCGCTGTCATCGTGCTCGCGACACTCGCCGCGGGGGGTGTCGTCTATGCGCTGTTTTATCCGCTGCTCAGCGGGCAGGCCCGGGCGGAAAAGCGCCGCAAGGAGTTCGCAAGCCCGGTCGCGGCGCGCGGCATCGACCGCGAGACCCAGATGCGGGCCAAGCGCGGCCAGGTGGCTCAAAGCCTCAAGGAGATCGAGAAGCGCGAGAGCTCACGCAACAAGCTTTCCCTCGAAACACGCCTTCAGCAAGGTGGGCTGAACTGGACGCGCAAGAAATATTACATCGTCAGTGCGGTCATGGGCGTGATGACCGCACTGGCCTTGCTGCTGGCAAGCGAGAGGCCGCTTCTTGCGGTCATCGGCTTGTTCGTCGGCGGGTTCGGCCTGCCCGCCTGGTACATCAAGCGCTGCAAGACGAAGCGGCTGAAGAAATTCGGGATCGAATTCCCCAATGCGATCGACGTCATCGTCCGCGGCATCAAGGCGGGTTTGCCGCTGAACGACTGCCTGCGGATCATCGCGCATGAAGCTGCCGAGCCCGTCGCCGGTGAATTCAGGCAGATCATCGAGAGCCAGGCGCTCGGGCTGCCGCTGACGGAAGCCACTGCGAAGCTCTATGATCGTATGCCTTGCGCCGAAACGAACTTCTTCGGCATCGTGCTGGCGATCCAGCAGAAGACTGGCGGCAATCTCGCCGAGACGCTCGGAAACCTGTCTCGCGTCATCCGTGAGCGCCGCAAGATGCGCGACAAGATCCAGGCCGTCTCGATGGAGGCCAAGGCCTCGGCCGGCATCATCGGCTCATTGCCGCCTGTCGTCGCGATCCTGGTCTACCTGACCAGCCCGCGCTACATCGAACTTCTCTGGCTCACACAGACCGGCAAGGTCGCAATGGTCGCCGGCGGCATCTGGATGCTGATCGGCTGCCTGGTGATGCGCAAGATGATCAACTTCAACATTTGAGGCGGCGCGGATGATTGCTCTCATCGCAGACAAGCTCGCCGACGGGCAATTTCTGCTGTCCATGCTCGTTGCGGTCGCCGCTGCCGCGACCGTGTTGACGCTGGCGATCCCGTTGACGGAAGGCAACAGCCTGCAAAAGCGCATGAAGGGCGTCGCCAGCGAGCGCGAGAAGATCCGTGCCCGCGAGCGCGACAGGCTCAACCGGCAGAAGGACAAGGTCACGCTTCGCCAGGAACCGAAACAGTATATGCGCCGAGTCGTCGACCAATTTAAGCTCGGCGATTGGCTCGGCACGGAGACGGCGAAGCTGCAGCTCCTGATGGCCGGCTATCGCGGCCCCCAAGCTGAAGTCGGTTTCCTGTTCTTCCGCCTGGTGGCGCCGATCGGGCTTTTCCTATTCACGCTGTTCTACGTTTTCGTCCTGAACGATTTCGGCCAACCCTTCATGGTCAAGATCGGGATTGCGATTGCCGCCGCCTATCTCGGCATCAAGGCGCCGGAAGTCTTTCTGTCCAATCAGATCGGCAAGCGCCAGGCGTCGATGAGGCTGGCTTTTCCCGACGCTCTCGACCTGCTGCTGATCTGCGTCGAGTCCGGCATGTCGATGGAGCACGCCTGTCGCAAGGTCGCCGGCGAGATCGGCACGCAGTCCGTTCCGCTTGCTGAAGAGTTCGCGCTGTGCACGGCCGAGTTGGCCTATCTGGCCGAGCGCCGGCAGGCCTATGAGAATCTGGCCCTGCGTACCGGGCTTGAAAGCGTCAAATCGGTCTCGACCGCGCTGATCCAGGCCGAACGCTACGGCACGCCGCTGGGCACGGCTCTACGCACCCTGGCCCAGGAGAGCCGTGACCAGCGCATGATGGAAGCGGAGAAGAAGGCGGCTTCGTTGCCGCCCAAATTGACGGTGCCGATGATCCTGTTCTTCCTGCCGGTGCTGTTCGTCGTCATCATGACGCCAGCGCTGATCCAGGTCTTCAAATGGCAATGAGAAGGCTTTTGGTGTCGGATGTCGCCGTGAGACTGGAGCGTGCCGAAATCGGACACGGACGAGACTGATATGCGCTCTGCCCTATCGAATATGACGAACGATTCCAGATGCTTGCGTGAAACCCATAATTTCGCGTGCTGAGGAGCGGAATGTCCGTCCGAATGAGCTTCCTCTCTCAAAATCGATAGCTAATGCAGTCTCATTATGAGGGCGGCTGAACCGCGGTCCCAACACGACGACCGCTTGTTCTTTGCGGGCGAAGCATGTTCGACACGCGCCTTTTCGACCGCTCACAGCGCTTAGGATAGCCGTGGAGGCATTCGGGAACGCTGAATTAGCAACAAGCCGGCTGAAGGCGCGGGCACCGCTCAAAGCTGGGATTCGAGGGGCAAAATTCGAATGACGCGCGCAGCAAACCGACGCCACAGGCTGGCCGAGGGCTCGTAAACCTGGGGTGCACCTCCAGCTTTAGCATGATCGCTCCAGGCAACCCGATCATCGATTAGGCTAACGCGGAAGGCGGATGCGGATATCGTTTGTTGGTGGACAACGGAATTCACCTGCTCAACCAGCGTCCGATCCGAAAACAGGACACCCATTTCGGTGTTCAGCGAGGCCGAGCGCGGATCGAAGTTGAAGGATCCGATAAAGCCGGAGCGCCGGTCCACGGTAAATGCCTTGGTGTGGAGGCTCGCCCCCTTCGATCCGAAGAGAGAGGCTCTCTGCGCGGGCATGTCCGGCCGCAGCTCGAAGAGCTCCACACCGCCCCGCAGCAACGGTTTCCGATAGGATGCATAGGCACCATGCACGGCCACCACATCCGTTGCAGCAAGCGAATTCGTCAGCACCGACACCGCCACGCCGCCTTTCGACAGCCGCCGCAGCGCGTCCACGCCCCTGTCCCCTGGAATGAAATACGGGGACACGATCCTCAGCTCGTCGCGCGCCGTCTCGATGGTTTTATAGATCCGATCGGCGAGCCAGCCCTTTTGGCCGACTGCCCACGCCTTTTCGGCGGGGTCGGATACGATCTCGACTTCAGTCGTCCAGCTTAGTTGGCCGGCGGCGCGGAGCACGCCATCGCAACTATCGAGCTTGGCCAAATGCTGGAGATAGGGTTCGGCGTCCGTCGCGGTCGTGCGGTCCTTCGGACGATTCGACGTATGAAGTCTACGCGATATGGGGCGGCTTAGCGCACTGATCGGAACTGCGACTGCACTGTTCCAGAAATCGTCAAAAATGTCCTGAACGCTGCGCAAGCCTTCGCCGACAAACAGCAAATCCATATCGTGAAAATTCGTTGTCTTCGCCGCGTCGAAATACGCATCGCCGATATTTCTGCCGCCGACGATGGCCAAACGCCCATCAGCGATCCACGACTTGTTGTGCATACGCCGGGTCGTCCTAAAGACGCGCAGGGCTAGTTCCAGGCCACGCCGCAACCCATTCGAGCGATTTCGACTGGGGTTAAACAGCCGAACCTCGATGTGGGGGTGGCTGTCGAGGGCGAGGTAGCTCGAATCGTTTCCGCGGGTGTTAATGTCGTCGATCAGCATGCGGACGCGCACGCCTCGGTCGGCTGCTGCGAGAACCTCCCTCGCGAGCAGGTTTCCGGTCAGATCCTCGCACCAGTAGTAATATTGCAGGTCAAGACTACGCCCGGCGTTGCGCGCAGCGAGGACACGCATCTCAAAAGCATGGAGATTGTCTGACAAAAGCACCAAGCCCGTTGCTCCGTCGTGATTCCGGAGGAGCGGGGCGAGCTCGCGATCCAACGGTGTCGCATCGTCACGAACGGGGAGAGCTGAAGAGGGTTCGCCCTTTGCCCGCCTGGCAAACCGCCCGTACGAATAGAACGCCGCCGTCGTGGCGAGCGTGATGACCACCAAGCAACTGGCCAGGATTTCGAAAAGCGGCATGCGCGCAACCGTTAAAACGTGTCGCGAAGATAACCCGGCTCGATCACATTCGTTCGCTCGTCGCTGAACTCTCGCCTCGCTTCGGCATTGATGAGTTGCAGGCCGCCTTGGGACAATCTTGATGCACGAAACCGATCTTCACGAACCTCGTCGGACCAGGCGCTTGCCGGCGCTGCGCATCTCGAGCTGGAGTCGGGACCGGGCGGGGGCAGGTTCCCGGCCCGAATCACACCATTCCACCAGCGAGCTGACGATAGCCTCGTACAACATTCATAAAGCTGTCGGCCGGGATCACCGTTTTGCTCCCGACCGCATCGTGGAAGTTCTCAAACAGATCGACGCCGATATTGTTGCGCTGCAGGAGGCCGATCAGCGCTTTGGTGCACGGGCGGGTTTGCTCGATCTGGGACTTCTGCACCGCAAGACGGGATTACGACCGGTTATGATCGAAACGCGCTGGCAAGGTCATGGCTGGCACGGGAATGTCGTGCTGTTTCGCAACGGACGCGTCACGGCTAGCCGACAACTCGTATTGCCCGGCGTAGAACCGCGCGGTGCTCTGATCATAGACCTGTCGATGGGGGCCGCTGACGTTCGCATTGTCGCAGCCCATCTTGGCCTCCTTCGACGCTCGCGCTCGAAGCAGGTCGAAGCGCTCGTGAATGCTTCAAAGCCTACCGACGGCAGGCCAGTTTTTCTAATGGGCGACCTGAATGAATGGCGCCTGGGCAAAAAATCGACACTGCATGGACTCGCGCCGAAGTTTGGACCGCTCCATGCTGCAATACCGAGTTTTCCCGCCGGGTTTCCGCTCTGGGCCCTCGATAGGATCGTTGGCTATCCTGCCGAAACAATTGTGCGGGTTGAGCTTCATGACACACCCCTTGCTCGCATTGCGTCCGATCATTTGCCGATCAAGGCCATCGTCACACCATCCATGGGCACCCGCCAGGCGCATTGACGGGAGCAGCGATCGCCGAGCGGCGTCGAACGCAGCCAAAGCCGTTCGCCGGCCCAATCTGGTTGGATACCCTGCATTCACGCCGTGGCGCAATCTCCAGGCATGGGATGCTGGCGCGGCACCGGAAGCATGATTGCCCCGGCCTAGGTCGTCTTTCCCAGAGCTCGGTACTCAGACCTTGGGCGCTTCGCCCATCGGTGCTTCCGGCTTGCGGGCGGTTGTCTTACCCTTGCTGCCGCCGGCCCTCAGAACGTCCCAGCTATTCGTCTGACTGACGCTGCGCTTGAGGTAAGCGATTGTGGCCGCGGCTTCCGTGGGGCTCTGGTCCTGCCGGGCCAGCGTTTCGGCTTCGCCGAAGCGGCCCTGCAGGCCGAGCACGAGGACGAGATTTTGCCGCACGCGCGCATCGCTGCGGTTGGAGGTGGCGGCCTCGCGCAGGACCCGTTCAGCCTCGGGCAAATGCTTCGAGAGCGCTAAGGAGAGGCCGAGATTGGACATCACGGTCGGCTCACCGGGCGCGAGCTTGAGCGCTGCCTGATAGAGCTGCTGCGCGCGTTCGGGCTCGCCGAGCTGGTCAGCCACCGTGCCTTGCGCCGAGAGGATGCGCCAATCCGGCCGTTCCGGCGAATGCGCGCGGGAGAGCACTTCGTCCGCCTCTTTCAACCGGCCATTATCGGCGAGAGAACGGCCATAGGCCCCCAGCATTTCGCGATCATTGGTATGGATCAGGACTGCGCCCTGCAGCACGGCCAGCGCCTGGGCATTCTGGTCGAGCGCGCGCAAGGCGCGGGCATAGTAGAAGGCGGCGTCGCGCTCCTTGGGGTTGGCGTCGTAGCGCTTGCCCCAACGCTGGCTCTCTGCCTGCCAATCGGCCGGATTGCGCGGCTGGGCCTCGCTGCGGCCGATCGAGCCTGTGATATCGCCGAGCCCGCTGCGGCTTTGGCAGCCGGCAGTGGCAAATGCGGCCAGGCAGACGGCAGCCAGAAGGCCGGTGCGGACAAGCCTGCGAGAGGCCATCAGGGGCGCTGGAAGGCTGGCGGACATGGCGGGATCGCCTCGCAACGATGGAAAATCTGGTCCTGCCGGTGATAAAACGTTAACCCTAATGCATTCTTAACCACGGCCTCGCGACCGGTTCCCGACCTCGCTTTCGATCAGGTGTCCATCTCCGTGCACAGCCTTCTCGTTTCCGCCTCGCCTTCGGCCATTCCGGTTCATGTCGTCTCGAAAGCCGGGTTACCCACGCTGCTTGAAGCCCTGGCGCCGGAAGGCCGGCGCTTTGCGCAGGCTCAGGGCTTCGCCGCCCGGCCGGGCCAGCATCTAGTCTTGCCCGATGCTTCGGGAGCGGTTGCTGCCGTCCTGCTCGGCGTCGAATCGTCTGAATCGCGTCGCCGCGATCCTTTCGCGCCCGGCCGGCTCGCGGCGATCTTGCCGGCGGGAGACTATGTGCTGTCGGGCGAGATCGGTGATGCCGGCCTGGCTGCGCTGGCTTGGCTGCTTCAGGGGTACCGCTTCGACCGCTATCGCAATCCCGCTTCCGCCATGGCCCGCCTCGTGCTGCCCGCTGGAGTCGATGGCGAGGAGCTGAGCGCGGTCGCGACGTCTGTCATGCTTGCGCGTGATCTCGTCAATACGCCGGCCAATGACATGGGCCCGACCGAGATCGAGACGGCGATTCGCACGCTCGGCGAGGAATGCGGCGCCACCGTCACCAGCATCGTCGGTGACGATCTGCTGGCCAGGAATTTCCCGATGATCCATGCGGTCGGCCGCGCTTCGCCGCGCGCGCCGCGTCTGATCGATCTGGTCTGGGGCGATCCCAACCATCCCAAGGTCACGCTTGTGGGCAAGGGGGTCGCCTTCGACACTGGCGGCCTCGATCTCAAGCCGTCGGCGGGCATGCTGCTGATGAAGAAGGATATGGGCGGGGCTGCCGCGGCGATCGCCGCCGCGCGCATGATCATGCTGGCGAAGCTTCCGGTCCGTCTGCGCCTGCTCGTCCCGGCGGTGGAGAATGCGGTCTCGGGCTCAGCCTTCCGGCCCGGAGACGTGCTGCAAAGCCGCAAGGGCATCACGGTCGAGATCGGCAATACCGACGCGGAAGGTCGGCTTATCCTGGCCGATGCGCTGGCGCTCGCCGATGAGGAGGCGCCGGAGCTGCTGATCGACTACGCCACGCTGACGGGTGCGGCCCGCGTCGCGCTTGGGCCGGAATTGCCGCCCTTCTATACGCATGACGAGGGGTTGGCCGCCGAGATCGCCCGCCTCGGCAATGCGGTGAATGATCCGGTCTGGCGGCTGCCGCTCTGGCCGCCCTATGACGGTTTGCTCGATTCCAAGATCGCCGACGTCAATCATGTCTCGGGCGGCAGCTTTGCCGGCTCGGTCACGGCGGCCCTGTTCCTGAACCGCTTCGTCGAGAAGAGCGCGTCCTACGCCCATTTCGACATCTATGGCTGGACGCCATCGGCCAAACCCGGTCGGCCGGAGGGCGGCGAGTGCCAGGCCGCCCGCCTGACCTATGCGCTGCTGAAACAGCTTCACCCCATCGGCTAAGCCTCTTCTGTCGGTTAAGCTTCTTGCGCGACAGCGATTGCGCCCGGGCCGAAGGCGCATAATGATACGGGTCCGTAACGATCGGGATCCGCGTATTCATGCCCTTGGAGATCAGGCCCGCGCAGGCGCTCAGACTGTGGCGGCAGGTGCATCTCGATCTGGTGCGCGACGGGCAGGCCGATCTTTCGGCCCGCCAGACCGCGATCCTGCTGACGATCTATCTCGAATTGCCGCCCCATACCGTGCGCGGGCTCGCCGCGCAGCTCGGCGTCACCAAGCCGGTGATCACGCGCGCGCTCGACACCATGGGCAAGCTCGGCCTCGTCAGCCGGCGGCGGGATGAGTTCGACCGCCGCAATGTCATCATCCAGCGCACCGTGGCAGGCGCGCTCGCGGTCGAGAAGTTGGCTGATCTGGTGACGGAGCGCGCAAGGGAGCTCGGCGGTGGCTAACACCCACAGTCTTCGCGCGTTAACCGGTAGCGGCTAGATTGCGGCCATGAGCCTGATTCTCGATCATCGTGTCACGCCTGCCCGCCCCGATCTCGCCGCCAGCCGCTTGCGGGGCCAGGTCGAGGCGCGCGCTTTCGTCGATCCCGAGCCGAGGCGCGTCGTCGCGGCCTCGGCGCCCGTGCGCCGCGAGCCGCGCCCCGATGCACCCCTCGATACGGAAGCGTTGTCGGGCGAGTTGGTCGATGTCTATGAGAGCCATGAAGGCTGGGCCTGGGTCCAGCTCGCCACCGACGGCTATGTCGGCTACGTGCCCGACGACGCCTTGCGATTAGACGCCCCCGTGCCGACACACCGCGTCTCGGCGCTTCGGACCTTCATCTATCCCGGCGCATCGATGAAATTGCCACCGCTGGAGGCCTTGTCCCTCGGCGCGAGCGTCACGGTCACGGGAGAGGCCGGCGACTTCCTCGTGCTTGCTGATGGCGGGCATGTCTTCGCCGCTCATCTGTCCGCCACCGACGCCTATGAACCCGATTTTGTCGCAGTCGCCGAGCGCTTCCTGCATGTGCCCTATCTCTGGGGCGGCAAGACCAGTCTCGGGCTCGATTGCTCCGGGCTGACGCAACTCTCGCTGGCGGCGGCAGGCGTCGGTTCGCCGCGCGATTCCGACATGCTGGAGGCGTCGCTCGGCCACCCCGTTGCCTTTGACGACAGTCTTCAGGGCCTGCAACGCGGCGATCTCGTCTTCTGGAAGGGCCATGTCGGCATCCTGACCGACCCGGAGACGCTGCTGCACGCCACCGCCTATACGATGACGGTCTATAGCGAGCCGTTGCGCACGGCCCGCGACCGCATCCAGGCCAAGAGCTTCGGCGCGATCACGGGCGTTCGGCGGCTGGGATAATCCAATCTTGGCAATCTTTGCCAAATATGTGAATCTCGTCGCCACAGGAGGCTGCCATGGCGACGATGAACGTGTCCCTACCCGACCAGATGAAGGCCTGGGTCGAGACGCAGGCCGAGAGCGGCCGCTACGGCAACGCCAGCGACTATGTCCGCGACCTGATCCGGCGCGACCAGGAGCGGCAGGACAAGATCGCAGCATTCCAGCGGCTGATCGATGAAGGCCGCGCTAGCGGCGTCAGCACGCGGGCTTTGGACGAGGTCTGGGAGGAGGCCCGTCGCCGCGCCAAAGAGCTTGGCCTCGATGGCGGTTAGGCGAACGCCGCGAGCCGACCAGGATCTGGTCGGGATTTATCTCGAAGGCGTCGGGCAATTCGGGCAAAGGCAAGCCGAGATTTACGCGGCCAACCTTAGTTCATGCTTCGAATTGCTCGCCTCCCAGCCTTTGATGGCGCGAGAGCGAACGGAAATTCAACCGCCGGTCCGGGTGCATGCCCATGGCAGTCATATCATCGTCTACGCAGTCGATGAGGAGGACATCCTGATCATGCGCGTCCTGCACGGCCGTCGCGATTGGGAACGCGAGTTTCAGTAGTCTTCTGATCGCTTGCCGTCACCCCAGCCCCTTCAGCCGATACAGTGCCTCCATCGCTTGGCGTGGCGTCATTTCGTCGAGGTCGAGCTCATCCAGCGCCTCGCGCAGCGCATCGACTGCAGCAATGGCCAGGACAGGCGCAGTCCGCCTGACCGGCGCGGCGAAGAGCGGCAGGTCATCGACCAGCGAGGCGACCGGCTTCTCGCGCTCGGTCTTCTCCAGTTCACTGAGGATCGCGCGTGCCCGTTCGACCACGGCGAGCGGCAGGCCGGCGAGCTTGGCGACCTGGATGCCGTAGGAGCGGTCGGCCGCGCCCGCTACCACTTCGTGCAGGAAGATCACCTCCCCGTTCCATTCGGTGACGCGAACGGTCGCGTTGGAGACGCGCTCCAGCCGGTCTCCGAGCGCGGTGAGCTCGTGATAATGCGTCGCAAACAGCGAGCGGCAGCGATTGACCTCGTGCAGATGCTCGATCGCTGCCCAGGCGATCGAGAGCCCGTCGAAGGTCGCGGTGCCGCGCCCGATCTCGTCGAGGATGACGAGGGCGCGCGGCCCGGCCTGGTTCAGGATCGCGGCGGTTTCGACCATCTCGACCATGAAGGTCGAGCGGCCGCGCGCAAGATCGTCGGCCGCGCCCACGCGCGAGAACAGCCGGTCGACGATGCCGAGATGGGCGCTGGCTGCGGGCACGAAAGAGCCCATCTGCGCCAGCACTGCGATCAGCGCATTCTGGCGCAGAAAGGTCGATTTGCCCGCCATGTTCGGGCCGGTGATCAGGCAGATGCGTCCGCCGCCGCTACTTTCGCCAGGCGGCGAGAGTTCGCTGTCATTGGCGACGAAGGGCTTGCCGTCGCGCTTGAGCGCGGCTTCCACCACTGGGTGGCGTCCGCCTGTGATGGTGAAGGCAGCGCTGTCGTCGATGACCGGACGGCTCCAGCCTTCGCGGCTGGCGAGTTCCGCGAGCCCGGCGAAGACGTCGATCTCGGCGAGCGCGGCGGCTGCGGCCTTGATCGGCTCGGCCTGAGCCAGCACCGCCTCGCACAAGGCCGCGAAGACGCCAAGCTCAAGCTTCAAGGCACGATCGGCGGCCGATGCGATCTTGGCCTCAAGTTCGCCGAGCTCGACCGAGGAGAAGCGCATCGCATCCGACATCGTCTGCCGGTGCACGAAGGTCGCCCGCCAGGGCTCCTTCAGGAAATCCTCGCCGACGGCCTGGGGCACCTCGACGAAGTAGCCGAGCATGGAATTATGCTTGATCCGCAGCGTCCGGCAGCCAGTCTCGGCACTGTAGCGCGCTTGGAGTTGCGCGATGACCTTGCGGGAATCGACCTGCAGCAGCCGCAGTTCGTCGAGGGCGGCGTCGAAGCCCTCGCGGACGAAGCGGCCGTCGCGGCGGTTGAGCGGGAGTTCTTCGGCCAGCGTATCGGTCAACCGGGTCGGGAGAGCCGGATCGGTCGCCGCAAGCGCGCTGGCGGCGTTGGCGAGATCCTGCGGCAGCGTCGCCTGGCGGGCGAGCAGGGCTGCGATCTCGCGTGCGGCGGTGAGGCCTGCCCCTAGTGCGGCGAGGTCGCGCGGACCGCCACGGTCGAGCGAGAGGCGGGCGAGCGCACGCGCCACATCGGGAACGCGGGCAAGCGCGCGCTGAAGATCCTCGCGCAGGGCGCTGTCGGCAACGAGCGCCGCGATGGCGTCGTGCCGATTGGCGATGGCGGCGGTATCCGTCAGCGGTCCGGCTAGTCGCTCGGCGAGCAGGCGCGCGCCGCCCGGTGTCGCCGTCCGGTCGATGGTGGCGAGCAGGCTTCCCGTCCGCTCGCCCGACAGGGTCCGCGTCAATTCGAGATTGGTCCGCGTCGCGGCGTCGATCAGCATGGTGCCGGCGCCGGCATCGCGCACCGGTGGCGACAAGGGCGGTCGTGCGCCGAACTGCGTGCGCTCGACATAGGCGAGCGCGGCGCCCGCCGCCGCGATCTCGGCGCGTGTGAAGGCGCCGAAGGCGTCCAGCGTGGCGACGCCGAAGAACTCCTTGAGCCTGCGCTCGGCCGAGGCTGCGTCCAGCCCCTCGCGCGCCAGCGGCGTCACCGGCACATTGACCTCGCGCCAGAACGCCTTCATCGCCGGGTCGTCATAGATCGCGTCGGGGCAGACGATCTCGCGCGGTTCGAGGCGCGCGAACTCGATTGCGAGCCGCTCCTGCGGCGTCTCCATCACGCTGAAGCGCCCGGTCGAGATGTCGATGGCCGCCAGCCCATAGAGCGCGCCGTCGTCGCTGAGCTTGCGGCGCGCGACCGCGACCAGCAGGCTCGCGCGGCCGGGTTCGAGCAGGCGCTCCTCGGTGATGGTGCCGGGCGTGACAAGCCGCACCACATCGCGCCGCACTACCGATTTGGGGCCGCGCTTCTTGGCCTCGGCGGGATCCTCGACCTGCTCGCAGACGGCGACGCGATGGCCGGCCGCGATCAGCCTCTGGAGGTAGTCGTCGGCGCGCTCGACAGGGACGCCGCACATCGCGATGTCGTGGCCTTGATGCTTGCCGCGCTTGGTCAGCACGATACCGAGCGTGCGCGAGGCGATCTCGGCATCGCTGAAGAACAATTCGTAGAAATCGCCCATCCGGTAGAACAGCAGGCAGTCGGGATTGGCCGCTTTGATCTCGACATATTGCGCCATCATCGGCGTGACGCGCGCGGCCTCGTCCTTTGGCGCCGTCGGAGGGACGGGGCCGGGGTCGTTTCGCTCGGAAAGGGGATCGGTGGCATGACGCATGGCGCGGCGAACGCTAGCGATTCGGTCTCGGCTTGGGAACCTCACGGAGGCGCGCCATCCCCGGCAAACGGGATTTTGATGTGGAGCTTTCGGCGATCGCGACCGAGGCGCTCTACGGTTTATAATTTATCAATGGCGCCCGGCTTAAGTAACGGGACGGAAACTTCCCTCCGCCCGTCCTGGTTGTGCGTACCGCCATGCTGTTCGAACTGTTCAGAGGCCTCAGCTACCTCCTGATCGCGGCGGTCTTCGTGCCGCTGGCGATGCAGCGGCTCGGCGAACGCCATCTGCTTCGCCAAATCATCGTCGGGATCGTCTTCGCCGCGGCAGGCTGCGCCAGCATGCTCGACCCGGTCGTCGTCAAACCCGGTATCCTGCTCGACTTCCGAAATGTCGTCGCCGGTCTTTCCGGCCCGCTGGGCGGGCCGATCTCGGCCGTGATCTCGACCGTCGTGATCGGCGGCGTGCGCCTCTATCTGGGGGGTGAAGGCGCGGTGCCGGGCTTTGTCGGCATCCTGCTCTGCGGCGCCATCGGCGGCATTTACGGATGGCGGCTTCGGCGCGCGAGCCGGGCTGCGGCGATGCGGGACCTGATCTTCATCGGTCTCGTCGCAGCCTGGATGCCGGTGCTGATCATCTCGATTTTCGTGCCGTTTCCGGAGGCCTGGGAACTGATGCCATTCTTCTCCGGCCTGGGTCCGACGGCGATCAACCTGCTCGCCGCCTGCCTCATCGGCTATGTCATGACCAGCGACCAGCAGCGCGTCGAGACCCTGCGCCAGCTCGAGGCCTTCACTGCCAACACGCCGGGCGTGCTCTACCAGAAGATCATCAAGCCCGACGGCGTGGTCAGCTACAAATTCGCCAGCACCGGCATCGAGAAGCTGCTCGACGTCACGCGCGAGCAGGTCGAGCGCGAGCCGACGAGTTGGCTGCGCTGGATGGCACCCGAGGACCGCGAGGTGCTGACCAGGGAGAATGCCAGGAGCGTCGCTGAACACGCTCTCGCACCTTGGCGCTTCGAGGCCCGCCACCAGAAGGATGACGGCTCGATCGTCTGGCTGCGTACCGATGCGGCCGCACGCCGCCTGGCGGATGGCTCGATCTGCTGGGACGGCATCCTGACCGACGTCACCGCAGAGCGCACGCTGGAGAACCGCCGTCAGGACATCGAAAACAGCCGCAAGGCGGCGCTCGAGGATCTCGCCGTCCAGCTGGAGGTCACCGTCGGCAAGGCTCTTCAGGGCATGGGGCAGTCGGTGCGCAGCATGCATGAAGCCGCCAGCGAAATGGCGAGCAGCGCCAACAAGACGGCGCAGCGCGCGGCCGACGTCACGCAGCAGGCCGAGGGCGCCTCGCAGCGCGTCGGTAGCGTTGCCGTCGCTGCCGAGGAGATCGAGGCCTCGATCCGCGAGCTGACGCGCCAGACCGCCCATGCCGACCAGACCGCGCGCGATGCGGCGAGCTATGTGCGCTCGACGCGCCGCGACGTCGCCGGCCTCGCCGAGGCGGCCGACAAGGTCAGCGCGGTGCTCGATTTCATCGAGGACATCGCCGCCCGCACCAATCTGCTCGCTCTGAACGCGACCATCGAGGCGGCACGCGCAGGCGCCGCCGGGCGCGGCTTTGCGGTCGTTGCCGGCGAGGTCAAGAATCTGGCCGAGCAGACCCAGAAGGCGACGCGCGACATCGCCGAGACGCTGCAGGAGATTCGCGGCGCGGCCGCCACGGCATCGGATGCCGTCGCGCATATCGAGGGCACGATGACCTCGATCGAGCAGACCTCCGGTATCCTCGCTGATGTTGTCAGCCGGCAGGCCGACATCGCCTCGAACATCGCCGCCGACGCGCAGGCCGTCGCCGGCAGCACCAGCGTCGTCACCGCCAGCGTCGGCACGGTCGGCGACGAGGCGCGCATCACTGGCGATGCAGCTGTGCGCGTGGTCGCGGCGGCCCGCAAGGTCGATGAGCAGACCGTGGCGCTCGACCGCTATGTCGGCGATTTCGTGCAGAGCGTGCGCGGCCGGCTCTGACGGCACTGAGCCCCCAGCCGCGCGATTTTCGCCTTGCAGGCATGAGCGTTGATCGTTGCGCGTATCTTGTGGGCGGGCGGGGGCTTGCCTATGGTCCGCCTCCTTCAGGAAACGCTCACAAAAAAGAATACGTTCATGAACGACCAGCCGCCGATCAAACGCGCCCGCCCGACCTTCACCGATCAGGAGGCGCTGCTGTTCCATTCGGAAGGGCGGCCGGGCAAGCTCGAGATCGTCCCGACCGTGCCGATGGCGACGCAGCGCGATCTCTCGCTGGCCTATTCGCCCGGCGTCGCCGTGCCGGTGCTGGCGATCGCGGAAGATCCCTCCAAGGCCTATGACTATACCGCGCGGGCCAATCTCGTCGCCGTGATCTCCAACGGCACTGCGATCCTCGGCCTCGGCAATCTCGGCGCGCTCGCCTCGAAGCCGGTGATGGAAGGCAAGGCGGTCCTGTTCAAGCGCTTCGCCGATGTCGATTCGATCGATCTGGAGGTCGACACCGAGGACGCCGACACCTTCATCAACGCGGTGCGCTATCTCGGCCCGTCCTTCGGCGGCATCAATCTGGAGGATATCAAGGCCCCGGAATGCTTCATCATCGAGCAGCGCCTGCGCGAATTGATGGACATCCCGGTCTTCCATGACGACCAGCACGGCACCGCGATCATCGCTGCCGCGGGCCTGATCAATGCGCTCGACCTGACGGGCCGCGACGTCAAATCGACCCGCCTCGTCATCAATGGCGCCGGCGCAGCCTCGATCGCCTGCACGGAGCTGCTCAAGGCGATGGGCTTCAAGCCCGACAACGTCATCCTCTGCGATACCAAGGGCGTGATCTACCAGGGCCGCACCGAGGGCATGAACCAGTGGAAATCAGCCCATGCGGCGATTACCGACCGGCGCACCCTGGCCCAGGCGATGGAGGGCGCCGATGCCTTCTTCGGCCTCAGCCAGAAGGGCGCCGTGACGTCGGAGATGGTGGCCTCGATGGCGCCCAATCCGATCATCTTCGCCATGGCAAACCCTGATCCGGAGATCACGCCCGAGGAGGTCCACGCCATCCGCGACGATGCGATCATGGCGACTGGCCGCTCGGACTATCCCAACCAGGTCAACAACGTCCTCGGCTTCCCCTTCATCTTCCGCGGGGCGCTCGATGTCCGCGCGACGACGATCAATATGGAGATGAAAATCGCTGCGGCCGAGGCGCTGGCCTCGCTCGCCCGCGAGGACGTGCCCGACGAGGTCGCTGCCGCCTATCAGGGTTCGCGGCCGCGCTACGGCAAGGAATACATCATCCCGGTGCCGTTCGACCCGCGGTTGATCCATGTCGTGCCCGTCGCGGTCGCCAAGGCTGCGATGGAGAGCGGCGTCGCCGGCAAGCCGATCGTCGATATTCCCGCCTATAAGGCGCAGCTCTCGGCGCGGCGCGATCCCGTCGCCGGGACGCTGAACCGCATTTTCGAGCGCGTCCGGCGCTATCCCAAGCGCGTCGTCTTCGCCGAGGGCGAGGAGGAACAGGTCATCCGCGCGGCGGTGTCCTTCGTCAACCAGGGGCTCGGCCACGCCATCCTGGTCGGGCGCGAGGAGCGCGTCTACGAGACCGCGACCTTCCTCGGCATCGACCTCGAGGCCAAGGGCATCTCGGTCCAGAACGCCCGCCTCTCGCGCCGCAACAGCGCCTATGCGCAATATCTCTATGAGCGGTTGCAGCGGCAGGGCTATCTCTTCCGCGACTGCCAGCGCCTGATCAATCAGGACCGCAACCACTTCGCCGCGGCGATGGTGGCGCTTGGGGATGCCGACGCGATGGTCACAGGCGTGACCCGCAACTACTCGATCGCGCTGGAGGAGGTTCGCCGCGTCATTGACGATCGGCCCGGCCACAGGCTGATCGGCGTCTCGATCGTGCTCTCGCGCGAGCGCACCGTGCTTGTCGCCGACACCGCGATCACCGAGATGCCGACGGCGCAGGAGCTTGCCGAGATTGCGATCGAGGCCGCCGGCGTCGCCCGTCGTCTTGGCTACGAGCCCAAGGTCGCCATGCTCGCCTTCTCGACCTTCGGCCATCCGGCCGGCGAACGCTCGGAGAAGGTGCGCGAAGCAGTGAAGCTGCTGGACGGCCAGCGCGTCGATTTCGAGTATGACGGCGAGATGGCCGCCGATGTCGCGCTGAATCGCGAGCTGATGAGCCAGTATCCGTTCTGCCGTCTGAGCGGTCCGGCCAATGTGCTGATCATGCCGGCGTTCCACTCGGCTTCGATCTCGACCAAGATGCTGCAGGAACTCGGCGGCTCGACCGTGATCGGCCCGCTGATCGTCGGCCTCGACAAGCCCGTGCAGATCGTGCCGCTGGGCGCCAAGGATAGCGACATCGTCAATATGGCGGCGCTCGCCGCCTTCAATATCGGCGGCTGAATCCTGCCGTCATTGCGAGGAGCGCAGCGACGAAGCAATCCAGGGGCCGTCGAGCGGAACCTACTGGATTGCTTCGCGGAGCCTGGACTCGGGCTTGCCGAGGGCAAGACCCGGGTGCTCGCAATGACGCCAAGTCTTGGAGGCCATGCCCTGCTTAGGACGCCTTCTTCCTGCGCGTCTCAGCGGCCTTCTTCGCGGCCGCGGAGCGCTCTGCTGCGGGCCGGGAAGCGGAGGCTTGTCCGCCGATTGTCCCGCCTCGTTTTGCCGAGACCTTGGTGTCGGGCACGCCCCGGCCGGAGCCGGATTTGTTGCCGCCGCCGCTCTCCTTGTTGACGGTCGCCCAGGCGCGCGCCTGCGCCTCGTCGTGCGGGACGCCGCGCTCCTCGTAGCCCTCCTCGATATGCTCGGCCTTGCGCTTCTGCTTGTCGGTATAGGCGGATTTGTCGCCGCGTGGCATGGCGTGCCTCCTCGCTGGACAATCTCCGCAAGGGAACGCCGGGCTGGCAATGCGGTTCCCGTGAGGCCGAGGACGCGCTCTCAGCGAGGCTCGACAGCGGCGTCGAAGCAGGCCTGGAGCATCTCGCGGCAGGCCGCGAGCTGGGCGCGCGCCGAAGCGAGCGCGACATGGGGCGCGATATCGGCGAGGTCGCGCAAGGCGACATCGACCGCCGTGATCAGATCGATGTCGGGAGGGGCCTCGCTGGCATCGGCAAGCGGGAGGCGGAACTGCAGGACTTGACCCATGAGCAACTGACGGCTTGAGCGAATCGGGTCATTAGAATCGCCCGGGAACGTCAAAAAACCCGTTAACGATAATCGCAATTGTACTGGCCGGGTCGCGAGCACGGCAAAAGGGCTTGAACCGGCAGAACGGAATTCTCGTCAGCGCAGGGCCGGCACGTTCTCCGCGGCTGCCGCCGTATCGATCCTGACGACGACGGACATGCCCGGCGCGAGCTGCGCGGCCAGGGGCTGATTGTCGTCGATCGCGATGCGGACCGGCAGGCGCTGGGCGATCTTGGTGAAGTTGCCGGTCGCGTTGTCGGCCTTCAGCACGCTGAACTCGGAGCCGGTCGCGGGCGAGAATTCCTGGATGTGCCCTGTCAGCGTCTGGTGGCGCAGGGCGTCGACGGTGAAGCTCACGGGCTGGCCGAGCTTCATGCCGTAGAGCTGGGTCTCCTTGAAGTTCGCGATCACCCATTTGCGCGCCGGCACGAGCGAGGCGAGCTGCGTCCCGGCCGAGACATATTGCCCGAGACGCACGCCGATCTCGCCGAGCCTTCCATCCTGGGGCGCCAGGATGCGGGTGTTCTGCAGGTCGATCTCGGCGAGCTGGACCGTGGCCTCGGCATTCTGCACCGCCGCTTCCAAAGACTGCCGGTTGACGACGATCGATTGCAGATCCTGCCGCGAGACTTCGAGCGCGGCCTCTGCCTGCCGCAGGCCCGCGCGCGCCTGGTCGAGCGCCTGGGTCGCCTGGTCGGCAGTGGCCTGGGTCGAGATGTGCTTTTCCAGCAGCGAGCTGATGCGGTCGTCGGTGGCTTCCGCCGTCCGCAGCGCCGCCTGCGCGCTGGCGATCTGCGCCTCGCTCGAGCCGATCCTGGCCTGGGCTGAGCGGAGGCTCTGGTCGGCATTGGCCAGATTGGCCTTCTGGCCGGCGAGCAGCGCCTGCGCCTGCTTGACCTTCTGGTCATAGATCCGGTCGTCGATCTGAACGATCAGGTCGCCGGCCTTGACGAGCTGGTAGTCCTGCACCGCCACCGTCTTTACATAGCCGGCGAGCTGCGGGCTGATGATCGTGACCTGTCCCTTCACATAGGCGTTCTCGGTCGTCTCCACCGCGCTGTGGAAGGGCGGCAGCTTCCAGGCGTAGAGCACGAGCAGCGCCCCGCAGAGGGCAACGAGAAGGGCGAGCACGGTCGCGGGTGAGCGGAGTGATTTCAACATGGCAAGGTTCGGTTCTAGGCGACAGTAAGGGATCGCCGGTGGGTGATCGCCTGCCGGAGGTTCAGGTAAAGCAGATGCGCGATCAGGGCGCAGAGTGCGAAGCCGGAGATCCAGCAGATCAGCAGGAAGATGTCGTTATAGGCAAGGATATTGGCCTCCCGCGTCGCCTGTTGCGCGAGCAGAGCGAGCCCCTCCGCGTTCAGCAACTGGCTGTCGGTCAGCACCTTGCCATAGGAGCTTGCGAGCTGGCGGACGCGCTCGACGACCAGCGGGTCGCTCAGCGTCAATCGCTCGACCAGATGGCTGGAGTGGAACTGCTCGCGCAGCACGACGAAGCTGGTGAAGAAGGCCGACCCCATCAGCCCGCCGATGCTTTGCGTGAACAGGAAGGTGACGATGAAGCTGGTGATGTATTCCGGCCCGCGTTTCATCGCCACCGACAGCCCGGTGGACAAGGAAGGCGGCAGGAACATGGCTCCGCCGAAGGCGATCAGCGCCTGGCTGAAATACATGTTCGCCGGGCGCGTCAGGTTGGTGGCCTGGCTGTCGAGATAGGCGCCGACGCAGACGCAGATCAGCGCAAGGCCGTGCAGCGCCGGAATGCGCTCCGGCTTCAGCAAGGCGCCGCAAGTGAGCCCGCCCACCACAGAGGCGAGCAGGATCACGCCGTAAAGTCCGGCGCTTTGTTCGTTGAGCAGGCCGACCGTTTGGAACAGGCCGATCGCGCCGGCGGTCTGCTCGGACAGGACAAGGCGGAAGAGCAGCATGATCGCGGCCAGATGCAGGATCTCGCGGCTCATCAGCCAGCGCACGTTCAGGAGCGGGGCCTCGCGCTGCACCTCGATCGCGATCGCGAGGCCCAGCGACAGGAGCGAGGCTGCCAGGCACCAGCCGAGCCATGGCGCCTCGAGCCACCAATAATAGCGCCCGAGCGCGAGCACGACGGCCAGCAGGCCGAAGCTCAGCGCGATCAGCGGATAGCTGACGAAATCGAGCTTGCGCAGCACCTTGGTGTGCACGATCGGCGTCAATGGCAGGAGATAGACCACTGCCGCCGCGAGCAGCGCCAGCCCCATCTCCATCATATAGAGTTGGTGCCATTGGCCGAGATCGAGCAGCGCCGGCGCGAGCAGCCGCGCCAGCGTCGGTGTCGCCGCCGTGCAGGTCAGCGCCAGGCTCAGGCCCCAGCTCATCTTCTTCGACGCCGGAAAGGCCTCGAGCATGTAGAGGAAGCCCAGCGTCGATACCGGCGAGCTCGCGATGCCAGCCAGGAACCGAATGGCCACGGCCGCGCGCAGATCATGCACGAACAGGTGCAGGATCGAGGCGAAGACGAAGACGCCCAGGCTCAGCAGCGCGAAGCGGCGCAAGCCGAACTGGATGCGGATCTTGGTCAGGATCAATGTCAGGCTGACATTGGGCGCCATATAGGCGGCGATGAGCCAGTTCGTCTCGGTCAGCGTCGCGCCGAGCGAGCCCTGGATCTGGGCGGTGTTGCCGGCGACGAAATTCATCCCCAGCCCCTGCGTCGTCCAGAGCAGGACGGAGGCGCCGATGCAGGCGACGGTCCGTTGCAGGGTCGGGTCGGGCGGCGGGGGCGCGACCGCGACGGCGGGTGCCGGTGCGGGACTGGGCGATGTGCCTTCGGCTGCGTTCGTCATGATGCGACATGCCCGTCCATCGCCGCCTCGATGTTCTCGAAGACGCGGCCGAGCACGCGCGTCGCCACCGCCAACTCTTCCTCATCGACGCCGCGCAGCATGAAGGCGCGGATGATCTGGGAGAGTTCCTCGACCTGCCGGAGCTCGCCTTGCGCCGACTCGGTCAACGACACTTGCTTGGCTCGCCGGTCCCCTTCGACGGCGCTGCGCTGAATGAAGCCCTGGCTTTCCATGGCGTCCAGCAGCCGGACCAGGGTCGGGCTTTCGATCGCGAGGAATTTCGCCAGCTCGCTCTGGTTCACGCCGGGGTTGCGGGCGATATGAAGCAGCGCCCGCGCCCGCGCCAGCGTCAGCCCCTTTTGCCGGAGCAGGCCGTCGAACGTTGTCTGCATCTTGCGGCTGGCGTTGGAGAGGCCGGTCGCGAATGCGAATTCGGAAGCGGAGCGGGTCGTGGTCATGAAAACTACATAGCATGCTAATTACTCGCATGCATATAAAACTCCCAGACGCACCCTGCAAGAGCCGGAAGACGCTTCGGTTCTTGCAGGGTGCGTCTCGGGGCCGTCTCAGTTCTTCTCGATGTTCCAGAACAGCATCACGGGCGCGCTCAGCACGCCCACAACAGTGCTGCGCCGGGCATAGGGCTGGTCGAATTGGCCGAGCACCCGATAGGGCTGCACCTCGGCCAGCCGGCGATGCAGGATTTCGATTGCGAGCTTGCGGCTGGCGTCGTCGGGCGCATCGACGACGGCGCCGCGCAGTCGCTCGGCTTCCGCGTCGCAGGGCCAGCCGGCCCAGGCCTTCTCGCAGGCCATGTTGGTGCCGATATTGGTCAGCGGCGATTGCATGGTCGCGCCCGAGGCCGTGGTCACGAACAGGTTCCAGCCGCCCTGATCGGTGGTGCCGCGATTCTGCTGGCGCGTCGTGACCGTGCCCCAATCGGAGAACTGCAGGTCGATATTGAAGCCTGCCTTCTTCAAGCTGTCGGCGGCGACTTCGGCCATGCGGCCGATCGCTGGAATATCCATGCTCGAAGTGAGCACGAGCTTTTCGCCCTTGTAGCCGCTTTCCGCCAGAAGCTGCCTGGCTTTGGCGAGGTCGGGCTTGCCGAAGATTTCAGCGCCGGCCTCGGTGCCGTCTGGGCTGCCGCAGATGAAATAGGAGTTGCAGCGTTTCCACCACGCCTCGTCGCCATAGCCGCCAGCCATGAACTCGGCCTGATCGGTGGCATAGGCGAGCGCGAGGCGGGCCTTGGGATTGTCGAAGGGCGGATGCAACTGGTTGGGTCGCAGCAGCGCCTGGGTCGCCAGGTTGTTGTAGCGCTCGATCTTGACATTCCTGTCGCGCGAAATGACCGGGACGAGGTCCTGACTGGGCTGCTCCCAGATGTCGATCTCACCAGTCTGCAACGCGGCGGCCGCAGTTGCCGGGTCGGGCATGATCATCCACTCGACCCTGTCGACCTTGACGACGCGTCCGCCCGAAAGCCCGTCCGCCGGTTCGGAGCGCGGCACATAATCGGGGTTGCGGTCATAGACGACCTTGGCGCCGCTACGCCATTCCGCCTTGTTGAAGCGGAACGGCCCGCTGCCGATGGTCTCCGAGATCGGCTTCATCGGGTCGCTGGTGGCGTCGCTCTCGCGCATGATCGCCGGGATCTGGCCGACAGCGGAGCCGAGCGCGAACGGTACCAGCGCCATCGGACGCTTCAGCTTGAGCGTGAAGCTCTTGTCGTCGATGGCCTGCATGCCCTCGGTGTATTCGCCGAGCTTGCCGCCGATCGTGTCGCGCGCCATCCAGCGCTTCAGTGAAGGAATGACATCGCGCGTCGTCACCGGCTGGCCATCATGGAATTTCAGGCCCGGGCGCAGAGTAAAGGTCCAGGTCAGTTTATCGGCGGAGGTCGAAAAGCTCTCGACCATCTGCGGCTTGGGATTGAGGCCGGCGTCCCAGGCAAACAGCGTCTCGTAGATCATCAGCCCATGCATGCGCGTGATCACGATCGAGGATGCGACCGGGTCAAGGTTCTTGAGGTCGGAATGAGGTACGACGCGCAGGATTTTTCCGGGCGCCGGCTGCGCTTGCGCGGGGAGGGCAAGACAAGCGGCAAGACAAGCGGCCGAGATGGCCAGGGCGGCGAGATGCGAGATTTTCATGACCGGGCTCCTTGTTCGGCAATGCGGTCGAACTGCAGGACGCGGGCGCGGTGGCTGGCAAGATGAAGCGACCCGTCCGGCTGCAAGCAAAGACAAGGCCGATGCCGCCACGGGCCATGGCTTAGATCGGCGAGCGCCCGGCCGCCTGGCAGGACGGTGAGCACAGCTTCGGTTCCGGCGTCTCCCGCCCAGGGTAATACCGCGGTGCCGTCCAGGCGGATCAGGATCTCGGCGCCGAAGATGCGCTCGCGCCAGCGCCCAGGCAGTCCCCGGTCGAGAGCCGTTCCCGCGGGAACGCGCGCGAGGCGCCGCCGGACGCCGCCTATCCTGCCCTCGAGCGTGTCAGCGTCGGTTTGCCTGAGCCTGATGTCGAGATAGGCGGGCAGGCTGCGCATGCCATTGTCGCCGTCGCTGACGAGGCGCTCATAGCCGCCCATGAAGCTGATCGAATCCGGCGCCAGCTCCGCCCAGAACGGGCCGCTCTCGGCGGCGAACAGGCCGGTGGGCACGTCGTTCGCGGGACCCGGCAATTCCCGGCCCAGCAGCGCGGCAAGCACGCGCAGGCTCAGCCAGAGCGCATCCTCCTCGCGATTGGTCAACACGACGACGCCGACGCCATGGGCCGGCGCCATCAGGACGTGGTTGCGATAGCCGGGCAACGAGCCGCCATGGCCGACGAGCGCGACCTCCTCCAATGCGCTGCAGACCAGCCCGAGCCGATAGACGCTGCTGCTGCCGTCGGTGAAGGCGCGCGGGGCGGTCAGGCGCTCCAGCATGCCAGCCAGCGAGCCGCGCCCGGCGAGCAGGGCCGAGGCCCAGCGCGCCAGCCCCTCCGCGCTGCCGGTGATCCCGCCCGAGGCGGAGAAATGAAAGCCGTAGCGGCCGCGCCGCCAGCTTTCGCCGTCACGCCAATACCCGGTCGCGAGACCGCGCACGATCTCGGTCTCATCCTGCGGAAACCGGATCGGCAGGTCGAATTCCGCCATCAGCCGGTCCACGGCCTCGGCATAATCGATCCCGAGCCGCTTCTGCAGCACGAGCTGGCCGAGGCGCCAGCCGGTGTTGGAATAGGCCATCTCCAGCCCGGGCTCGCCATTCAGGGACGGCAGGCGTTGCGCCACGGCGAGGATTTCGCTGGCGCTCAGGCTGGCGGTGTAGGGCACGCCACGCTGCCAGAACACCTCCATCATGTCCGGCAAGGCGCCGGTCATGTCGAGTGCGCGGCCGAGCGGCAGTCGGGCGAAAGCCTCGGGCAGATCCGCAAGCCATGTCCCGAGCGGGGCGTCCAAGGGCACATCCGCCTGCAGCAGCAGGGTCGCCAGAATATGCTTGCTGATCGAGGCGAAGCGGTTCGTCGTATCCGGGGTGAAGGCGAGGTCGTGCTCGATCACCGCAAATCCCCCGCTCAGCGCCTCGCGCACGCCGTTGCAGTCGAAGATCACGACCGCCCCGCCGGGGCCGCCTTCACGCCGCCAGGCCTCGGTGATGTCCGAGGCCTCGGCCCTGGCACGCGCCCAATCCAGCATTCCGGCCTCTCCTCATCCGCCGAGCGATCGCTGGCAGCGAGTGTCGGGGAAGTTCGGTGGCTGGCGCAATCTCCGCGCCATGCAGTAGGAGCAGGCCTGTGCGGCGATCGCCGTCGCCGAGCAGCAAAACAGACAAACTGTCAGCTGCTCATGTTGGCATCGGTCTCTGAAGCATGCTCCATTTTCCGGGAAGACTTGGCTGCCTTCGGTGATGATCAAATAGGCCCCTGCCCGGGATCGAGACTGTCGCATCGGTTCCGGCGCCTTATAGTCCGCTATCGGTTTATGGAGCGGGAGCGGACCATGCGGGTGGCGATTGTTGGCGCCGGAGCGATCGGGGGCGTCATCGCCTGGCATATGGCCAAGGCGGGGCAGCGCCCCCTCATCGTGGCGCGCCCGGCGACGGCGGCCCTGCTCGCCTCCGACGGCCTGACCCTTGAAACCGCGTCATCCGCCGAAACGCTGTCCGTCAACGCGACCGCCGATCCCTCCTCGGCCGGCGTGCAGGACCTCGTTCTGGTCGGCTACAAGGCGCATGACTGGCCGACGGGCCTGGATCTGGTGACGCCTCTGCTCGGGCCCGAGACGATCGTGCTGCCGATGCTGAACGGCATTCCATGGTGGTACCTGGATGGGTTGGACGCGGGATTCGGCGATCGGAAATTGACCTCCGTCGACCCCGAGGGTGCGATCGCGGCGGCGCTTCCGACCACCCAGGTTCTCGGCTGCGTCGTCTATGTCGGCGCCAATCGCCCGGCGCCGAACCGCATCGCTTGGAACGGCCGCAAGCGCCTGGTCATCGGCGAACCCCTAGTGCCGACGAGCGCGAGGCTTGCCGATGTCGTGGCGTTCCTGCAGGCGGGCGGCATCGACGCCGAGCCGAGCGCGGACGTCCGAAGCGCGGTCTGGCACAAGCTGCTCGGCAATGCCGCCTATAATCCGGTCTCGGCGCTGACGGGAGCCACGATTGACGCCATCATCGGCGATCCCGCGCTCCGGAGCGTCGCCAAATCGATCATGGCGGAATGCGTTGCCGTCGCCGCAGCGCTCGGCATCGAGGACAGGCCTGATCTCGAGGTGCGCCTGGAGCTTCCTCCCACCCTGGTCGGCGTCAAGACCTCGATGCTGCAGGACATGGAGGCTGGCCGGCCGCTGGAATTGGGCGCGATTGCAGGCGCGGTCGCCGAGCTCGGCCGAAGGGCAGGGGTTCCCACCCCGCTGATCGACTGCGTCGCGGCGCTGGCGGGGAATGCCTGGCGGCAGCGTTGGGGGGCAGCGGTCTGATCGGAGTACGCGTGAGCCTGATCGAGATGGAAAGCGCGCGACTGTCATCAATCTGTCGTCGCCCGGTTTGCAGATGCGCCGCTTGTCACGAGGTCGTGTCGATCGGTTTTATGTATGTTTCGGTTCCTGGCCCTGCGCGCGGGGCGCGCCATTCTCACGCTTCTCATCTGCGTCTCGGCGGTCTTCATCGCGCTGCGCCTGGCGGGTGATCCCGCCGACATCATGCTCTCGATCGACACGCCCCCGGATGTGCGCGCCTATTACCGCGATCTCTGGGGCCTCGATCAGCCGCTCCACCAGCAATATCTGCGCTATCTGCTCAGCGCTGCCAGGGGTGATTTCGGCGCCTCCTTCGCCGATGACCGGCCGGCCTTCGCTGCTGTTCTCGAGGCCCTGCCGAAGACGGCGCTGCTCGGGACATCAGCGCTCCTGCTGGCCTTGCTGGTCGGCCTGCCGCTCGGCGTGCTGGCGGCGCTGAGGCACAACAGCGTCATCGACAGGCTGGCCATGGCCTCGGCTGTGTTCGGCTATGCCATCCCGATCTTCTTCCTCGGCATCCTGCTGATCCTGCTGTTCGCGCTGAAACTGCGCGTCCTGCCCTCGGCAGGGTCGGACACACCGGCCCATCTCATCCTACCGATGGTGACGCTCGGACTGCCGCTGGCGGGCCGGCTCGCCCGTTTCGCGCGGACCTCGACGCTGGAGGTGCTCGGCAAGCCCTTCATCCGCGCGGCGCGCGGGCGCGGCGTGATGCCCTTCGGCGTCATCATCCGCCACGCCTTGCCGAATGCGTCGGTGCCGCTCCTGATGTTCCTCGGCATCGAGATCGGCGGCATTCTCGCCGGCAGCGCCGTGGTCGAGACGATCTTCGCCTGGCCCGGCGTCGGCCGCTTGCTGGTCGATTCGGTGGCGACGCGCGACCTTGCCGTGGTGCAGGCGGTGATTCTCACTATCACGGTGATCATGATCTCAGCCAATCTGCTCGTCGACATCCTGCATATCCTGATCGACCCCCGTCTGGGCGGCTTCCGGCAGGCTGGGGGAGCACGGGCATGACGACGGGGCTCGATAGCGCGGCTCTCGCGCTGCCGCCGCTTCGCTCCCGCCCGGCGCGGGCGGCGATGTCGCCCATCGTCAAAGCGTCGGCGGCGTTCCTCCTGCTCACCGTGCTCGTCGCGCTGCTCGCCGACTGGCTGGCGCCGATCCACTTCACCACCCAGAACCTCGCCGCGCGCTTGCGTCCGCCTTTGTCCGAGGGCGGCGGCATGACCTATTGGCTCGGCACCGACCAGCTCGGGCGCGATATCTTGAGCCGGTTGATCTTCGCCATCCGCACCTCGATCCTGATCGCGGTGCTCGGCACCTTGATCGGGGCTGTCTTCGGCACGCTGCTCGGTTTTGTGGCAGCGCGGTTCAAGGGGCTCGTCGATCAGGGCATCATGATGCTGGTCGATGCGCAGGCGGCGATCCCGGCGCTGTTCCTGGCGCTGACGATGCTGGCCTTCTTCGGCAACAACATCCTGCTCTTCATCATCCTGGTCAGCATCGACGGCTGGGACCGTTATACCAGGCTGACGCGGGGCCTCGTCGTCTCCGAGCAGGAGAGCGAATACATCAATGCGGTGGAGGCATTGGGCGCGCGCCCGGTGCGGGTGATCATGCGCCATCTCCTGCCCAACATCGTCGCGGCGCTGGTGGTGCAGGCGACGCTGAATTTTCCAGGCACGATCCTGCTCGAAACCTCGCTCTCCTTCCTGGGGCTGGGCGTGCAGCCGCCAGGCACCTCGCTCGGCCTGATGCTGGGCGAGGGGCGGCGTTATCTGCTCAACGCCTGGTGGATCGCGGTCTTCCCCGGGCTCACCATCTTCCTGACGACCCTGTCGATGAGCCTGTTCGGCGACTGGCTGCGCGACAGGTTCGATCCCACGGTCGATCGGGGGTAAGGGCGGGATGATGGTGTCCGCACAACCGCCGGCTTCGGGACGTCCGCTCGTCATCGCTCATCGCGGTGGGGCGCTGCTCGCGCCCGAGAATACGGCAGAGGCCTTTCGGGCAGCGGCGGCTGCCGGAGCCGACATGGTCGAGACGGACCTGCGGCTGACAGTCGATGCTGTGCTGGTCTGCCTGCACGATGCCGATCTGAAACGCCTCTGCGGTGATCCCCGCGCGGTGGCGGAGATCGACCTCGCCACCATTCGCCGCCTGCTGCCGTCGGTGATGACGTTGCAGGACGCCATCGCGGCCTCGGCTCCGCTCGGGCTGCTGCTCGACGTGAAGCTGACCGAGCGCGCCGTCGTTTCGCGCATCCTGCCGCGTATCCTGGCGGAGCTGAGCGAAGCCGGCGCGGCCGGGCGCATACTGCTCGGTCTGCGCGATCTCGATCTCATCGCCATGGCGCGCGCTCAGGCGCGCGAGGTCGCGCTGCTCGCTTTCGCTGCCGATCCCGACTCCGCCGCAAGGGCTCGCGCTGCCGGCGCAAACTGGTTCCGGCTATGGCAAGGCACTGCTACGGCAAAACGCGCGGCTGCGGTTCGGGCCGAGGGCTTGAAGCTTGCGGTCATGGTCGGCCAGCCGCGTTCGGTGGCCTTGCCGGACTATCCGCCTTTCCCGGTCGGACGTGTCGATCGTGAGGGGCTCGATCGGTTGCTTGCACTGTCGCCGGACGCGGTCCTGCTCGACGATCCGCGCCTGCTGGTCGAAGCCCGCGCCGGGCATGCCGATGTCACCGGATTGTCGCCTGGCTGAGGCAAGCCACGCATTCACCGTTCCACTGGTGCCGCCGCGCTGACCTTGCCGGCTTGGCCGCACCGGCTGTTCCAAGGATCCATAATGGTCACGATGTCCCGGGTCACGATATCCCGCCGCCGCTTCCTGGAAGGCGCGATCGCCACCCCCATCGCGCTCAACGCCCAGCCGGGCTTCGCCGCCGGCGAGACCCGCCCGAATTTCACCGTAGCTGTCGCCGATCTGCCGGCGACGCTGGAGCCGGCCCGTGAACTCTCCAATGTCGGCACGCGCGTCACCTATTCGATCTTCGACACGCTGATCCGGCGCGATTTCCTCGGTACGGCCGATGGCGGCGGCTCGGAGCTCAAGCCGCATCTCGCGACCAAATGGGAGCGTGTCTCGCCGCAGGAATTGATCGTCACGCTGCGCCAGGGCGTGAAGTTCCATAACGGCGACGAACTCACTTCCGAGGATGTCGCCTATACCTTTCGTGACGGCCGCCTTTGGGGCGACAAGGCCCAGATCCCGGGCGGCAAGGCTTATTTCGGCGTGCTGGCCGGCGTCGAGCCGATTGACCGCTACAGCGTGCGTTTCCGTACCAGGACACCCGACGTCTTGCTGGAGCAGCGGCTCGCCTCCTGGTGCGCCTGGATCGTCAACAAGCGCGCCTATGAGGCGATGGGCTTCGAGGCCTATTCGAGAAAGCCCGTCGCGACCGGCCCCTACCGGGTCGTGTCGCACAGCGCCGCCGACGCGACCGTGCTCGAGGCCTTCGACGATTATTTCATGGCCAGGCCGTCGGCCAAACGCGTCATCTTCAAGCGCGTGCCGGAACTGGCCGCCCGCGTCGCCGGGCTCGTGGCGGGTGACTACGACCTCATCACCAATATTCCGCCGGACCAGATGAGCATCGTCGCCGACTACAAGGACATCGACGTGCGCTCGGTCGTGCTGGCGAACGTGCATGTGCTCGCCTTCAACGACCAGGACAAGCTGCTTTCCGACAAGCGCATCCGCCAGGCGCTGGTCTGCGCCATCGACCGCCAGAAGCTCGTCGACACGCTGTGGCAGGGCACGGCCCTGGTGCCGGCCAGCCACAATTTCCCCGAATACGGCGAGATGTTCGTCGAGGGGCGCAAGCTGCCCTATGACCCAGCGAGGGCGAAGGCGCTGCTGAAGCAGGCAGGCTACAAGGGCGAGCCGGTCGTCTACCGGACGATGGCCAACTACTACACCAACGCGCTCGAAGCCGCGCAGGTCCTGGTCGAGCAATGGAAGGCGGTTGGCCTCAACGCCTCGCTGCAGGTCGTCGAGAACTCGGCCCAGTTGCGCGGCGCCGGTTCGCAGATCTTCAATTGGTCGAACTCGACCCGCCTGCCCGACCCGCTTGGCTCGATCTGGGTGGCCTGGGGACCGGCCGGCGAGATCCAGGTCTCGAAGTTCTGGAGCTCGGCGGGGGCCTTCAACAAGGCCGGCAATGCGCTCGAGGCCGAGATCGATCCGGTGAAGCGCAAGGCCCTCTTCACCGAGATGCTCGAGATCTGGGAGGACGAGGCGCCGGCCACGATCCTCTACCAGCCGAGCGAAGCCTACGCGATCAAGAAGTCGATCGCCTGGCGGCCGACCACCTTCTATTTCATGGATCTGCGGCCCGACAACCTGTCCTTCGGCCGCAGCTGAAAGCTGCGCGCGAATATGGAAAAGGGCGGCTTTGCCGCCCTTTTCTTTTTGATCTCGCAGGTGATGGGAGGTCGGGTGTGCGCCCTCAGTGCCCGCCGCCCAGGATGAAGCGGCGGCCATCCTGCTCGACGATATCGACATGCTGGCTGAAGCCGCCGCGACCGGCCGAATGGCGTGCGATGCGTGCCTCCTCGCGGGCGGGGCGGGCGAGGTTTCGGCCCTGCATGGTCTGCGCCGGGGCTATCCCGAGCAGGCCGAGGACGGTCGGGCCGATATCGATGATGCCGGCGGGCGCTGAGGACAGGGAGCCGCGCCCCTCCGTCGTCTCGGCTGCGACGATGAGCACGGTGTTGAGCTCGTGCGGATTGATGCCGCCATGCATGCCGCCGCCGAGCGGCACGTCGCCCGGCGTCATCGTTCCCAGGCCCGGCAGGCCGTATTGGTCGGCCGCGAGATCCGATTTCAGGATGAACATCAGGTCCGGCTGGCGCTCATGCCCATTGCCCAGCAGCGCGAGGGACAAGCTGCCGCCCACCACGCCATCGACCTCGTTGCGGGCGGGCGAGAAGACATGCCCGACGGCCGGCTGCTGCATCAGCCAATGGGCGATGCGTTCAACGCCGTCGCGCTCGTCGTTGAGGCGGCGGATCTCGCCGCTGATGCCGCCGGTGGCGACGAAGGCCGCGCCATCGAATTCGTCGCGCTGGGCGACCGCAAAACCCGCTTGGCGGGCGTCGTCGAAGAGTGGGTGGATGGCGCGGGTCGAGATCTGGCCGTGGTCGGAGGCAACGATGACGGCGATGCGCTCCGCATCCGGCTGGGCGTCGACCCAGTCCAGGATGGCGCCGAAGGCCTTGTCGGCTTCCTGCAGCCCGGCCTTGGCTTCGGGCGAGCCGAGGCCCTTGTAGTGGAAGGTCGTGTCGGGCTCGTTGAACCAGACCAGCGCGACATCCGGAGCGAGCACCGGCAAGACATGCTCGACCATCAGCCGCGCGGCGTAGCGCAACTCGCCCAGGCGCGGCATCTCGCGCTCCGGCAGCGGGCCGATTTTCTCCAGCGCCTCGGCCACTGCATGGGGCGTCTGGGTGCCGTCGGCGCCATGCATCGAGAAGGTCCAGTGGCCATTGTCGCGGGCGCGGGGGTTGATGAAATGCGCCGAGCCGGGCGAACCCGTATGCACCACGGCAAGCCGCCGCCCGGCGCGGGCGAGAACGTCGCCGAAGGTATCCACATCGAGGAGGCGCCCGCCATGATGGGCTTCGATCCGGCGAAGATGGTCGACCCGGCCGGTGTCGAAGACATGCTCGGGCATGGCGGCGGCATGGTAGAAGGCGTTGCCGACGATGCCATGCGTGGTCGGCGGCGCGCCGGTGGCGATCGCGCTCGTGCAGACGCGCGTCAGTGAGGGGAAGACACTGCGCGCCTGCCGAAACCAGGTGCCGCGCGCCGCCAGGCGCAGGATGTTCGGCGTTAGCTCGGGCGTCACCATGTCGGGCCGGAGACCATCGAACACTGCCACGATCACCCGGTCAGTGGTCGCCTGTTCACTCTGCGCCATCAGTTTGTCTCCGAAGGGTATGGAAGCGGTTCCTGACGCAGTCAGGCGGCTACGGCAACCGGGCTGTCGACCGCCGGCGCGAGATGGCAGGCGGCGAGCCGCCCATCCGCCACGCGCCGCAGGGCCGGAGCGTCCGTCGCGCACCGCGCCATGGCGCGCGGGCAGCGCGGATGAAAGGCGCAGCCGCTTGGCCGGTCAACCGGATTGGGCGGATCGCCCGACAGCACGATGCGCTCGCGCATGCGCCGCCAGGGCGTCGGCACCGCCGAGACCAGCGCCTCGGTATAGGGATGGGCCGGTGCATGGAACAGCGCATCGGGCGGCCCCTGCTCGACGATGCGGCCGAGATACATCACGGCAACCTCGTCGGCGATCTGGCGCACCACCTTGAGGTCGTGGCTGATGAAGAGATAGGCCATGCCGAAGCGCCCCTGCAGATCCTGCAGCAGGTTGATGACCTGCGCCGCGACGGAAACGTCGAGCGCCGAGATCGGCTCGTCGCAGACCACGAGCCTGGGGTCGAGCACCAGCGCGCGCGCCAGCACCACGCGTTGGCGCTGGCCGCCCGATAATTCATGCGGATATCGGTGAAACAGGTCGGGACGCAGCCCCACCGCCTCGAACAGCGACAGCGCCCGCTCCTGCCGCGCCCCAGGGCCGGTTTCGAGATCGTGGATCTGCAGCGGCTCGACGACCTGCTCTCCGACCGTCAGGCGCCGGTCGAGCGCCGCCAGCGGGTCCTGGGGGACCATCTGCATGGAACGGCGCATGGCGCGCCATCTGGCATCGCGCACCGCCGTGACCGGCTCGCCGGCAAAATCGATCCGGCCGGAGGAAGCCGCGAGCAGGCCCAGCACCAGCTTGGCCGTGGTCGACTTGCCGCAGCCCGACTCGCCGACGATGCCGAGCGTGCGGCGGGCGTCGAGCGAGAAGCTCACCCCATCGACAGCGTGCAGCAGGCGCCGCTCGCCGCGCTCGCCAGCGACGGGATAGTGCCGCGCCAGATCCTTCACCGTCAGAAGCGCGCTCATGACGACAGCCCGACAAGCTCGTCCAGGCGCTGCTCACGCTGATCCGAGGCCCGCTGCTCCGGGCTGCCTTGCCAGCGCGGCAAGGCATCGAGCCGCAGGCAGGCGGATTGGCGGACGCCGCCCACTGGTGCGAGCGGCGGCGGCTCGATTTGGCAGATGGCGGCAGCCGAGGCGCAGCGCGGCGCGAAGGCGCAGCCTGGCGGCATCGCATCGGGCGAGGGCACCGTGCCGGGCACCGGCGTCAGGCGCAGGCGTGGCCCCTCCAGCTCCGGCAGGGCGGCGAGCAGCCCTCGCGTATAGGGATGGTGCGGCTGATGCAGCAGCGTCGAGGTCGCTGCGGTCTCCACGACGCGGCCGGCATACATGACGGCGACACGGTCGCAGAGATCGGCCACGACGCCGAGATCATGCGAGATCAGCACGAGGCCCATGCCGGTATCGCGGCGGATGTCTCGGATGAGATCGAGGATCTGGGCCTGGATGGTGGCGTCGAGCGCGGTCGTCGGCTCGTCGGCGACCAGCACGTCGGGCTCGCCGGCCAGCGCGATCGCGATCATCACGCGCTGGTTCATGCCGCCCGACAATTCATGCGGGTATTGCCGCAGCCGGCGCGGCGCGTCGGCGATGCCGACACGGTCGAGCAGGCGTAGCGCTTCCGCCTGCCCGGCCGCGCTGGAGAGGCCGCGATGCAGTCGCAGCGCCTCGCCGATCTGCGTGCCGATGCGATGCACCGGATTGAGCGAACTCGTCGGATCCTGGAAGATCAGGCCGATCCGGCCGCCGCGGATGCGCGCGATCTCGCGCTCGCCGAGATGCGTGATGTCCTGGCCCGAGAGCAGAACCTTGCCCGAGGTGGCGACGCCCTTGCCGAGAAGCCGCAAGGCCGCAAGCCAGGTGACGCTCTTGCCGCAGCCGGATTCGCCGACGATGCCGAGCGCCTCCCCCGGTGCAAGCGTGAGATCGACGCCATGCACGACCCGGGTCGCGCCATGGCCGTTGCGGAACGAGACCGTGAAGGCCTCCAGCGCCAACAGCGGGGGAGAAGGCGGTGTCGTGCCCCCCGAGCGAGGGATCGCGGAGGGCGAGACCTCCTGCGGGGTCGAGTGATGTGTCGGAGCGTCGCTCATGGCGGCCGAACTACGCATCAGCCGATGACTATCCGATGACACTATCGTCACAGAAGGCCGGTCACCAGGTCGATCCGACAGTATGGCTGGAAACCGGGCTGAGCCTTCATCCCGAGACGCTGCGCAGCGGCATCTCGAAGCATGGGAGCCGTGTTCCAAGGCGGCGCTTCAGTAATATCCAATAAATGGCATCATATGAAGAAATAATCGCTGCAACGTCAAGTTGTTTTGGAACGTATTCATCTGTACTGATTTTTTCGCCTGTATCGCGGCGTTGAAAGTTTCGAGCCCATGCGTTGAGTATGGGGGTAATCCTGAAATTAATCAGCTTTTCATTATTATAGACAAATCTGAGGCGTTCCTGGGCTCGTCACGCCGCCCATTCAACAATGAGCCGCCTCATGAAGAAGCTCTTTCTATTTCGGCTGCCGATCGCGACCCGCCTGGCTATCGTCGGGGTCCTTATCGTGGGCGCGGCGGTGGCCGCATCCGTCCTGGTTTCGATCCATGCCGCCGACAAGGCGATGCGCGAGCGGGCGCAGTCCAGCCTCTCGGTCAACATCAACCTGCTGCGCGATATCCTCGTCGCCAAGGGCGAGCCGAGGCTGGAGGGCGACAAGCTCTATTTCGGTGCTGAGCCGGTGAATGGCAATTTCGCTGCCGTCGACAAGGTCAAGGCGCTGGCCGGCAGCGTGGCGACGGTCTTCATGGGCGATGTGCGCGTTGCCACCAACGTGCAGAAGCCCGACGGCTCGCGCGCCGTCGGCACCAAGCTCGCTGCGGGCTCCGCCTATGACAGCGTGTTCAAGGATCGAAAGACCTATTCCGGCGCGGCCGACATTCTGGGCCTGCCCTATTTCACGATCTATGAGCCGATCATCCAGAAATCGAACAACCAGGTCATCGGCATCCTGTTCGTCGGCATCAGGCAGGCCGACTTCCTGGTCGTGATCGACGAGATGATCTGGGGCAACGTGATCGCCGGATTGCTGATCGCGTTGGTGGGCGGCGCCGTGCTGCTGCTGGTCCTGCGCCGCATGATGAAGCCGCTGGGCAGCCTGAAGGCGGCGATGCACCGGCTTGCTTCGGGCGATATCGAGGCGACCATCCCCGTCATCCGCAGCCGCGACGAGATCGCGGCGATGGCCGATGCGGTCGGCGTCCTGCGCAGCGCCGCGATCGAGAAGGCGGCGCTTGAAACCGCTGCCGTCGCGCAAGCGCGCCTGATCGAAGACACCCGCCGCGCGACCGAAGCCGAGCGTCTGACGGGAGCACAGCAGCAGCTCGAGCAGGCGAAGGAGCTGGAGAATGTCGTCACGGAGCTGGCTCGCGGCCTCGCCGAACTGTCCTATGGCAACCTGACGCATCGCATCGAGATCGCGGTTCCGGCGGCCTATGAGCAGCTTCGCGACGACTTCAACACCACCGTCGATCGCCTGTCCTCGACGGTGCGTACGATCCAGACGACCTCTGCGGATGTGGGCTTGGCCGCCCGCGAGATCACCATGGGTGCTGACGATCTGTCGAAGCGCACCGAGGAGCAGGCGAGCTCGCTGGAGGAGACCGCAGCCACGACCGAGGAGCTCGCAGCCTCGGTGAAGGCCTCGGCCCAGGCCTCGAAGAACGCCGCCGCGATCGCGACCGAGGCCATGCAGGCGGCGCAGACCGGCGGCACGATCGCGACCGAAGCCGTGGCTGCGATGGCCCGGATCGAGAGCGCCTCGCAGAAGATCTCCGACATCATCCGGGTGATCGACGACATCGCCTTCCAGACCAACCTCCTGGCGCTGAACGCGGCGGTCGAGGCGGCACGCGCCGGTGATGCCGGCAAGGGCTTTGCCGTCGTCGCCTCGGAGGTCCGCACGCTGGCGCAGCGTTCAAGCGCCGCCGCCAAGGATATCTCCGGCCTGATCTCGTCCTCCAACATGGAGGTCGATGCCGGCGTCAAGCTGGTGCGCCAGGCCGGCGACGCCCTGACCCAGATCCTGGCGGCCTCGCAGAAGGTCGCGGCGACCATCGCCGAGATCTCGGCGGCGTCTGGCGAACAGGCCAACGGCATCGACGAGATGAGCCAGGCTGTCGCCCATCTCGACGAGATGACGCAGGCCAATGCGGCGCTCTCCGAACAAAGCGCGGCCTCCGCCTCCTCGCTGTCCTCGCGCATCGGTGAGCTCAACAACCTCGTCGCGGCCTTCAGGACTGGCCCTGAGGCTGCAACCGGCTCATCGGCCAATTACGCCCCGGCCCCAGTGAGGGCTACAGCGTCCGGCACGGCTTCCGAGCCCGAGCGCCTGCGTAAGCTCGCCGAAGCCGCCTTCGGGCAATCCCGGGCGCAGGCTCCAGCCAGATCCGCTCCCGTCCCGGCGCGGGCCTCTGCACCGGCCAAGCGCGCCGTCAACGGCCGCGCCAATGACGCCGGCTGGGAGGAGTTCTGAGCGGCGAAACCACGCCCTCAGGCCAGCCCCTTCAAGGAACCCAGGGCTGCGAGGGCGGGACGGCAGGGAAGCTGTCCTCGATCACGCCGTAATGCGCATCGCGCGGGATATTGGCCGCTCCGCCCTGGATCGGCACGATATCCTGCGGACAGGCGGAGAAGGCGACCACGCAGTCCATATCGGCGCGCAGGCTCATGTAATCGCCCGCCCGGCCCGGTGTCGGCGCGGTCTTGAGGCTGCGCCCATCAGCCTGCACGGCGATGTTCATGAAGATATTGAACGAGGCCAGGATCGGCCGCGGCGCCGTCAGGCCGATCTCCGCGAGGCCTTCGAACATATTGTCCAGGCAGTTGCGGTGATAGCCTTGGACGCCGAGGCGGTGGTAGCGATGGCAGTCGCAGGCCGCCATGAAGGTGTCGTGGATACCGGGCGAGGTGTCCTCGACCAGCGTCAGGATCGGGTTGCGGTAAGTGCTGACGAAGCTGTCGCCGATGATCGGGTTGAGCCGCTGGCTCCAGACGCGGCTCGCCTCCATCGACATGTGCTCGTCGAGATCATGGCCGTTCCAGGCCCAGCAATCGACGACCTGGGTGCCATGGGTGTTGATCAATCGCACGGTCTGGCCGGCCTTGAGCCGGAGCGCCTTGCCATGGCCGGCGGGAATGGTCGTCAGCAGCAGGGACATGTTGCGCGTCATTCCACCGTGAAATGCGCTTCGGTCGGCATATGGCCGACGCCGTTGATCGGCAGGATGTCCTGCGGGCAGGCGCTGAAGGCGATGACGAGATCCATCTCGGCGCGTAGCGCGACATAGCTGCCGGGGGTCGAGACCGGCGCTTCGAAGGAGAGCGAGCGGTCGGGCCTATGAGAAAAGCCGGCCCTTGTCCTCGCCCGGCCAGCTCTTCGCCAATCTCCTCATCGCCGCGCATGAGGGCGGCTTTGCTAAAGCGTTTTCGAGCGAAGTGGACGCAGCGGGTCCAAAGCCTGGTGGCGGTCATCCAAATTGTTCAGCGTGGCGTTGCGAAACTTCGTGCAGGAGCGGCTCGCCCCGGTGGAAGCGCAAGACCTCGCTGATTGCAAGATCGGCAAGGCGCCGGGTCTCATATCCCGCAGCACCTGCGACATGCGGCGTCACGAAGGCGTTCGGGAGCGACAGAAGAGGCGAATCCGGAGGCAGCGGCTCCGGCTCGGTAACGTCGAGGATAGCGGATATGCGGCCATCCCGCAGGGCCGCGATGAGAGCCTGCTGGTCGACCAGGCCACCGCGCGCCGTATTTACGAGTGTTGCGCCTTGCTTCATGTGGGCGAGAAACGCGGCATCGACGATACCGCGCGTCTCGTCGGTCAAAGGGGCGTGCAGGCTGATCACATCCGACAGCGCCGCCAATTCGTCGCGATCGACGAGGCGTATATTGGCATCCGAGAACTCTTCAGCATTGGCATATGGATCGGCGAGCAGCACCGTCATGTCGAAGGGCGACAGCAGACGTAGGAGCTCCCTGCCAGTGCGCGACGCTCCCAGGATGCCGACGGTTGGGCCGTAGTTTCCGGGCGTATCGGGCGCCGTCCATGGATACCGGTGCGGCCGGCCCTTATCGCGATAGAATTCCCTGGTGGCCAGAACCTGCTTGTTGGCCCAGAGAATCGCTGCGAGCGCGTACTCCGCGACCGGCCGCGCATTTGCAGCCGCTGCCGAGGATATGCGAATCCCCCGCGACCAGAAGCACGGCGAGACGATCGGCTTCACGGCCGACCCCGTATGCGCGACGAAGCGGAGCTTCGGCATACGGTCGAGAAGTGGTTCGTCGAGGGGCGGGCATCCCCAACCCGCAATGACGAGCTCGATCTCGGCCAGAACCGAGTCCGGGAGATCCCCGGGCGCGGCGGCCGGCTCCGCCGTCAGGAGGCGGAAGGCTGCGAGCCCGTTCCGCTGTGCGTCGCCCATCATGTCTGGCGCACGCACCCGGTCGTAGAAGAGCGCTAGCCCGGGCCCTGTCGCCGGCGTCATGCCGTTGCGGCCTTCAGCATCGCCCGCAGAGCGTCGCGCGAGCGCGCCAGCCCCTCCTCGGCCGGTGGAAGCTGGTCAGGAAACCATCGCCGCTCGTATTCGAGGCTGAGGCTGCCTCGATAACTGTCGCGCACCAGGGCGCCGATGATGCCGGGCCAGGGCACGAGGCCGTCGCCCACCGCTACGGCGTGGCGTTCGCCGGCCTCGTCAAATCGAAAATCCTTGACGTGCACATGGCGTATCGGCCCCTGCAAGGCATATCCGTCCGGAAAGGCTTCGGCCTCCATGACGTCGAGATTAGCCTGGTCGTAGAGGATGCCGTAGGCCGGATGGTCGATCGCCCGCAGGGCCCGCATCGTCAGGCCCGCCGAAAGCGCCATCGTGTCCATGTGATTTTCCAGGCAGAGCGTGATGCCCTGCCGCGCCGCAACATCGCCGAGCTGCCGGCACGGCCCTACCATCCGCGCAAGAGCCGCTTCGACATCCTCCAGCGGCACTTGCGCGCCGGCGAAGATGCGCACGACCTCGCAGCCGAGCTCGGCGGCAAGCGCGATCACATGGCTCAGTTCCGCGACGGCTTGCTGCCGCGCGTCGGCGTCGACCGCGTTCATGCCCTTGGCATAAGGTGTCAGCGTCAGGATTTTCGTGCCGACGGCTGCAGCTTGCGCGGCCAGCCGGCGCGCATCGGCGAATGTGGCCTCGGGCGGCAAGGCACAGCGATAGCCGGCCTGGCAGATCAGCTCGACGCCGTCGAGGCCGAGCTCTTCGGCGAGTGCCAGCGCGCCCTCCGGATCACGGTCCGGACATGCCATGGAATGCATCAGGATGCGCATCGCGTTTCTCATTTCACCGGATGCGGCCATGCCGGCCGGTCATTGCCATTGGGGGACGCGCGCCTCGGCGCCGTCGGCCGCGGCCGAACGCTCTGCGGCATCGATCACGGCCTGGGCACGCAGCCCGTCGCGGCCCGTCACGGGGGGCGATTCGCGTGCCGCAAGGGCTTCCGTGAAGGCCTTCAGTTCCGCCGCAAAAGCATCGACCGGTGCAAGTGCGTGTGTCCGTGAGCCATCGGCTGTGACGGTGAGGAGGAGATCGGAGCGCTTGCCGAGAACATATCCGCGCTCGCCGACGATCTGGAATACGACGTCCTCTCGACCCGCCACGTCGGGATAGTCAGCGAGATAACCACCCTGGATGCGGGCCTCGACGCGCTCGCCGAAATTGATGTCGATGAAGGCCTTGTCTTCGCCGGCGCGACCGATCTCGCGATCGGTCCGGGCGCGCACGGCGCAGGGGTCGGCATCCAGCACCCAGCCTGCGAGATCGATCATGTGCACGAGCATGTCCCTGAGCACGCCGATGTCGGCGTACCAGATCCGCTCGCCTGGTGGCGTGGGCTGGTAGAACGAGAACGTGGCGTAGCGCGGCCGCCCGATCAGGCCTTCGGCGATCAGCCGGCGCGCCGTAGCAAAAACCGTCTCGAAACGCATCTTGAAGCCGAAACCGAGCGCGAGGCCCGCAGCCTCCATGGCGGCGGCCATCTCGCGGCCCTCGTCGAGGGTCACCGCCATCGGCTTCTCCAGGAAGACGTGCACGCCCGCCGCCGCGCAATCCATGACCGCGCCGTGGTGATGCGGGGTGGGGCTGCAGATGCAGGCGACATGGATACCGCCCGCGCGCAGCAGATCGCGATGACCCTGATATGCCGCCCCGCCCGCCGCCACGGTACGCGCGCGTTCGAGATCCGGATCGCTCGCCGCGACGATCTCATGGCCGAGTGCGGCCAGGCGATCGGCGTGGATGCGCCCGATCATGCCGCATCCGATGATCGCGATCCGCAACGGAACCATGCTCAGCCTTTCACGGCCCCAGCCGTCAGACCGGCTGCCATGCGGTTCTGCACCGCGAGGAACAGGAGAAGCGTGGGAATGATCGCGAGCGTCGTCGCCGCCATCGCGGTTCCCCATTGGGCGAATTCGCCGCCGACGAGGCTGTAGAGGCCGACCGAGAGCGTACGCTGGTCGCCGGCGCCCAGGATGATCAGCGACAGCAGGAACTCGTTCCACGACGAGATGAAGGCGAACACCGCCACGGTCACGAGACCCGGTGCGACGAGCGGCAGGGTGATACGGAAGAACATCGTCAGGTTGCTGGCGCCGTCGATCCGCGCCGCCTCCTCGAGTTCGACGGGCACGCGCCGAAAGAAGGAAATCAGCATCCAGGTCGAGAACGGGAAGGTGTAGGCGATGTGCACGAGCACGAGCCCGGCCTGCGTGTTCGCCAGCCCGACGAGATTGACGACCAGGAAGAGCGGGATCGCCACCAGAATGGGCGGAAAGATGTAGGCGATGAGCAGCAGCTTGGTCAGCGCACCCGAACCTCGGACCAGCCGGCGCGCCAGCACATAGGCCGCCATGGCGGCGATCGTCGTGCCGAGGATCGTGCTGGCCAGCGCGACGATGGCGCTGCTCTTGAGAAAGCTGAGGAACGGCGTGGAGGTGATGACGTCGCGATAGTTGTGAAAGCCGAGATCGTCGAGCGAGAAACTTGGCGGAAAGCGGTAGAGCGCCGCATAGCTCTTCAGGGACGAGAAGATCATCCAGGCGAGCGGGAACAGCGCCCAGGCGGCGAGCACTGCGAGAATAATGTAGGGCACGGCCAGCTTCAACAATGAGCCGGCGCGGGGGTGGGCAACGATGTCAGGCATCGTCCTCCTCCCTGAGCAGCCGCAGGTAAAGCACGGTCGTGACGGTGAGGATGGCCAGCATCAGCACGGAAACGGCCGCCATCCGGCCGAGTTCGTATTGCGTCCAGCCGGTTTTGAACGCGTAGATCGGCAAGGTCGTCGTGGCATCGATGGGACCACCGCCCGTCGTCAAATACGGGAACTCGAAATTGTTGAAGACCCAGATCGTACGCAGCGTCGCGAGCGTGGCGACGATGCCCTTCAGCCCCGGCAGCGTCACGTACAGGAACTCCTGCCAGGGAGAAGCGCCGTCCATACGAGCGGCCTCGTACAGCTCCTTCGGAATGGTCTGCAGGCCCGCGATCATGGCGACCATCATGAAGGGGAAACCGAACCAGACATTCATGGCGATCAACGCCACCATCGCCGTCTCGGTCTCGCCAAGCCAGGCGTGCGGCATGCCGATCAGCCCGAGGACCATCATGAAATAATTGGCGACGCCGTAGCTCGCATCGAGCATGTAGCGCCAGGCGAACGCCATGATGATCGCCGGAAAGGCCCAGGGCACGATCAACGCCATGCGCAGGAGCGATCGCCCGGCCGTGACCTTCTCGAGGCAAAGCGCCGCGACGAGCCCGACGAGAAGCTGGAGCGCGACCGACACGAAGGTCCAGACCAGCGTGCGAAACGTCGACGTCACGAATTCCGCGTCGGCCAGAACGAGGCGGAAATTCTCGAGCCCCGTGAACCGCCACCCCTCATAGATCAGATTGGCATTGGTAAAGGCGGCGACGAGGTTCCAGACGACCGGATAGGCGACGATGCCGACGAGGCATAGCAGGCCGGGCAGGATGAACAGCAGCTGGAAGTGTCGGTCGAACGCCGCAAAAAGGCGCGTCGTCATGCGCTGGCCGGACGCTGATGCCCGATGATGTCCCGAGGACAAGGCGGTTACCATTGCCGCCTTCCGCTTCGCGCTTGTGGCTGGCACCGGTCCGACGACCATGTTCGGTCTGGCTTTGGGGCGCATTGCCCGCTTCTGGTGTCGGACACTCTCATGGAATGAGGCCAGCCTCGCGCCCGAGGCGCGCGATGACTTCGCGCTCCTCGCTTGAAATGCCGAGCTGCGGCCTGCGCACCGCCGCGTGATCGATCACGCCCTGCATCACCAGGAGCTCCTTCATGCGTGGTCGGAAGTCGCGGATCGGTGGGCGCCAGCAATAACGGGCGAGCGGCGCCAGCCGCGACCAGATCGCAAAGCCCTTCGCGGTGTCGCCGGCGCGATGGGCGCGCTGCATGTCGACCAGCTCGGCGACTGCCGTACCGGCAAAACCGATCAGCGCGCCGCCACAGCCCATCAACATCGCCTCATAGATGAACGTATCGCTGCCCGTGAGAATGCCGATCGGTCGTTCCAGGCGCGAAATACTTTCCACGGCCTGGATCGTCTGATTGGCGTCGAACGACGATTCCTTGATCGCGATGACCTCATCGATGCTGGCGAGCGCCGTGAGCATGTCGCCGGAATAGTCCGGACCCCATCCACGCGGGAACTGGAATGCGATCAGCGGCACTCTGAGCGCCTGCGCGATGTCGCCATGGAAGCGGCGGATCATCTCCGCCGGGATCGGCGAGCCGATGAAGACCGGCATGGGCGGGAAGACGCAGAAGCCTTCGGCGCCGGCCGCCAGCAGGTCGCGGCCATGGGCGATCATCGCCTCCGTCGAGCCTCCGATCAGCCCGCTCAGCAGCGGCACACGGCCGGCATTGACCTCGGCGCAGACGCGCATCACCTCGACGCGCTCTTCGGCGGTCAGAGCGGGTCCTTCGGCCGCATCCATATTGACTGCGACCGCATCGGGCTTCTGCGAGACGATCCAGTCGGTATAGCGGCGTAGCGAGGCCCAATCGATCGCGCCGTCCGGAAGCATCGGCATGAACGGCGCCGAAATCAGGCCGCTGAACGGGCGCGCGAGGCGGGAGGCGACCATCGATATCTCCAATGTTCAGGCAGTGGCCGCGCGGGCCAACGGAGAGAAGAAGTCGGAGCCGATGCTGGTCTGCGAAAGCTCTCGCGCCGCACCCACAAGGCTCTGAGACAGCTGGCGCATGCGCGTTTCGGTCAGGCGGAAGCTCGGGCCCGCGATGCTGACCGTGCCGATCGCCTGTCCGCTGGCCGACGACATGATCGCGCAGGCCATCGCCGAAGCGCCGACCGCGGCGCTTTCCACCACCATCGCGTAGCCATCGGCCCTGGTCTTGTTCAGCCGCCGCTGCAGAACGGCCACGGTGCGCGGTGCGTTGGGACCGTATTGCGCCGCATGCTCCAGCCCCGATGCAATCGCGATAGCCATCGCCTGCCGATCATCGAGCGTCGCGAGCCAGGCCTGCCCCGTCGCCGTGCAGAACAGGGTCGGATGCCCGCCCATCTCAGGATCGTAGCGCATGCCGGATCGCGCGCCCTGCGCCTTCGCAACCCAGGTCATGGTGTTGCCGTCCACGACAGCCAGGCGCACGAGCTCGCTGCTTTCCCGCGCCAACTGGTCGAGCACGGGCTGCGCGACATCCACGACGCCGCTCGCCGCCAAATAGGAGAAACCGAGCGAGAGCAGCTTGGTGGTCAGCAGGTAGTGACCGGTCACGGGCTCCTGCCGCGTCAGGCCGAGTCGGCCGAGCTCGGAAAGCAGGCGATGCACCGCGCTTTTCGGGACTTCAAGTTCATCCGCCAATTGCTGCAGCGGCAGGCCGCTGCGCGCCGCACTCAGCAGTGCGAGCAGGTTGAAGGTGCGTTCCAGAAGACTGCCGGCCATTGATTGATTCCTGAACTGAGTTCTAGAAATCCAGAACGAAGGCCACGTGTCAAGCAGGGAAGGATTCAGATTCTTCAGTTTTTACAAATCAGTATTGAATCTCGCTTGTTGACATGCAGTCGGGCTTTAATGTTATTTTCGGAACTGAGTTCAAAAATTGAGAGATGCCGATCAGCATCCGATCAGGGAGGGACAGGACATGCGTCTTCAGGTTTCGCGACGGGCCTTGCTCAAGGGAGGTGCGGCCGCGGCCACCCTGTTCGCCGCTCCGGCGGTTCGCGCGCAGGGCGAGCGCAAGGTCGTCTTCTGGCACAGCTACACACAGAAGATTCGCTCCGACTTCATGCGCGGCGTCGCGGACCGCTTCCAGGCGGCCAATCCCGGCATCAAGGTCGAGATCGAGGTCATGTCATGGGCCGCCTTCGGGCAGCGCTGGCCGGCAGCGCGCGCCGCCAACGCCCTGCCCGACGTCGCCATCACGCTCGGACGCAATGCCATCCCGATGTCGATCGCTGGCGCGCTCCACTCAACGGAGCCGGTGCTGAAGGCGCTTGGCGGACCCGAGGCCTTCATTCCCGGCCTGATTGAGAAGTCGTGCAAATTCAACGACGCCTATGTCAGCCTGCCGCACTACGTACACAGCTTCATCAACGTCTACCGGAAGGACCGCCTCGCAGCCGCCGGCCTACCCGTCCCGGTGACCTGGGAGGATAATCTCAAGGCCGCGCTCGCGATGACGAAGCCGCCAGAGTATTACGGGAACATTCTGAAGCTCGCGAAGGACGACTATGCGGGCGCCGAGTTCCTGTGGTGCATGACCCAGTCGGCTGGCGGCCACTTCTACGATGCCAAGGGTCAGGTCCTGTTCGACAGCGAACCCGTTCGCCAGGCGGCCGAATGGCTCGCCGAGATCGGTCGCAAGACGAGCGGCCCCGGCATCGCCAATCTTCGCCTCGCCGACACGTTCAGCCTGGTGAACAGCGGCAAGCAGTCCATGTGCAACGATAGCGCCGCGATCATCGGTGTCGCGGCTCAGGACGCGCCGGACGTCGCCAGGAACCTCGACGCGACGCTGATGCCGAGCAAGGTGACCCCGGGCTATCAGACGAACCTGATCGCCGCGGTGCTGCCCAAGGGCAGGAACAGCGAGGACGCGCAGAAATTCCTCGCTTATCTCTTCGCCGAGGAGAGCTATATGCCCTTCCTCACGACGATCCCGCTCTTCATGTTCCCGGCCTATCGCAAGGCGGACATGAAGCGTTTCACCGACAATCCGGTGATCGCCGCCTATCCGAATGTGGTGAAGTCAACGCTCGACAGCGTCGAGCGCGGCGTCATGGCCGGCATGGATTTCGGCCTGAATCCGTTTGCGGCGCCGGTGCTGACCAGCGGTCTCATCGAGGACATGCTGCAGCGGATCATCCTCAACGACCGGCCGGTCAGGCAGGAAGTCGCCGCGACAGCGGAGAAGATGGACCGGCTGCTGCAATCGATCCGCTCCCGCCTCTGAAGCGGCCGGGCCAGTCGTGGAGATCAAAACCTTCGACTACATCGTCGTGGGCGCCGGGTCGGCGGGCTGCGTGCTCGCCGCCCGCCTTTCGGAGGCCGGGCGTCACAGCGTGCTGCTCGTGGAGGCCGGCGGCGCCGACACCAATCCTCTTATCCACATTCCCATGGGCTATCCGCGCCTCTTCGCGGACACTGCGATCAACTGGGCCTATGAGAGCGAGCCGGAGCCCGGACTTCAAGGCCGCACGCTCTTCCAGCCGCGCGGCAAGGTGCTCGGCGGCACGAGCTCGATCAACGGCATGGTCTATATCCGCGGTCAGCGGGAAGATTACGACGCGTGGGCGGAACAGGGCTGCGTCGGATGGGATTGGCAATCCGTGCTGCCGTATTTCCGCAAGGCGGAGGACCAGGTTCGCGGCGCCGACGATACGCATGGTGTTGGCGGGCCTCTCCCGGTCACGGAGCCGGCCTATGTCTGGCCCATCGCCAAGACCTTCCTCGAGGCCTGCCGGCAGTCAGGACTATCAGCCAACGCGGACTTCAATGGCCCGAGCCAGGAAGGCTACGGGCTCTATCAGTCGACGATCCGCCGCGGGCGGCGGATGAGCGCGGCGGCAAGCTACCTCGCGCCGGCGCGCCATCGGCACAACCTGAAGATTCGCACCAGAGCCCTCGTCACGCGTGTCGTGGTCGAGGATCGGCGCGCGCGCGGCATCGAATATCGTCTCGGGGCTGAACTGCGCCGGGCAAATGCGCTGCGCGAGGTGATCCTTGCGGGCGGCGCCTTCAACTCGCCTCAGCTCCTGCTGCTGTCCGGCATCGGCCCGGCGGGCGAGATCAGATCCCACAACCTGCCGGTCGTCTGCGATTGTCCAGACGTCGGGCGAAACCTCCAGGACCATTTCCAGACATCGTTGATCTACCGCTGCGGCCAGGGGCGGACCCTGAACGACTTTGCCCGAAGCCCGATACGGCAGGGAATCGCCCTCGCACGCTATCTGACGACCGGCGGCGGACCGCTCGCCGCCAACGGTCTGGCAACGGCCGCCTTCGTCCGGAGCAGGCCGGACCTGACGCGCCCGGATCTCAACCTCTACATCAATCCCGGCAGTGCAGCTAAGCGGGGGCGGGATGGTGTTGCGCCCGATGCTTTTTCCGGCTTCACCATGAGTCCCGTCCACATGACGCCGAAAGCACGCGGAAGCGTGCGCCTTCGCAGCGCCGAGCCGCATGACGCCCCCAGCATCAGCTTCGGCTTCCTGCAGCACGAGGACGATATCGCGGCATTGGTCTCGGGCATGCGCTGGATCCGGCGTCTGGCCGCCCAACCCTGCTGGGCACCTTGGCGGATCGAGGAGGTGGCGCCGGGACCACATATCGAAGGCGACCAGGATCTCGTCTCCGATCTCCGCGGGCGCGCCTTCTCGAACATGCATGCCGCCGGCACCTGCCGAATGGGGGCAGACTCGGGCTCCGTCGTCGATCTCGCGCTTCGCGTTCGAGGGATTGAGGCGCTGCGTGTTGTCGACGCATCGGTCATGCCGCGCCTCATCAACGGCAACACCAATGCGCCGACGATCATGATCGCCGAGAAGGCCGCGGACATGATCCGCAACAGCGTCTGACAAGGCAACAGCTTCTGACAAGGCAACAGCTTCTGACAAGGGAAGAGAGATGTCCGAGCGGTTCGACGGCAAGCGCATCCTCGTTACGGGCGGCACGTCCGGTATCGGCCTGGCAGTGGCCAAGGCGTTCGGTGCGCTCGGCGCCGCGGTGACAGTGGCCGCGCGTTCCAAGGCGGGACTGGATCATGCTCTTGGTGTTCTCGCCGTCGATGGTGTGACGGCAGAAGCGCTCTGCTTCGATGTCTGCGACGAGGAGGACGTCGTCGCGGCCATTGCCGCGCGGCGGTTCGACGTTCTGGTGAACAATGCCGGCATCCATGCTCCCGGCAACATTCTCGAGATTGCCTCGGAAACCTTCGACAGGATCATGGCGGTCAATGTGCGGGGTGCTTTTCTCGTGGCCCGAACTGTCGCGCGTTCTATGGTTTCTGCCGGCATCAAGGGCGTGATCATTCAGACATCGTCGCAGCTCGGGCATGTCGGCGCCGCCGGGAGGGCCAGCTACACGGCAAGCAAGCACGCGCTCGAGGGGCTGAACAAGTGCATGGCCCTCGATCTTGCGCCGCACGGAATCCGTTGTGTCTGTGTGTCGCCGACCTTCACGCGAACCGAGATGACGGAGCGGGTGTCGGCAACGTCAAAGGAATTCTCGGCGCAGGTTTCCCGCATGCCGCTGGCTCGGCTGGCAGAGCCCGAAGAAATCGCAAGCGTGATGGTTTTCGTCGCCAGTTCCGGGGCCGCAATGATTACGGGCTCATCGATCATGGCAGATGGCGGATGGACCTGCCTCTAAAGGCCCCAACAGGCTCTAGATGTTTAGTCCCGGCATTTTCGGGCTCGACGTCCATCGCCTGCAGATGAGCTCGTAAGGCTCGTAGTCTTGTCCCGGGCCGCGCCGCTCAGGCCGCGCGAGTCATCGCGCGCGGGCTGGCCAGATGTTCCTTCAGGACCGTGCCTGCGGGATCGACCTCCTGGAGCCGGACATCATAGCTCCAGAGATCGGCAATGTGCTGGAGCACATGCGTCGCGGCGGTGTCCTGAAGCAGGCATCCGTTCACGACGGTATGGCGCAGCAGCAGCCGCCGGTCGCCGGCGAGGTCGACATCGACGACCTCGATATTGGGATCGGTCCAGCTGATGTCGTATTCGCGGGCGAGCTGGCGGCGGATCCGGCGATAGCCGGCTTCGTCATGGATCGCCTCGACCGTCACGCCCTCGCTTCGCGCCGGGTCGTCGCAGATGTGGAACATGCGCATCTGCCGCATCAGGCGCGGGCTGAGGAACTGGCTGATGAAACTCTCGTCGCGGTAATTGGCCCAGATGTCGCGCAGGACGGCCATCGCGTCGCCGCTGCCGGCGATATCGGGAAACCACTCGCGGTCTTCCGCCTCGGGAGCGGTAACGATGCGTTCCAGGTCCTGCATCATCGCGAAGCCGAGCGCATAGGGATTGAAGCCGGGAAACCGCGGATGGTCAAAGGCTGGCTGAAACACGACATTGGAGTGCGAGGTCAGAAATTCGAGGAAGTTCCCGTCGCTGATCGCCTGCTTCTCGTGCAGCCGCGTCATGATGCGGTAATGGACATAGGTCGCGGTACCCTCGTTCATCACCTTGGTCTGCCGCTGCGGATGAAAATACTGCGCGACATGGCGCACGATCCGCAGGATCTCGCGCTGCCAGGCCTTCAGGCGGGGGGCGGATTTCTCCAGGAAATACAGCAGATTGTCCTGCGGTAGCCCAAGGACGGTGCGCCGCCGCTCGGCGCCGAGATCCAGGGCGCTCTTGCTGGGGCCGGCCGGCACGGTGCGCCAGAGGTCGTTGAAGATCTGCTCCTCATGCGCGCGGCGATCGCGCTCGCGCCTTTCCTCCTGGCGCAGGTCGAGCTTGCTCTTGCCGGGATAGCGGTGGACGCCGTGGGACATCAGCGCGTGCGCCGCGTCCAGCGTCCGCTCGACGGCCGCCTGGCCGTGGCGCTCCTCACAGCGCGCGATATAGCCCTTGGCGAAGTCGAGATAGTCGAGGATGCCTTCCGCGTCGGTCCAGGTCTTGAACAGATAGTTGTTCTTGAAGAAGTGGTTATGGCCAAAGGCGGCATGCGCGATGACCAGCGTCTGCATCGTCGCCGTGTTCTCCTCCATGAGGTAGGACACGCAAGGAGAGCTGTTGATGACGATCTCATAGGCCAGATCCCGCAGGCCCTTGCGGTAGAACGCCTCGTGATGGGCGAAATGCTTGCCGAAGGACCAATGTTTGTAGAACAGCGGCATGCCGGTGGAGGAGTAGGCGTCGAGCATCTGCTCGGCCGTGATGACCTCGATCTGGTTTGGATAGACATCCAGGCCGAGTTCGGAGAGCGCGATCTCCTGGCAGGCGTCATGGATCCGCTGGAGCGTGGTGAAGCTCCAATCGGCTCCCTCGAAAAGCGGTTCCATCGCGGCTGTTGTCATGATGGCGCCTTCTCATGTCCCTGGCGGCGCTGGAACAGCTCGCGGAAGACGGGGAAGATCTCGCTGCGATGGCTGACCTTGCGGATCGAGAGCGGGGCGCCCTCCGAGCGCAACCGCTCATAGAGCCGCCACAGGGCGGAGTGGGACATCGATTCGCGGTCGGATTCGCCGACTTCGAGATAGGCGAAATACTGGCTGGCGGGCAGGATCGCGTCCTTGAGCAGGCGCTCTGTCGTGGCCTCGTCCGAATAGGAATTATCCCCGTCCGAGGCCTGGGCGGCGTAGATGTTCCAGTCCTCGGGAGAATAGCGCTTCGCGATGACCGAGCGCATCGCCTCGAGCGCGCTCGAAACCAGCGTCCCGCCCGTTGCTGGGCTGTGGAAGAAGGTGTCCTCATCCACCTCCTCGGCCCGGTCCGTGTGACGGATGAAGACGAGTTCGACATGGCGGTAGCGCTGCGCCAGGAAAATATAGAGCAGCATGTAGAACCGCTTGGCGAGGTCCTTCATGTGCTCTGTCATCGAGCTGGACACATCCATCAGGCAAAACATCACGGCCTGCGCGACTGGCTTCGGCTCGTTCTCATAGCGGCGGTAGCGCACATCGACGGGGTCGATATAGGGAATGCGCCGCACCTTGGCTTCGAGCGCCTTGACCTTGTCTTCGAGCACCAGGCGTAAGCCATCCTCCTCGCAGGCGGCGATTTCCGCCTGAAGCCGCGCGATCGTCTCGGAGTTCGGGCGGCGCAGCGCCATCCGGCGCATCATCGCAAGCCGCGTCGTGCGGTTGACCGCGATGTTGGCCGGCGACCCTGAGACCGAGTAGCCGGCGCGGACGGGGCTTTCATGCTCGGTCTCGGTGAGCCGCCGCTTGGCGAGATCGGGAAGCTCGAGATCGTCGAGGAAGACGTTGAGAAACTCCTCTCGGGTCAGGACGAAGCGGAAGGCATCCTCGCCTGCTCCCTCGCCGGCCTTGTCGGGCTTGCCGCCGCCGCTTCCTCCCGAGCGCGGCAGCACATCGCCTTCAATAAAGGTCTTGTTGCCGGGCAGCACGTGGTCATGCGTGCCCCCGCTCCCCCGGCGAAGGCTCGGCTCCTCCATCCCGTCCATCGGAATGCTGACTTCCCCGCCCTCCAGCACGTCCCGGATATTGCGGCTCTGCAGGGACTGCTTCACCGCTTGTTGTACGACGCCCTTGGCCCGGCGCAGAAAACGCTGACGATTCTCGAGAGCCTTGCCGCGTGGGTTCAGGCGTCGGTCGACAATGTTCATGATGGCTCCCGCGCCTGGCTCAGCCAGCCTGCTTCACGCGCATGTACCATTCGATCAAACGCCGGACCTGGCGTTCGGTATAACCACGCTCCACCATGCGCGAGACGAACTCGCCATGCTTCTTCTCGCTCTCGCCGTCCTTCTTCGAGCCGAAGGAAATCACCGGCAAGAGGTCCTCGACCTGCGAGAACATCCGCTTCTCGATGACTTCGCGGATCTTCTCATAGCCGGTCCAGGACGGGTTCTTGCCGCCATTGCTCGCCCGCGAGCGCAGGCAGAACTTGACGATCTCGTTGCGGAAATCCTTCGGATTGGCGATTCCCGCCGGTTTCTCGATCTTGGTCAGCTCCTGATTGAGCAGTTCGCGGTCGAGCAACTGGCCGGTGTCGGCATCCTTGAAGTCGACATCCTCGATCCAGGCGTCGGCATAGTCGACGTAGCGGTCGAACAGGTTCTGCCCATAATCCGCATAGGATTCGAGATAGGCCTTCTGGACTTCGTGACCGATGAACTCCGCATAGCGCGGGGCAAGGTCGGCCTTGATGAATTCGAGATAGCGCTTCTCGGTCTCATCAGGGAGCTGCTCGCGGCGGATGGCCTGTTCCAGCACATACATCAGATGCACCGGGTCGGCGCCGAGCTCGATCGTGTCGTGGTTGAAGGTTGCCGCCAGGACCTTGAAGGCAAAGCGCGTCGAGATGCCGTCCATGCCTTCGTCCATGCCGGCGGCGTCACGATATTCCTGGACGCTGCGGGCTTTTGGATCGGTCTCCCGGAGGCTGTCGCCATCATAGGCACGCATCTTGGCGAACAAGGTCGAGTTCTCGTGGTTGCGCAGCCGCGAGAGAACCGAGAACCGCGCCAGCATCGATAATGTCCCGGGCGCGCAAGGGGCACTGCTGAGCGCCGAGCCCTCGATCAGCTTGTCATAGATCCTCTGCTCTTCGGTCGCCCTCAGGCAGTAGGGCACCTTGATGACGCAGATCCGGTCGATGAAGGCCTCGTTGTTCTTGTTGCTCTTGAAGCTCTGCCACTCCGCCTCGTTGGAGTGCGCGAGGATGACGCCGGAGAAGGGGATGGCGCCGATGTTCTCGGTGCCGTTGTAGTTGCCCTCCTGCGTCGCCGTCAGCAGCGGATGCAGCATCTTGATCGGCGCCTTGAACATCTCGACGAATTCGAGGACGCCCTGGTTGGCGCGGTTGAGGCCGCCCGAATAGCTGTAGGCGTCGGGGTCGTTCTGGGAGAAGTTTTCGAGCTTGCGGATGTCGACCTTGCCGACGAGCGAGGAGATGTCCTGGTTGTTCTCGTCTCCGGGCTCGGTCTTGGCGATGGCGATCTGGCGCAGGCGCGAAGGCTGCAGCTTGACGACCTGGAAGCGGGAAATGTCGCCGCCGAACGTCTCGAGCCGCTTGAGGCACCAGGGGCTCATCAGGCCCGTCAGCCACCGCTGCGGAATGCCGTAGCGCTGCTCGAGGATGGGGCCCATCGTTCCGGGGTCGAAGAGGTTCAGCGGGCTCTCGAAGACGGGGCTGATCTCGTCGCCGGCCTTCAGCACATAGATGGGGTGGGCCTCCATCAATGATTTGAGCCGTTCGGCGAGGGACGACTTGCCGCCGCCGACCGGGCCGAGCAGGTAGAGGATCTGCTTGCGCTCCTCGAGACCCTGGGCGGCGTGACGGAAGAAGGAGACGATACGCTCGATCGTCTCTTCCATGCCGTAGAAGCCGGCAAAGGCCGGATAGGTCCGGATGGTTCGGTTCAAAAAAATACGGCCAAGGCGAGGATCCTTGGCCGTGTCGATCATCTGAGGCTCGCCGATGGCCGCCAGCAGCCGTTCGGCTGCATTAGCGTATAGCATCGGATCGCCTCTGCAGGCCTCCAAGTAGTCGGAGATCGGCATATCCGTCTCGCGGCGCGCCTCATAGGAGCGAGCGAAGGCGTTGAACAAAGAGTCGTTGTACATGAGCCCTCTGCATATGGTTATGCCGTGGCTCGACGCAGGCATACGAGAATCAGCTACGCCCCTGGTCGAAACACGGCGCACGTCAACTGCGAATCAGCATCTGCTATCGCTTGATAGGATGCGCTCAAGCGCGGCGCTCGCAATGAATAAAAATGTGCACCGGCTGTTTTGTTCCATGCATCTGCGAATAAATTGTGCTCAACCGCTGTAGGTCTCGGTCTGCCGTTGCGTCATCGGGCCGCGTTCCGGTGCCGTGGCGCGCGGGTTGGGATCGACCGGTGACTGGAACGGGGGAAGGCCGGGCGAGCGCTCATTGAAGAGTCGATACGAGGCCGCAACCGCGTTCGGGCTGTCGGCCTAGCCCGGCTTGCTTCAGGTCGTGTCCGCGCCTTGCGCGGCCGGCAATTCCTTCGTCAACATCAGCGCAAAACTCTCGCTCACTGGGGGCAAGGTCCGGCCGCTGCGCTTGATGAGCGCGATCTGACGCGCGAAATTCGCGGCGTTCAGGGGGCGGGAGCGCAAGGTCTGCTCGGCGCGCACCTCCATCGCCGAACCCGGCAGGATCGCGACCCCGAGGCCCGCGCGCACCATCCCGACCGCGGTCGACATATAGGTCGCTTCCGCACCGACGATCGGCTGATGGCCCGCAGTCAGGAAGGCGGCATCGACGATCGCCCTGACGCTGGTCGCAGGGTCCATCAGGACCAGCGGGAGAGGTGCGATGTCGTCGATGGTGACGGAATCGAGATTGCCTAATTTGTGACCATCGGGAAAAACCACATGCATGTGATCCTGCGTTCGGTGCAGCACTTCGAGGTCGGGGTCATTCAGCGCCCCGCCCATGATGCCGAGGTCGACCTGCTCCTGCCGGGTCAGCTCGGCGACACGGCTTGCGATCACGTCACGGATGACGAAGCTGACTTGCGGGTTCGTCCGGCGGAAGGCCGCGATGATCTCCGGCAGGATGCCTGAGGCATAGGATGGCAGCACAGCCAGCCGCACCACCCCTTGCTGGCCTTGCGCGAGCTGGCGCGTATCCCCGACGACCGCGTCGAGATCGCTGAGGATACGCCCGAGCTGAGGCGCCAGCTCCCGGCCGATCCGGGTCAGCGACACGCTGCGGGTGTTGCGGTCGAACAGGCGGATGCCGAGCCCGTCCTCGAGCTTCTGGATCTGAACCGTCAGCGCCGGCTGCGACAGGTTCAGGCAACCGGCCGCCCGGGTGAAGCTGCCGAATTGCGCCACGGCGACGAAAGCGCGCAACTGGCGAACGTCGATATTCATAATGAATGACTATCACTCTGATAGATTCATTTCAATTGTGTGATCAATCCGCTGGTGCTCCTATACAGCCGGTTTTCGGAGGCGGTGGTGAAGCAGGTTCGGATCGGCGCAGGCGCGGGCTATTCCGGCGACAGGATCGAGCCGGCGATCGAACTCGCCGAAAAAGGCGGTCTCGATTATCTGGTCTTCGAGTGCCTGGCGGAGCGCACCATCGCGCTGGCCCAGCAGGCGAAGCTCAAGGATCCGAAAGCCGGTTATGACCCGTTGTTGGTGGAGCGGTTTCGGGCGGTGCTGCGGCCGTGCCGGCAGTCCGGCACGCGCATCGTCACCAATATGGGCGCGGCCAACCCCGTCGCCGGTGCGGAGCGCATCAGGGCGATCGCCGGCGAACTGGGCCTGACCGGGCTGAAGATCGCGGCCGTGACGGGCGACGATGTCCTATCGTCCGTGGCAGCAGGCGATTATCGCATCGACGAGACCGGCGCCTCCGTTGCCGATCTCGGCGGCAGCCTGATTTCGGCGAATGCCTATACCGGGGCGCAAGCCATCACTGAAGCGCTGGCGAATGGCGCCGATATCGTCATCACCGGCCGCGCAGCCGACCCGTCCTTGTTCGTCGGACCGCTCGTGCATGCGTTTGGTTGGGCTAGGGATGATTGGCATCGGCTCGGCCAGGCCACGCTGATCGGGCATCTCCTGGAATGCGCGGGCCAGGTCACGGGCGGGTACTTCGCCGATCCCGGCTACAAATCCGTGCCCGATCTCGCCCGGCTCGGCTTCCCCATCGCCGAGGTCGGGGAGGATGGCTCCGTCGTCGTCACCAAGGTCGCGGGCTCCGGCGGGCAGGTCACGCCCGCCACCTGCAAGGAGCAGATCCTCTACGAAATCCACGATCCGGCGCGCTATCTCACCCCCGATGTCGTGGCCGACTTCTCGAACGTCACGGTCGAGGAAGTCGGCTTCGATCGTGTTCGCGTCCGGGGCGCCTCCGGCCATCCCCGGACCGGGACGCTGAAAGTGTCGCTCGGGACGACCGAAGGCTTCGTCGGCGAAGGCCAGATCTCCTATGCGGGTCCCGGCGCGCGGGCGCGGGGTGCTCTGGCGCTGGAGATCGTCCGCGAGCGCCTGGCGCTGACCGGCGTGCGCACGAGCGAATTGCGTTTCGACCTGATCGGCGCGAATGCCCTGCATGGCGAGAGGCTCTCGAACCATGGCGGTGGCCATGAACCCTATGAGGTGCGCGTTCGCGTCGCGGGACGCACCGACAGCATCAATGAGGCCCTGCGCATCGGCAACGAGGTCGAGACGCTCTACACCAACGGGCCCGCGGGCGGGGGCGGCGTCACGAAATCCGCCCGCGAGGTGGTCGGCATTCTCTCGACCCTGATCCCGCGCGAGCGCGTCACGACAGCCATCCAATATGTGGAGAGCTGAGATGAAGCTGCGCGAGATCGCTCATTCCCGCACCGGCGACAAGGGCAACACCTCGAGCATCTCGGTGATCGCCTATGAGACCGCCGGCTATGCCCTGCTGCTGCGCCATGTCACGGCCGAGCGCGTCAAGGCGCATTTCGGCGAGCTCGTGGCCGGCGAGGTGGTGCGATACGAGATTCCCAGCCTCAGCGCCCTCAACTTCGTCCTGCGCCAGGCCCTCAGTGGCGGCGTGACCCGTTCGCTCACCCTCGACACCCATGGCAAGGGCCTGAGCTCGGCTCTGCTCGACCTCGACATCCCCGACGAAAGCCTTCCCCGCACGACGCCGCGACAAGACGGCGATCACTAAAGCGTTTTCGAGCGAAGTGGATGCCGGTTCGCGTGAAGAAAACGTGTCAAAACAAAGACCTAGAGCAGTTTGACGATCCAAGCGGATCGTTCAACTGCTCTAGGCTCTCGGAGAAAACGACCATGACATCGAAGAGCTGGAGCCTTGCCGCCCTGGCGTTCGGCGGCGCCTTGCTGGCAGCTCTGCCGGCTGCGGCCCAAGACTATCCGACGCAGAACATCAAATTCATCGTGCCTTTCGCTGCCGGCAGCGCCACCGACGCGCTGGCGCGCATCCTCGGCGACCACGCATCGCGGACGCTGGGCCGCACGATCGTCATCGAGAACATGGCTGGCGCCAGCGGCATCCTCGCGGCCCAGAACGTGGCGCGCGCCGCGCCGGACGGTCACACCGTGCTGATCACGACGAACACGACGCATGGCGCCAACCAGAGCCTGCTGAAGAGCGTGCCTTATGACGCGGAGAAGAGCTTCGAGCCCGTGACCAAGCTCGGCACCATCACGCTCGCGCTGGCGACAAATCCATCGGTGCCCGCCAAGACCGTGCAGGAGCTGATTGCCCATGCCAAGGCCAACCCCGGCAAGCTCACTTTCGGGGCGGGGTCGAGCTCCTCGCGGATCGCCGGCGAGATGCTCAAGACGCTGGGTGGCATCGACCTCACCTATGTGCCCTATCGCAGCAATCCGCAGGCGATCACCGATCTTCTCGGCGGCCAGATCAACATCGTCTTCGCCGACATCTCGACGACGCTGCCCCAGATCAAGGCCGGCAAGGTGAATGGCCTCGGCGTTTCGACCGCGAAACGCAGCGCCCTGGCGCCCGAACTGCCGACGATGGCGGAGTCGGGCGTCGCCGGATACGACCTCGCCGCCTGGTTCGCGGCCTTCGTTCCCGCGAAGACGCCGCAGCCGGTCATCGACAAGCTGCGCCAGGCGCTCGTGGCCGCGATCAACGACAAGGGCACGCAGGAAAAGCTGCTCGCCGCCGGTATCGAGCCGGAGACCAGCACATCCCAGGAGCTCCGGGCATTCGTCGGAACCGAGATCAGGAAATGGGCCGATATCGTCAAGGCCGCCGGCATCCAGCCGGAGTGAGTTGCCGCTAGAGCCGGATGATGTCAGATGGGATCACCAAGTGATCCCATCTGAAGCCCTGTCTTCAGCTTTAGGCGGCCGGTATCTCCAACCAGCTCCGCAAGGCCTGCGTCACCGCCTTCGGGTTTTCCAGCGGCGTCATATGGCCGCTATCGGGCACGATGATGAGCGTCGCATGCGGAGCCAGCGCCGCCATGGCGCGATGATCCGCGACCGGCGTCAAGCTGTCGTCTCGCCGCACAGGATCAGCAGCGGGCATGACAGCGCGCGCAGCACGGCGACGCCGTCCTTTCGCTCGATCCCGTTCTGCCGCAGGAAAGTCTCGGAACCGAGCCTTGCGGTCATGGCCCGGATGCGGCCGATGATGACCTCGTCCTTCAGGTGCGAGGGAGCGAGATAGGCTCCCAGCAGCCGGTCGCCGAAACCGTGGAACTTGCCCGGCAGGACCGCGGTCTTGTCGAGCGCGCGTCGCGCCTCGAGACGTTCGGGCGTGTCGGCGCGCAGCGAGGTGTCGAGCAGCGCAAGTCGCGCGATCCGGTCGGGCGCGCGGCGCATGATCTCCTGGGCGACATAGCCACCCATCGAAAACCCGGCCAGCGAGAAGCGTGCGGGAGTCGCCGCCAGCACGCTTTCGGCCAGCGCCTCCAGCGTCTCGCCCTGGGAGATATCCGCCACCTGGCACGCGGCGACATCGCCGAGCGCGGCGATCTGATCGCGCCAGAGATCGGCGTCGTTGAGGAGGCCGGGGATCAAGACCAGCGGCTGGCGCTCGCGCGAAGACCTTGCGGCATCGTCATCCATGACGCGTGGCCTCGCCTTTCGCTGGGCTTGCTATCGGGAAATCGTCAGTCGGCTGCGAATGCATGCGCTCGGAGCGGGCTGAAAGCCTGCGCCGAAATCGACCGAACGCCGCACCCCATAGCATTCCGCCTTGCCGCGCGGGAAGCCGCCGTCGCTCGGGTTTCTCCCGGCCTCGGTGCGCGTGCCGCAAGCCGGATTCGCCCGCTCGCCAGCCCTGGAACAAGCTGTCCGGCGTTCGCGATAAAACGGGTCTCTTGTAATTCAGATATTCTGCGATATATCGTAGACGCATCTTAGAATGGAGAGCATCAAGATGGATTTCACTCGTCACTCACATCGAAACCATCGCGGGCATCCGCATTCGCGCGAATTTGCACAGCACCGCTCGCGCGATTCCCATCATTTCGGCCATGAATGGGGCCGGGAGCGTGGAGAACGGGGCGGCGGCCGCAGGCGCGTCTTCGATTCCGGCGATCTGCGTCTTGTCCTGCTCAAGCTGATCGCCGATCAGCCGCGCCATGGCTACGACCTGATCCGTGCGATCGAGGAAGCCTCGGGCGGCAGCTATGTCCCCAGCCCCGGCGTCATCTATCCCGCGCTGTCGATGCTGCAGGACCTCGGACATATCGGCGAAGTCGCCTCGGAAGGCGCGCGCAAGGCCTTTGCCGTCACCGAGACGGGCAAGGCCGATCTTGCCGTCAATGCGGACAAGGTCGAATCCCAAATGGCTCGCCTCGCCGCGATCGCCACCATGCGTGAGCGCACCGATGGCGGGCCGGTTCGCCGCGCCATGGAGAACCTCAAACTTGCGCTACGTGGCCGTCTCGGCGGCAGCGATTCCGACCAGGCCATCGTTCACGACATCGCCGCGATCCTCGACGAGGCTGCGCAGCGGATCGAACGGCTTTGAAGAGAACAGGCCGGGCGGGCTGCCCATCGCGCCCGCTCCCACTCAGGAGATACCATGACCGTTTCCAGCAGCGCGCGCGTTCCGACCGAAAATGGCAGCCGCTATCTCCAGCAGCTTTGCAAGCATTGGAGCCATAATCTCGAGGTCACGTTCACGCCTCAAATGGGGCGGGTGACCTTTCCGCGCGACATACGCGGCGCGGATTGGCCCGGCGACGCCACGCTCGACCTGCAGGCCCATGACGACAATCTCGAATGCCGCATCGAGGCGAGCGTGCCCGAGCAGCTCGCGGCGCTGAAAGGCGTCGTCGCAAGCCATCTCGACCGCTTCGCCTTCCGCGAGGCGCCGCTGCGCTTCGAGTGGCAGGATTGAGGCTGCAGGGATCGAGGGGGAGGGACCGAGGAGGCAGGCGCATCGCCCGATCACCGACGCGCGCCTGATCCAGACCCGAGACCGAGAACGTGATCAGATAGGTGGCCAGCCGATTGCGGTCGGCGGAGAATCTGCCTCTACTGCCGGTCCTGTTCGCCCATGGCCGGTCGAATGCGTCGCCGGGGGCGACGCCGGCTCGAGGCACAGGGTTTGGCATGCGGAGCGGCGATATGAGCGGTTTGGTGATCAGGGGCGGACGCGTGGTGGATCCTGAAAGCGGGATCGATGCATTGGCCGATATAGTGGTGCTCGACGGCAAGATCGCCGCTGTTGGAACCGGGCTCGGCGAGGCCGAACGGGTCATCGACGCGACAGGGCTAGTCGTCGCGCCCGGCTTCATCGACCTGCACGCGCATGGCCAATCCATCCCCGCCGACCGCATGCAGGCCTTTGACGGCGTCACCACGACGCTGGATCTGGAAGCCGGCGTGATGCCGGTCGCCTCCTGGTATCGGCGCCAGGCGGAGCGGGGGCGGATCCTGAACTATGGCGCCTCCACCAACTGGGCCTTCGCCCGGATCGGCGCCATGGTCGGCATCAACGAGGAATCGTCCCTGGAGGCGTTCGGCCGCGCCATGCGCGACCCGCGCTGGATGGACAATATCGCCAGCGACGGCGAGCAGGCCGGGATCATCGCGCGCATCGCGCAGGGCCTGGACGAGGGCGGTATCGGCATCGGCATCCTGAATGCCTATGCGCCGGGCGCCGGCGTGCAGGAATTGACGGCGGTCTGCCAGCTCGCGGCGGCGCAGGGCGTCCCCACCTTCACGCATATCGCCTATATGTCGCGCATCGACCCGAAAAGCGCCGTCGAGGCCTATATCCGCCTGATCGGCTATGCCGGCGCCACCGGCGCGCATATGCATATCTGCCATTTCAACAGCTCCAGCAAAACCGATGTGGAGCGCTGCGCCGAGCTGGTGATGAAGGCGCAGGCACAGGGCCTGCCGATCACGGTCGAAGCCTATCCCTACGGCACTGGATCCACCGTGCTGGCGGCCGCCTTCTTCAGCGATCCCGAATTCGAGACGCGCAACGGCACCGGCTATGATTCCGTGCAGCGCGTCGCCGATGGGCGCCGCTTCCGCGATCGGCAGGAACTCCTGGCGGCGCAAGCCGAGGAGCCCTCCACGCTGGTGCTCTGGCACATCCTCGACACCGAGAACAACGAACAGCACCGCCGCATGCTCGATCTCTCCGTGCTCTATCCCGGCGGCGCGATCGCCTCCGACGCCATGCCCTGGAGCCTGCCGGATGCCTCGATTTATACCGGCGATGCCTGGCCACTGCCTGAGGACGCGACCTCGCATCCGCGCTCGGCTGGCACCTTCACCCGCTTCCTGCGCCATTGGGTGCGGGAGCGCCAGGCGGTCTCGCTGCTAGACGGCATCGCCAAATGCACGCTGATCCCGGCGGAGATCCTGGCGGCGAGCACGCCCGCCATGCGCGACAAGGGGCGGCTGCGCCCGGGCGCTGATGCCGATATCGTCGTGTTCGACTTCGAGACGCTGACCGACCGGGCCGAATTCTCGGCGATGAACCGACCGGCCGAGGGCGTGAAGCATCTTCTGGTCAATGGGCAGGCCGTGATCAGTGACGGCGTCATGGAGGTGGCGGCGCGCCCCGGCCAGCCCGTGCGCCGGCCCGTCGCCTCGGGCGCCTGAGCCGGCATGCCCGTCCCGATCCTGCTCGTGGCCGGCTTTCTGGGGGCCGGCAAGACGACGGTGGTGAACCATGTCCTGGCCCATGCCGGGGGGCGGCGCATCGCCGCCGTGGTCAATGATTTCGGCGCCATCAATATCGACGCCGAACTCATCGCCGGAGCCAGCGACGGGGTCGTCAGCCTCGCCAATGGCTGCATCTGCTGCTCGCTGGAGGGCGACCTGCTGCGCACTCTGGCGACGATCCTGCGGCGCGAGCCCAGGCCGGACGCCATCCTGATCGAGACGAGCGGCGTCGCCGAGCCCGAGGATATCGTCCGCAATCTCCTGGATCCCGTGACGTTCCAGGAGGCGCCGCTGGAGACGGTGCTGTGCGTGGTGGATGCGACGATGTCTCCGGCAGGGCTGGACGATCCCCTGCTGCGCGGACAGCTTCGCGCCGCCAATGTGGTGGCGCTGAGCAAGGTCGATCTCGTCGATGCGGCGCAGCGGCAGCGGGTTCGCGATGCCGTCGCGGCGATCCGTCCGGGCGTGCTCCAGATCGAAGCCCCGCACGGCCAGGTACCGCTGGAGCTGGTTTTCCCTGACGGCCCGGACCGGCCGCCCGTACCGCGCGCTCCCGGCAGCCGCCGCCCGAGCTTCGAGCGGTTCGAGAGCCTGAGCTGGACCTCCGACCGACCGGTCTCGTTGCCGCTCCTGCAACAGGCGATCGCCCGGCTTGCCCCGAAGCTCGCCCGCGCCAAGGGGCTGTTCGAGACGGTCGAGCAGCCGGGCCGGCAGTTCCTGTTTCAGCTCGCCGGCGGCCGGGCGACCCTGGTTCCGGCCGGGGTGCCGGCATCGGGGCTGCCTCGCTCGAGGATCGTGTTCATTGCCGAACTGGCGGCCTTGTCCGCCGCCGAAATCGCCGCGGTCATGGACGGATGCGTCGGTGCGGGGACGGGATGAGGCGGGCCAATCAGGCCGCTCGTTGAGCGCGCCATTGGTGATAGCGCATGCTGGCTGGCACACAACAATGTCTGGATGAAGAGAATGAAAGCCGGGTTATGACAGCGGCTTAAGGAAATGGCGCGCCCGACACGATTCGAACGTGTGACCTCTGCCTTCGGAGGGCAGCGCTCTATCCAGCTGAGCTACGGGCGCAATCCGTGGAAGGTGGATAGCTGATTGCCGTGCGCTCGGCAACGAGGGATTTTGCGACGAAGCAAGGGCCTCTCGGGCACCGGTCCGATGTTCGAACCGCGTCGGGCGCGCCGCGGCTGTGGCGGCGGTATGCCGCCACAGCGAGCTGTCCTGCATTGATGGAGAGCGTCAGTTCGTCACTTTGTCTTGCTGGTTGACCCGGACCCGTTGACCGTCATCACCGCCAGCGTCGTCAGTTTGGCATTTGCCGCCTTTTCCTCGTCGAGGATCGACGTCAGCAGCTCGTGCGCTTCGGTGTGCCCCAGGACTTTCGCCCATTCGCGCAGAGTTCCATAGCGGGCAATCTCGTAATGCTCGACGGCTTGGGCGGCGCCGATCAGACAGACGTCGCGTGCGTGGCCTTCTGCCTCGTCGATAAGACCGTCCGCCTCCTTCAATAGGCCGGCCATCGCATCACATTTCTCGCCGCTGGCCTTGAGGCCCAACGATTTGAACACGGATTCGAGTGTCGACACATGGCCTTTTGTTTCTTTCAGGTGATCATCGAAGGCCTGTTTCAGCTCGGCGCTGCCGACTGCTTTCGCGACTTTGGGCAGAGCCTTGAGAAGGGCGTTCTCGGCCCAGTAAATGTCCTGAAGTGTGTGCTGAAAAGCGTCCTGGAGGGTCTTCATGGTGGCGTCCTCTTTGCGCGGCGACATCCCTCGGGCTTGAGGGGCACATGGCAATGAGAAGACAACGTCCAGCAATAGGGACCGTTCCCAGACGGCCTCTTGAAGATGGCCGATCCAATTGTGAAAGATCGCAGGGCAACCGCATCTTCTTTAGCGCGGCCGAGCTGGCTGCCGGTGGTCGAGCGCCCGCAGCAATTACGAACGGGCAAACGCCCCTCAGGCGACGGTCACATGTTCAAACCGTGTCGGGTGCGCCGCGGCTGTGGTGGGCGGTTTGACAGCTCATTGCGTCTCGGCGTCGGCGTCAGAAATCTCCGACGCCGGCCCCCGACGTTGATCTCCAGGCGACTTGCTGAGGGTGTCGAGGACGACGATGGTCCAGGAGCATGAACTCATTTGGGTTAGTTCACCGCGCTGATGCTTTGCGCGACAGTACCGGTTGAGCCAAATTTGCTGTGCGATTTAGCGTCAGGGTTACCCAACGCTGCCAGCCAATCACGTGCCCCCGCAACCCGGACACGCTGGAGCTGGTGCAGCACATCGTGATCGAAATGCTCGGCGCGACAATAAGAGCGTGCATCCGCGCAGATGCGATCGAATAGGCGCGCGGTCACGAACGTATCTGCGCTCGCTCGATGGAGCCGGCCCGGGGACGAAATGCCCATCTCTTCGATGAGACCGCCCAATCGATAACTTTTCCGGCCGGGGAACATGCGCCGAGCCAACAGCAGAGTGCAAAGAGTGCGAACGGGCCGCCCTTCGAGGACGTTTCTGGCCTCGTGCTCATAAAATTTCCGATCGAAGCCCGCGTTATGGCAAACGATCGGCGATGAGCCGATGAAAGACGCCAGCCGACACATGGCGATGGCCGAGGCCGGTGCGCCGTGCAGCATCGCAGTGGTTATGCCGGTGATCAGGGTGATCTCGGTAGGCACGCGAACGCCTGGGTCGACGAAGGTCAGGAATTCATGGCCTGCTCGACCATCCACCACTTCGCGAGCTGACACCTCAATCACCCGCGCGCCCATCGACGGGCTGAGTCCGGTCGTCTCGAAGTCGAGCACGACGAAGCGTCCGCTTGGAATGCTATTCAAGGTTGAGACTCTCCGTGCCGACTTCGTCGATTCGAAAGCAAGGATATCATCCAGCGATGATGGGCTGCGCTGAAATTTCTCGGACATTCGAGCCGATGATCAGTTGCATGTGGCGCTGTCGTGCCGAATCGCGTTGAGATCGGATCTCACGCGCGAATTCGAAGCGCAAGCCGCTGTAAATGTCGGGCTATTTTGGCAGCGCCTCGGAGAAAACCCAGCTTCGGAGGGCAACGCTCTATCCAGCTGAGCTACGGGCGCAATCCGTGGAAGGGATAGCCGGGCGCTCGGCAACGAGGGATTTTGCGAGGAAGCAAAGCCCGGCAGGCTAAGGTCAAACCTTCGAAGCGTGCCGGGCGCGCTGCGGCTGTGGCTGGCTTTTCGCGGCGATTGGCCTCAGTAGGCCAGCACGAGAGGCGCAGGAGATGAGGGTGGGACGAGATCACGCGCTCAGCGCCATCCCTGCCGAGGTTCGGCGCGCGGCTTGCGCGTTTCATGAGGCCGGCCACATCATCGTCGGCTGGCATCACGAGCGATATGTCACCCATGCTTGGCTTCGCCCGCCCTATGGCTTCACTGGCGAGACCTGTTTCGAGCCTTATCGGAAAGGCTTCCAGATTGAGCGACTGGCGGACATCCGGCGCGCCGAGGTCGAGATCACGATCCTGTCCGCCGGTCATTGCGGTGAGATGATCTATTGGAACGAGGGGGACGGGCTCAAATGGTATCCGGGCGCGATCCAGTCCCATGAAGACGACCTGGAACAGATGCGGCCCTATATCGCCTTTCTGCGGCCTGCCGATGAGCTCGCTTTGCGGGCGCGCTGCGCCAGGGCGGCGGCCGCAATCCTGTATCAGCCCGCTATGCTCGCGGCCCAGAAGGCCATTGCCGAAAGGCTGGTTGAACGGCGGCGTATCGATGCGGACGAGATCGACGACATCATCAGGCCTGCGGTCGGCGGCTGAGCGGCTGGCCCGGATTTGCTAAGAGTCTATTTGGACCCCGGAGCCCTCATCCTGAGGAGGCATTCCCTTGGGAATGGCGTCTCGAAGGATGCTCCAGGAGGCTCCCGAACCATCTGGAGCATCCTTCGAGACGCGGGCTTCGCCCACTCCTCAGGATGAGGGCTCACCTTTCCAAACAGGTGGGGTCTCAGAACTCTTCCCATCCGGCATCGCCGGCGCGGCTGTTCGCGGCCTTCCTGGCCGGGGCGCGCGGCGCTGGCGCGGCCGCCTGAGCCCGGGCTGTCGGCGCCGATGCCCTGCTCTGGCCGAAGGCAGCCGCGGCGAGCTTGCGCAGGCGCTCTGGCTCGGACGCTGTAGCCCTGACTGGCGCCGGGGCGTAATTGGCCGAAGAGGCGGTTGCACTCTCAGGCCCGGTCCTGAAGGCGGCGACGAGGTCGTTGAGCTGGACGATGCGGCCCGAGAGCGAACCGGCAGAGGCTGCACTCTGTTCGGAGAGCGCGGCGTTGGCCTGCGTCATCTCGTCGAGATGGGCGACGGCCTGGCTCATCTCGTCGATGCCATTGGCCTGTTCGCCGGCGGCCGAGGAGATGTCGGCGATGGTGGCGGCGACCTTGCGCGAATGGCTGAGGATCTGGTCGAGCTGGTCGCCGGCCTGGCGGACCAGCTTGACGCCGGTGCCGACCTCCATGTTGGAGGAGGAGATCAGGCCGGAGATGTCCTTGGCGGCAGCGCTCGAGCGCTGCGCCAGTGTGCGCACTTCCGAGGCGACGACCGCGAAACCCTTGCCGGCATCACCGGCGCGCGCCGCCTCGACCGCCGCGTTCAGCGCCAGGAGATTGGTCTGGAAGGCGATGTCGTCGATCACCCGGATGATGTCGGAGATCTTCTGCGAGGCGCTCTCGATCCGCGCCATCGCAGCGACCGCTTCGGTCGCGATGGTGCCGCCCGTCTGCGCCGCCTGCATCGCCTCGGTTGCGATCGCGGCGGCGTCCTTCGAGGCCTGGGCCGAGGCCTTCACCGAGGCTGCGAGCTCCTCGGTCGTGGCCGCGGTTTCCTCCAGTGAGCTCGCCTGCTCTTCCGTGCGCTTCGACAGGTCGTCGGCGCCCATGGTGATCTCGCGCGCCGCCAGCCCGACATCCGCAGAGGTTGTCTGGATCGTGCGCACCGTCGCGGACAGCCGGTCGACCGTCTCGTTGATCGCGCCCTTGAGCTCGGCGAACTTGCCGCGATAGGCGGTCTCGATCCGGGCGGTCAGATCCCCGCCCGCCACCGCCGAGAGCGCCTGGGCGAACTCGCTCGTCGCCGAATCGACCACGGCATTGATCTCGTTGATGCCGGCGACGAGCTTCTGCATCTGCTCGTCGGCCTGGTCGATCTGCAGCCGCGCCGAGAAATCGCCCGCAGCCGCGGCGGCAACGACCTCGCCGACATCCGAGACGACAGAGGCCATGTTTTCCGCCGCGCGCAGACGGCGCGACGAGGCCTCGCGCTCCTGTTCCTCAAGCGCGCGGATTTTCTGGAGATTGTCGCGCAGAATCTGCAGTGCGGCGGCCATCTGGCCGATCTCGTCGCGGCGCTCGGTGCCTTCGACGGCGCTGTCGAGATCGCCTTCGGCGATGGAGTGCATCGTGCCGTTGAGCCCGCGCAGCGGCAGCAGGATGCCGCGGCGCGCGACGAACAGGCTGAGCAAAAGCCCGCCGAGGATGCCGAGCACGGCGACGACGATCTGCACCAGCAGGAAGCGGTCGACGGACGCGAAGGCGGTGTCGCGGGTCACCTCGATCGTCTTGCCGGAATAGGTGGTATAGGCCTTGACCGCTTCGGTGACGGCCTTCTGACCGCCGAGGCAGGCAGCCAGCGCGGCCTCGATCGCCGAGCGATCGGCCGTGCTGTTCCGGGAGGCGGCGACCATGGCGCGGATCTGGTCGAAATAGCTGCCAAGCTTGGCGCGGACATCGCCGATCAGGCGCTTCTCCTCGGCATCGGCCAGCGCTTCCAGGATCGGCAGCCGGGCCAGCATTTCCTTCACGCGCAGCTCGGTGTCGGTGGCGAACTCGGCATATTTTTCAGGCTGGCGCGCGAGCTGGTAGGTCATCCGGCTGATCGCGATGATGTCGATGCGCAAATCCATCGCTTCACGCGCGACGCCGCCGGTCTGCTCGACATCGAGCATCGAGCGCTTGAGCTGCGTCAGCCCCATCCAGCCGACAAGGGCGATGACGATGGCGACGACGCTCATCACGGCGACGACGCCGATGGATTTCGACACGATGGAGGCGTGCTTCAGCATGGCTATGGTCAGCTTTCGGCGGCGGGGTTCTGCGGGACGGCGCGACAACGGGAACAGGCTCGGTTCGATCGGGACGATCGAGGCAGTCGGTTCGGCCGTTCCCTCATCGTCAGATCATGAGGCGTTGGCAGCCCCGGCCGGTTGCGCCGCGCTGAGCCCGAGATGAGGCCTGCAGCATTCCGGTTCTGTGATCCGATCCAATGCTCGGGACCCTTACAGGGGCTGTCTTAACGAAGTTTTGTGCGCGCCCTCGGCTGATCGGCGATGACGGATTCGCGAGCGCGCATTGGCGCACCTCCGTGTTGTCCTGGCCCTGAATGACCGCCGGTTCGAGCTGGCGGCGTCGCCGATAGGGCGGGGCCTCGTGTTCTTGCCGAGACAAGCGCGGGGAACCCTCTCCCGTAGGGAGAGGGTAGGGTGAGGGGTAGGCCGTTTGACGCTTTGTCTGTGTCCCAACCGCTGCTCCCTCGTCATTGCGAGCGTAGCGAAGCAATCCAGGAGACGTAGAGCGAGACCTCCTGGATTGCTTCGCTACGCTCGCAATGACGGCAAGGTCGTCACGCCACTGGTCCAGAGGCCTACACCTCACCCCTGCCCCTCTCACTGAACTCGGGCCTGCCCGAGTTCGGCACTCAAAGTGTCGAGGTCGGGTAAACCCGACTTCGATGCAGGAGAGGGGTTCCCCGCGCTTTTCGCATCAATTCGCTCAAAGCGCGTGCCGCGAGCGTAATGCAGGGGCGAACAGCGCCGCGGCCGGGCGTGCGAAGCTTTGCCGGCCGCTTCGGAAACCCATGATCGGCTCGGCGATCTCCGCGAGTGCGTCGTGGCCGGTCGGCGCGTCCAAGACGATCAAATCGGCGGGGTTGCCGATGGCGATCCCGTAATCGTCGAGGTTCATCAGTCGCGCCGGCAGCGTCGTCACGAGATCTAGGCAGCGCTGGAATCCGTCCGGGCCGATTTGCGCGACATTGGCGTAGAAATTCGCCATGCGCAGCAGCGAGCCGTCGCCGAAGGGCGTGAACGGGTTGAGGATGTTGTTGCTCGCAACCGAGCAGACCACGCCCTGCTCCACGAGACGGTGCGCCGGCGCCAGGCCGCGCGGCACCGCATGCGAAGCCTCCCGCCCCATCAGATAGAGATCGGTCGCCGGCAGGACCGTCACCGCCACGCCCGCCTCAGCCAGCCGCTGCCCGATCTGGGCAAGGGTCGCCGGCTCCACCATCGAGAGCTTGGTGACGTGTCCGATCGCGACGCGGCCTTGATAGCCACGACGCTCGGCCTGGCGGCAGATCTCATCGAGATGCATCCAGCTCGGGTCGAGGTCGAAATCGAGATGGATATCGAGGTCGACGTCGAACTGCCCGGCGAGGGCGAAGAGCCGGTCGATCTGGGCAAGCGGGTCGCTGTCGGTATAGGGGCAGCCGCCGAGCAGGTCCGCCCCGTCGCGCAGGGCGGCGACGAGAAGCTCGTCGGTGCCGGGATCGTTGGTCAGCCCCTCCTGCGGGAAGACGCAGATCGAAAGCTCCAGCCCCCAGGCATAGGCCGCCTTCAGCGCCTTGATCGCTTTGAGGCTGCGCAGGCCGGCGCGCGGATCGACCTCGACATGGGTGCGCATCCGGGTCGTGCCCTTGGCGATCGCCTTTTCGATCACGCGCGCGCCGCGCTCATAGACATCGTCGACGGTGAAATCGCGCTTCATCGCGGCGACCGCGGCGATGGCGTCTGCGAGCCCGCCATGGCTATGGCCGCAGCGGCCGAGCAGGCAGGCCTTGTCGAGATGGACATGGCTGTCGACGAAACCCGGCAGCACGGCGCGGCCGTCCAGGACGATCTCCGGCGCGTCGGCGACGATACGGGGCGCGATGGCCGAGATGCGCCCGGCGGCGATGCCGATATCGACCGGCTGATCGTGGCTGGGGATAATCGCCTGACGAAAGATGAGATCGAGGGAGCTGGGCATCGCATGCATAGAGCCGGATGATTTCAGACGGGGTCACTTCGTGATCCCGTCTGAAATCTGAATCCGTCTCTCATCAAAGAGTGAGAGCAGGATCAATGCGAAAAACCGGTTCCCACTTTTTCGCATCCTGCTCTAGGAAATGAGTTCAGGCTGTTCAAAAAACATGCATGCACTTTGTGTGCCGATACCGCTAGAGCCGGATCCGATCAGGTCGGATCGACCTGATCGGTGAATCCGTCTCTCACTATGTGATAGAGCAGGCGTGTCGGGGAGGCGATGAGCGGATGGCCGGCGCGGGACTGAAGCAGCCGACGGCCTGAACGCTATTCCGCCGCGTCGCGCCGCAAGCTGCGGCCAGGACCCGCCTTGCCGGCGGGGCTCGCCGGCGGCGTTTCGGCATAGGGCGCCAGGATATCCATGATGTCGCGGCCGCGCGGCTTGGCCTGCGCGACCAAAGCGCGGTCGGCGACGGAATCGAGATGGCTATGCATCAGGCTCATCACCTTGTCGGCGTCGCCTTCCGCCAGCGTGTCGATCAGCAGGCGGTGCTCGTTGATGGCGCATTCGGACGAATGAGGCCGGCTGAACAAGGACAGGATCAGGCAGCAGCGATAGGCGATCTCGCTGACATAGCGGATCAGGATCGGGCTTTCCGTCATCGTGGCGAGCAGGATGTGGAACTCGGTCGCGAGCCGGATCGAGACCGCGTCGGGGCCGCCGCGCGCTGCATCCTCGGCATCGACATGGGCCCTCAGCGCGGCGATCTGGGCCTTGCTCAAGCGGCCGGCCAGTTGCCGCACGACGAGGCGCTCGAGCTCGATCCGGATGTCGAACGTATCGCGCGCCTCCTGCCAGCTCGGTGTCGCCACGACCGCGATGCGGTTGCGGCGCAGCTCGACCAGCCCTTCGGCCGCCAATTGCCCAAGCGCGTGGCGTGCAATGGTGCGGCTGACGCCGAAACTCTCGCCCAGTGCATCCTCGGGCAGCTTCGCGCCCGGCTCCAGCGCCTGCTCGATGATCGCGCGGCGTAACGCGCGGCAGATCGTCCCGACCTTGTCGGGCGAAGTGCGGCCCTGGTCCGTCTCGCGCGCCATCATGGTTTTCCACGTCGTGGGCGATCGTCTTAGCGCCATGTCGACCGCTTCCGCAATGCATGCGCGGGACAGCCGGGTTGCCTCGGCATCCCGCCGATCGCGCTGGCCGTGATGGATTGCCGAGGCCGCTCGAACAAGGAGGGCGGTCCGATCGGGATACAATGTGGCACTGCAATTGCATGCACTTTTGGCATGAGCCAACCACGCCACAAGCCAGCGATCGTTCCATCGGCGCCGCCGCAGCCGGGCGCGGATGCGCCGCTGCGCGCCGCTCCGGCGATCGAGCTTTCGCAGGCCTCCGTCACCTTCGGCCGTGGCGCAGGCGCGGTGCCGGCCCTGTCCGAGACGAGCCTGCGCATTCCCGATGGCGAGTTCGTCGCGCTGGTCGGCCCCTCCGGCTGCGGCAAGTCCACCATCCTGCGGCTGGTGAGCGGGCTCGTGCAGCCGAGTTCAGGCGTCGTCATCGTCGGCGGCCGCGAGGTTACCGCGCGGGCGCTCCGGATCGGCATGGCCTTCCAGAATCCGACCACGCTGCCCTGGCTGACGATCGAGCAGAACGTCATGCTGCCGCTGAAGATCGTGCAGCCGTTCCGCTCGCGTTTCGCGCGGGAGAAGCGCGGCGCCTTCCGCGACAAGGCGCATGCGCTGCTCTCCCAGGTCGGGCTCAAGGGCTTTGCCGGCAAATATCCCTGGCAGCTTTCGGGCGGTATGCTCCAGCGCGCCAATCTGTGCCGGGCGCTGATCCATGAGCCGCGCATGCTGCTGCTCGACGAGCCGTTCGGCGCGCTCGACCAGTTCACGCGCGAGGAGCTCTGGGCGGTCCTGCAGGAGCTCTGGCTGGCGCACCGTCCCACCGTCCTGCTGGTGACGCATGATCTGCGCGAGGCCGGCTTCCTGGCGAGCCGGATCTGCGTGATGAGCGCCCGGCCGGGCCGCATCCTCGACGACAGCGCGGTCGCCTTCGCCCGGCCGCGCACGATCGCAATGACCTTCGAGCCGGACTTCGTCGCGCTGAACCAGCGCTTGCGCGAGCTCATCGTCGATGCCCGCTCCGCCCCGATCCTTGAGGAGGGCATCTGACATGGCCGATATCCGTCTCAGGCAGAGGCTGGGTTCAGCCGGGCTGATCGTGCTGTTCTTCGTCGGCTGGGAGCTGTTCTGCGTCATCTCGGGCATGTCGGACCTGGTCCTGCCGCGCCCGAGCCAGGTGGTCGCGACGCTGGTGCAGCGCTTCCCGATCCTGCGGCCGCATATCCTGCAGACGCTGGCGACGACGATGGCCGGCTTCGTGCTCGGGGTTGCGCTCGGTGTCGTGCTGGGCGCGGTCATCGGCGTTTCCCGCACGGCCTATGACACGGTCTACCCGCTGCTGATCGGCTTCTCCTCGATCCCGAAGGTCGCGGTGGTGCCGATCTTCGTGCTCTGGTTCGGCTCGGGCACGGTGCCGGCCGTGCTGACCTCGCTGTCGATCTGCTTCTTCCCGATCGTGGTTAACATCGCGACCGGCCTCGCCACGACCGAGCCCGAGATGGAGGACGTGCTGAAGGCGCTCGGCGCCAGCAAGTTCGACATCCTCTGGAATGTCGGCCTGCCGCGCACGATGCCGTTCTTCTTCGCCTCGCTGAAGGTCGCGATCACCTACGCCTTCGTCGGCACGGTGCTGGCCGAGACCGTCGCCTCCAATCGCGGCATCGGCAATGTGATGATGACGGCCTCGTCCAACTTCAACGTGCCGCTGGTCTTCGCCGGGTTGTTCATCCTCGCCGGGCTCGGCGTCGCGCTCTACGTCGCCTTCTCGCTGATCGAGATGCGCGTCACCGGCTGGGCCACCCGCAAGACCGACCTCGCCACCGCCTAGGCATGCCGTAATCGCCAGAAATCGTCAGAAGGGGAGACCACGATGCTGAAGACCGCGATGCTTAAGACATGGACCGCGACACTCCTTGCCGGCCTCGCCTGGGCCGGCTCCGCGCTGGCCCAGGAGGCCACGATCAAGTTCACGCTCGGCTGGAAGACGCAAGGTTCGGATGCAGCCTTCTTCGTCGCGCGCGACAAGGGCTACTACAAGGCCGAGGGGCTGAACGTCGTCATCGACCAGGGCGAGGGCTCCGGCGCCACCGTCACCCGCGTCATGAGCGGCGCCTATGATGCCGGCTTCGGCGACGTCAACGCCATCATCCAGAACGCCGCGGCCAGGCCGGGCGAAGCCCCGGTGATGGTCTATATGATGTGGAACCGGCCGCCTTTCGCGATCGTGACGAAGAAGGCGACCGGCGTGACCAAGCCGGCCGAGCTCGTCGGCAAGACGCTGGGCGGCGCCCAGGGCACGCCGACGACCCGTCTGCTCGAGGTCTTCGCGCGCAAGAACGGCGTTCCGATGGACAAGGTCAAGCTCTCCAACATGGCGCCGAACCTGCAGGAGCCCCTGCTGATCAAGGGCGACATCGACGGCGCGCTGGTCTTCAACATCACCAGCTATTTCAACCTCGTGCTGAACCGCCAGGACCCGGACAAGGATTTCAACTGGCTGATGTTCGGCGATTATGGCCTCGACCTCTACTCGAACGGCCTGATGGTCTCGCAGAAGCTGATCAAGGACAATCCAAAGGCTGTGGCCGGCCTCGTTCGCGCCACCAACAAGGCGATGATCGAGATCGCCGGGGATCAGGGGCTCGGCATGAAGGGCGTGGTCAATTTCGACAACCTCGTCGACGAAAAGGTCGAGAAGCGCCGGCTGCAATATTCCTTCAGCGAGCTTATCGTCTCGCCGGAGATGAAGGAGATCGGCATCGGCGACACCAAGGACGAGCGCATGGCGCGTGCCATCGGCATCATCGTCGAGGGTTACCAGCTCGCGCGCACGCCGGCGCCCAGTGAGATCTTCTCGCGCCAGTTCCTGCCGCCCAAGGCGGAGCGTGAACTGGTCTATACCGCGAACTGAACCCGCCGGGAGGGCGAGATGACAGAGACGGCATTCGCGACGAGCCTGTTCACCGGACAAGACCTCGTCGCGGATGCCGCGCTCCAGCACAGGGACGGGGTGATCGGCGCCGTCCTGGATGGGCAGGCGGCGCAGGATGGGCGCCGGCTGATCATCCCGGCCCTGGTCAATGCGCATGACCATGCCCGGCCGAGCATGACCTCCTTCGGCGCAGCGAACCTGCCGCTCGAAACCTGGATGCTGCGCTCGGCCTTCGGCACGCCGCCTGATCCCTATCTCGCCGCCGCCGTCTCACTGGCCAGAACGGCACGGGCCGGCTGCGGCACGATGATGGTCCATTATACCCGCCCGAGCGGCACGATGCCGATCGTCGAGGAAGCCCGGCAGATCGCGCGCGCGGCCAGCGATGTCGGCATCCGACTGGCCTTCGCACTGGCGGTGCGCGACCAGAACCCGCTGGTCTATGGCGACAGCGCCGCTCTGCTCGAGGCGCTCCCGGCCGAGGCGCGGCAGCCGGTCGAAGACCTGTTCATCCGGCCGGCAATGCCGCCCGCCGCCTATCTCGACCTTGTCGAGGAGATCGGCGCCGCGATCGCCGGGCCGATGGTCGATGTCCAGTTCGGGCCGGCCGGAGTGCAATGGTGCTCGCCGGCCCTGCTCGAGGCCATCGCCGAGCGCTCGGCCGCGACCGGCCGGCGCGTGCACATGCACCTCCTCGAAACCGTCTACCAGCGCAGCTGGGCGGACAGGACCTTCCCGGGCGGCATGCTGGGCTACCTCAAGGATATCGGCCTGCTTTCCGAGCGCCTGACCCTGGCCCATTGCACCCATGCGAGGCCCGAGGAGCTCGATCTCATTGCCGAGGCCGGCGCGACCATCGTCACCAATTTCAGCTCCAATCTGCATCTGCATTCCGGGCTCGGGCCGATCGCCGAAGCCCATCGTCGCGGCTGCGCGATCGCCGTCGGCGTCGACGGCGCGGCGCTCGACGAAGACGACGACGCGCTGCGCGAGATGCGGCTCGTCCAGATCATGCATGACGGCGCGGGCCTCCGGCGCAATTGGAGCCGCGCCGAATTCCTCTCCCTCGCGGTCCGCAACGGCCGCAAGGCCACGGGCGCGCCGGGCCCGGGCGCGCTGGTCGCGGGCGCTGCCGCCGATTTCACGGTGATCGACCTCGACCGGCTCGATCGTGACGCGATCATGCCTGTCGATCCGCTCGACCTGCTGTTCGCCCGCGGCAACACCGCTTGTGTCCGCGACGTGGTCGTGGCCGGGCGGCAGATCGTCCGGGATGGATGCCCGACAGGCATCGAGCTCGAACGATGCGAGGCGCAATTGCGCGGGCTCTTCCGCAAGAACCTGCCGCGCTACCAGGCGCTGCAGGCGGCCTTGCCCGCCCTTTCGGCCGCCGCCACGACATGGTTCGAATCGTCCTGCTGCGACTAGCAGGCTGCTGCAGAAGTCTCTGGCGGGATCGTCTTGGAGATGATTCACTCTGTCTGAGGCAGATGCGGGGTCTTGCGATGCGGGGACGTGAGGATCGGTCGGATAGCCTGTTCAGCTACATCCGGCTGGAAGAGCGGGTTCCTGCGGATCATCCGCTGCGAGCGATCCGGGCTTTGGCGGACGAGGTTCTGGCGGGTCTGAACGGTCGCTTCGAGACGCTGTATTCGCAGATGGGTCGGCCCTCGATCCCACCGGAGATGCTGCTGCGCGCGACGCTGCTGCAGGCGTTCTTCTCGGTTCGCTCCGAGCGGATGCTGATGGAGCAGATCGACTACAATCTGCTGTTCCGGTGGTTCGTCGGGCTTGAGATGGATGCCGCGGTCTGGCACCCGACGGTGTTCACGCACAACCGCGACCGGCTTCTGGAAGCGGATGTGGCCCACGCCTTCCTGTCGGGGCTGCTGGCTTTGCGTCAGGTGAAGCAGCTCCTGTCGAGCGACCACTTCTCCGTCGATGGCACGCTGATCGATGCCTGGGCCTCGATGAAGAGCTTCCGGCGCAAGGACGGCTCGGACGAGCCGCCTGGGCCTGGCCGCAACGGCGAGCGCAACTTCCGCAAGGAAAAGCGCTCGAATGTAACCCATGCCTCGACCACCGATCCCGATGCCCGGCTCTATCGCAAGAGCGACGGGCACGAGAGCCGGCTGTGCTTCATAGGCCATGCGCTGATGGAGAACCGCCATGGCCTCGTGGTGGACGCGACGCTGACCCACGCCACCGGCACGGCCGAGCGCGAGGCAACGCTTGCGATGCTCGACCGGCGCGAAAGCCGACATCGGATCACGTTGGGAGCCGACAAGGCCTACGATGTCGAGGCCTTCGTGGGCGACCTGCGGGCGCGCCAGGTGACGCCGCACATCGCCATCAACGGCGCGGTGTCCAAGACCGGCAAGGTGCGCAAGACCGCCATCGACGGCCGCATCACCCGCCATCCCGGCTACGCGATCAGCCAGCGTTGCCGCAAGCGCATCGAGGAGGTCTTCGGCTGGATCAAGACCCAGGCCGGGCTGGCCAAGGTCAAGGTCCGGTCCCGGACCAAGGCCGAGGCGGTCTTCACCTTCGCAGTTGCCGCCTACAACCTCGTCCGCATCCCCAAGCTTCTAGCCCAGGCGACCGCATGAAGGGCAGCGCCAAGCGGACCAAGCCACGCTCCGGCAGCAGCATCCACCAGAAGACAAGCCGCCGACGCTTCCCAGCTGCGCCAGTCGCTGCCAAAACAGCAGAGACCATCTAAACCAAGAGCCAGAACAGACTTCTTCAGCAGCCTGCTAGAGCGTTTTCGAGCGAAGTGGACACCGTTCCCCGCGACAAACGCAAAGCGTTTGCGCGGAGAAAGCACGCTAAAACAAGGAGCTAGAGCATTCCGCGATTCGGAGAAACGCGGAATGCTCTCGAGACGGATGACCGTTCGGCGGCTGCTTATTTCCGCGCGATGTTCCAGTAGACCGGCGCCGGCGGCGTCAGGATCCCGGTCAGGTTCGCCCGGTGGGCCCGGATCTGATATTGCAGGCCGATCGGAATATAGGGCACCGTTTCGACGGCTCGGACCTGGATCTTCGTGGCGAGCGCCTTGCGCGCGCCAAGGTCGGAGAGATCGGCGAAGGCGGACCGCATGGCCTCGATTTCGGCGTCGCAAGGCCAGCCGAACCAGGCCTTGTCGCAGTTCGAGCGCAGGCCGAGATGGCTGAGGGGCTCCATCATGTCGAGCCCCCCTGGTCCTGAAATGAAGATGGACCAGCCGCCCTTGCCAACCGGCTCCTTGCTCGCGCGGCGGCTCACGACCGTGGCCCAATCCATCGCCTGGATATCCGTCTTGAGGCCGATGCTGCGCAGCAATTGATCCGCGACCATGGTGAAGGCGTGGATATTGGTGTTCTCGGTGGCGTCGAGCAGCACGACCGGCGTGCCGTCATAACCGCTCTCCTTGACCAGCGCCTTGGCCTTGTCGAGGTCCGGCTTGGGAAAGCCTTCCTCCGTGAAATAGGGCGAGGAACAGATATAGAAGGAGCGGCAGGTCTTGCCGAGGCTCGGATCCTCGATCACGGCTTCCAGGAACTCGGAGCCGTTGACGGCATGGAGCAGGGCCTGCCTGATCTTGGGATTGTTGAATGGCGGCTGCAGCGCGTTGATGCGGATCTGCTGCGCCACGCCGAGATCATCCTGACGGGCGATGACGACGTCCTTTGCCGGTTTGGCGAGCCCGATCAGATCGGCGGAGAGGTCTTCGCTGATATCGATCTCACCCTTCAGCACGGCATTCACGGCCGTCTGCTGATCGGGGATGATCTGCCACTCGACGCGGTCCACGCGCGCGACCTTGCCGCCGGAGAAGCCGCTCGGCGCCTCCATGCGCGGCACATAGTTCGGGTTCCTGACGAAGACCAGTTTCGAGCCCGAGAGCCATTCCTCCTTCTTGAAGATGAAGGGGCCGGAGCCGGTCTGGTCGGTCACACCCTGATTGGCGGGCGTCGCCGTGGCGATCCGCGCCGGCATGATGAAGGGCACGGGCGCCCCGGGCTTGCCGAGCGCGTCGAGCACGAAGCCCCAGGGTTGGGACAGCGTCAGCCTGAAGCTCTTGGCGTCGATCGCGCTCCAGACCGCGCCGCGCGCATTGAGCTGCTGGCCCATGCTGTCATTGCCGCTCCAGCGCTTCAGCGAGGCGATGACATCGTCGGAGGTGACGGGCTGGCCGTCGCTGAACGCCAGGCCGTCGCGCAGCGTGAAGTCCCAAATCTTGCCGTCGGCCGAAGTGCTCCATGCCGCCACCATCTGGGGTTTCACCGCCAGAGTGTCGTCGACCGCAAACAGCGTATCGTAGACCATGTAGCCGAAGTTGCGGGCCATCGAATCCGAGCCCAGCATCGGGTCGAGGATCTTGACGTCGCCGGACGGTCTGACTTTCAGGACGCTCTGCGCTGCCGCCGAACCGACCGACAGTGCAAGCAGAGCGGCGCCGATTGCCCAATGCGCTTTCATTGTATCCTCCCGATTTTCTTGTGATTTGTCATGACGTTTCCAGCGCAAGAGCAGGATGCGAAAAAGTGGGAACCGGTTTTTCGCATTGATCCTGCTCTAACTCCTTGATGAGAGACGGATTCAGATTTCAGACGGGGTCACTTTGTGGCTCCGTCTGAAATCATCCGGCTCTAGGCGCCGGGCTCGCTTGCGGCCGGGTGCCGGGACCACGTGCCCGCCGCGGCCGATGAAAGCGAAGGTGGCGAGCGCGATGCCGGAGGCAGGTTCTCTGCCGGGCTTCATCGCGGAGAAGGACAATTCGACACTGGCCGCACCGCCGAACAGGCTCTGGTCGATACCGGCCGATAAGGCCGGGCGGGCCTTGTCTTGCAGCTGGCTTGGCCAGCCTGCGATGACGACCCGCCTGACGCGATTGAGGTTCAGGGCATTGCCGATCGCCGTGCCGAGCTGGGCGAGACGGATGCCGATTTCGGCCCGCGCATGACTTGGCACATGGCTCGACAGCCGAACGCCCTCGCGCCAGCTATCGCGGGGCGCGAGCATGTGCTGCTCCGCTTTGCCGAAGAGCGGAGCCATGGCCCCTGTCGAGACATAGGCTTCGAGACAGCCGGAATGGCCGCAGCGGCACCGCGCGCCCTGCGGGTCCATGATCATATGTCCGATTTCGCAGGGGAGCACATCGTCGCTCCCGGCGCTTTCATCGACGAAGGCCCCGCCGACGCCATGCCCGAGGAACACATAGAAATAGGGTCTTTCGTCCCGCGTGACGCCGATCTGAAGCCGATGCGCCAGGGCACGCGTCACGATCGAGTTGGCGAAAGTCGCGGGCACGTCCGGAAGCGCCGCTTCCAGTGTCCGGGTGATGAAATCCGGCCGTAGCGCCACGATCGGGTTGCTCGCCTGGCCAGGATGGTAGCCGGGTATGGAGACGGCGATTTGGCGCAGGACGATGTCGTGGCGCGTGCACCACTCGGCCATGCGCGCGATCGCTGCGGCCGTGATGTTTTCCGCCGCCATGGCGGCCGTGCCGTCAGGCAGGTCGTGCTGCTCCGAAAACAGCGCCTCGCCCTTGAGGTTTCCAACGCCGACATGCGCGCGGTTGTTGGAGAGCTCGATCGTTGCGACGAACTGGCTCTCGCTCAGCGTCAGAAACGTGCTGGGACCGCCGCGATAAGGTGCGCGTTTGCGGGTCTCGTCGACGAGCCCTTCCGCTTTGAGATCGGTCACGATGCGGGAGATGCTCGCATCGGTCAGGCCGACATGAGCGATCACATCCGGCCGGAACGACCCGCCGGATCGCCAGAGATAGCGGAGAACCGCGGCGCGCGTCTCCTGCCGGCTCCATGCCCCCTTCACATCTCCACCCTGTTCATTTTTGTTTTATGTAAGAATGAGACTGGAAGATGATCCGGTCGTTGTCAAATGCTCAGGACGAGATGGCATCGCGGTTGACGGTTGCGTACCGATGTCGCTCTCGATTGTCTGTCGAAGCAGCGCCAACAGCCGCCACCTCGCCCCGAGCGCGGTTCTCTTGTCAGAACCGAGTGCGG